>QMPP01000032.1 GCA_003650425.1 Bacteroidota bacterium | reverse complement strand
TCATGACTTTTCTTACGGAGCTCACTTCCAACACGGCAACCACACAAATTATTTTACCGGTCATTGCCTCGCTGGCAGTTTCCATCCACATTAATCCGTTGCTTCTGATGCTGCCGGCTACCTTAAGTGCTTCCATGGCCTTTATGCTTCCGGTGGCCACTCCTCCCAACGCCATTGTTTTCGGATCCAACAAAATTTCAGTTATGCAAATGGCGAAAACAGGTTTGTTGCTTAATCTGTTAGGTGCGATTGTAATTGCGCTGATGACTTACTTCTGGGGTGCATCAGTATTTCACATCGATTTAAATGCTATACCTGATTGGGCGGTGGTAGCCAATTAATTAAAGCGTTGAAGAAAATAGCCATTTTTACAACCTGTGGCCTTCGAACCTTAAAACCCTGCCGCACACTTAGGCTTTTTGCTACTAAAATGATTGTGATTTAAGGCAAAAACTCGTATCTTTCTCTATCTTTGGTTTATCTGTTTATGCATTTTGATGAAAGCGTTACGAGAGAACTTATTGCCGAGATGATAGTGGATGCTTTTACTGGACTCATCATTTTTACTTATCCTCATAGTGACAATGAGTTTTACCTGATTATTTTTTCGTTTTGGCTTACCATCATGGGGACATTTATGTTAACATCAGGTCTGTTAAGCAAACACAATAAAGAGTATTTATGGCTTTTCATTTTATTGGGAATCTCGTACATCGTTGCAGGATTTAGTATTATGAACGTTTCGCAGGAATCGTCAGGTTTAATTAACTATTTTATAGGATTTGTTTTGATTATTTATTCTGTTTCCAATGGAGCGCTGATAATTAAGCGTAAACTGAATATCTTGAGAAACTTAAAAAAAATTGTGAAACCGAAGTTATTAAAAAGTAATTTCCTATCTGGCATTAAATAAAAAAACTACTTTTGTGCGCCTATTAAAAAGGTGAAATTAGCAGTAGGCATGGATATAAAAAACATTATCAGGGTAACATTAAACCTGCTTCATATTGATTTGACGAAGAACCTGGAATACGACAGGCTTACTACTACTATTATGAAAAGGGTGCTGAAACCCGACTCTAATTGTGTTGATGTTGGCTGCCACAAAGGCGAAATTTTGGCTGCTATGCTAAAGGATGCTCCCAATGGAAAGCATTTCGGGTTTGAACCCATTCCGTATCTTTATGAAGACCTGAAAAAGAATTTCGACGGAAAAGCCACCATTCTTCCTTATGCACTTGCTGAAAAAAATGGTACCTCAACCTTCCAGCTTGTAAAAAATGCTCCTGCTTACAGCGGGATTAAAAAACGAAAGTACGAGGTGGATGCACCCGATATTGAGGAGATAGAGGTGGAACTTAAAAAGCTGGATGATGTAATTCCCGGGTCTGTTAAAATCGACTTGATTAAAATAGATGTAGAAGGTGCTGAATTTGGCGTTTTAAAGGGTGCTGCCAATTTAATAAGAAGAGATAAACCTTACATTGTTTTTGAGTTTGGTTTGGGAGCCAGCGATTTTTACGGAACCAGACCGATCGATCTTTATCGCTTTTTTTCAGAATCAGGATTGAAAATTTCAACTTTGAAATCGTTTATTAAAAAAACGAATACACTTTCATTAGAGGAGTTTAATCGGCTTTATCAGGAAAATAAAGAGTACTACTTTATCGCGCACCAATAGTAGGAAGTTCCCTTTTTTAATCTCCGGTCAGGGCAGTTTCAATATAAAATTGTACTTTTCAGCAAAAATTGTTTGATGCTTACCAGAAGAAATTTTATCAGAGGTGCCGGTGCCTTAACGGCTTTGTCGTTGGCACCGAAACCGGGAAGCGCGTTGGGATTATCAGGTTTGAAAGAGCAACCTGTTCGTATTTTACCCAAACGATTAAATCCCGGTGATACCATTGGGCTGATTACCCCGTCGGGGCCTATTAACAAACAGCAATTGGATAATGCGGTTTCGCAATTAAAATTGTTGGGGTTTAATACCTATTATGAAGAGAGTGTGTTGGATCAATATGGCTATTTTGCCGGTAAAGATGCCGACAGGGCCTCCGAGTTAAACAAAATGTTTGGCAACGAAAAGGTGGATGCCATTTTGTGTGTGAGGGGTGGCTACGGAGCCATCCGAATATTGGATATGCTCGACTACGACCTTATTAAAAACAATCCGAAAATTTTTATGGGGTACAGCGATATTACCGCCTTTTTAAATGCCATATACGAGCGCACGGGGCTGGTAACTTTTCATGGGCCGCTGGGAATTTCCTCCTTCAACGATTTTGTATGGAACTCGTTTAATAACGTGGTGATGAATTCCAAAAATCATTACAAATATCCCTATCAGCGGGAGCCGGGTACAGAAGGAAATACGGAGTTTGACCGCTACACCATCAACAAGGGAAAAGCCACCGGTAAACTGGTGGGTGGCAATATTAGTGTGCTTGCTTCGATGATTGGCAGCGGCTTTGAACCCGATTTTGAGCATAAGATTGTTTTTCTGGAAGAGATTGAGGAAAAAACCTACCGGGTTGATAAGATGCTGGTGCATCTGTTGCAAGCCACTAACCTGAAAAAGGCAGCAGGAATTGTTTTTGGTGTTTTTAACGAGTGTAACATAAATGATGAGCCTCGCCTGACGTTAAAACAGGCTGTCGCTGATCTCTTTTCCCCATTGAGTATACCGGTTTCGTATGGTTTTCCGTTTGGCCATATCGATACCATTATCACCATCCCCATTGGGATAGAGGCTCGTTTTAATGCCACCGGCAATACCTTAAAGTTACTGGAGAAAGCGGTGAGCTGAGAACTATTATAACTTACTTCTATCGAAACGAAAAGTAATTATTTTAGCAATAACATGATGCTTGCAAACAAGGTGATGATAAGGATGGATGTTTTAAACACCGGGATGGGAATGAGATGGTTGATTCGTTTACCAAAGTAAGTGCCGAGGTAGAGAATGGGTAAGAACATGCCGGCCATTTGAAAAGTGTTTTTGGTTAGTAGGCCGAACATGGCATAACCGGTTAAGGCAATTATGGTAGTTACAATACTAAACCATGCAAATATTTCTCTAAATTGTTTGTTATCAACGTTGGCCGAGTGTAAAAAGAGTGCCATGGGAGGGCCACTTATAGAAGTGCTTCCGGTTAAAAATCCTAAAAAAGCTCCTGCTACTTTGTATGACGTGTTGGTTAGTTTTACCGAATATTTTATCCCTAACAATGATAACAAGGAAAGAAGAATTAAAAACACACTCAACGTTTTAATAAGTAAGTCTTCTGAAATATTTTTAAGGGTAACAACCCCGAGGATGGTGAAAATGCCTCCGAAAATGATAAATGTACGGAACTGCCGGCTTACCAGTTTTTTTTCTTTTTTCTGTAAAACAATTACCGTTGAAATAAACAGGTTGCATAAAATTAACACGGGTATCAGCTCCTTGGGCGAGTACCAAATCATTAGAGGGGGAAGCGAAACCAGCGCGAAGCCAAAACCCGTTATGCCTTTAACAAGACTTGCAACCACAATTATTAAGATGACCCAATAGATTTCCATGATGTTAGTACTTTTCTTTGAAGAAAACATTAATAGCTTCAATAACCGACTTTGACCTATCAACGTAATGACACGTAAAATAATTATATCAATTGTTGAAAAAAGTCATTTCTGTTACCTGTTAAACTCTGCCAGGGCATTCATTAAATACGTCAGCTTGGCTTTGGCTTCGCGTGAAGAGCCGCTGAAATTGTTAACCATCATCGAAAAGGCAATTTGCCTTCCTGACCTGGAAGTAACGTATCCGCTGTAAGCTTTGGCTCCATCGATGGTGCCGCTTTTTGCATGGATATTGCCCCGCGCAGCCGTGTTAAAAAACAGATCTTTCAGCGTGCCTGTTTCACCGCCCACAGCCAAGGATTGGTAGTACGCGTTAAACCAATGGCTGTTGTTTTTCATGTAAGTAAGCAAAAAAACCATTTGTCGCGGAGTAATTACATCGTATTGCGAGAGGCCGCTGCCATCGGTCAGCCGGATGCCCTCGGTATCCATTCCTTTGGCAAACCAAAAACTGATGATGGAGTCCATGGCAACGATTGTTTCGGGTGTGGCTCCCAACGCTATACCTGCACTGAGCGCGCAATGTTCAGCAAATAGGTTAATGCTGTGAATGTTGGTTTGGGCAATGATTTGAGAAAGGGGAGGAGAGAATAGGGTGTCGAAAGGAGTGCCGTGAAACAGGAGGGAGCTGCCTTTTTCTTTAAGCCGCCGAAGGGTTGTCGGGCTTCCCGCTATCCTGATTCCTGCGGCATTTAATACTGAGTCGAGTTGCCAGGCGGCAATATAGGCAGGGTCAGGCATAGAGCCTTTTACCCTGAAAAGATGTCTGCCTACCGGAAGCTCACCGCGAATAACTCTCTTTTTACCATAAGGGGCGCCAAAAATAATTGAGTTGTCCCAATTGACAGAATCAGCTGTAACATGGTTTTCAATAATAAGGCCTGGGATGGTTGGCGATATTTTAACCGGTTTGGCCGTGTCTCCCACTTTAGCGCCTGTATTGAAATAGATGGAATAGGTATTGTCCTCAATGGTCAGCCCACAGGGGCCTGCGCCAAAATAGTTACCTATGTTTTGCCACGACCACGAAGGAGGAACCATTTCATGGCTAAACAGGCTGGCATCGGCAATCACGGAGCCGGTAACGGAGTCAATTCCCAGTCTGTTGACTGCTTCTTTCCATTGTTTTAAAAATTGTTTTGATTTGGTTTGGTCAAAATAGCCTGATCCAAGCGTGGGGTCGCCGCCACCTTTAATAATAATATTGCCGTTTAAAATATGCCGGATGGTGTCGATTTTTTCCGAATATTCCAAAACGGTTATGTAGCGATAATCAGGGGTTAACAGCTCTAGTGCGGTGGCTGTTGACAGAAGTTTCAGGGTAGAAGCCGGGCGTAGCGCCATATCGGGATTATAGGCAGAAATAATTTCACCGCTGTTTACATCTTGTGCCAGAAAGGCAAAACCGGCCGTTTTAAAGTCGGGGGCGGCAGCAATTTGTTTTACCGCCTTGTTTACGTTGTGCCTACGCTTCTTCAATGGCCTGAATTGTGCCATAACGGAAGAGCTGGCTGCAAAAACTATTAGGAGGATAAAAAATCGCTTCATGATAAATTAGGGCTGTTTTATTAATATCAATTTTTGAGAAAAATTTCGATTACGTCAGGATGCTAAAATACAATAAGTGAATAAATATTTTGCCTTGGCGGGCAACAAACAACGGTTATTACTATTTTAGCCTTCAAAATAACCATCCGTTTTCAATAATAGTATGGATAATTACGGCTTTCTTTCCATTCTTCCACCGGTGATAGCCATTATTTTGGCGTTGCGAACCAAACAGGTTTATGTTTCGTTGATAGCAGGAATATGGCTGGGATGGCTCATTATTAACGATTGGAATCTGCTCGACGGAACTATTGGTACTTTGGAAGGGTTTGTCAATGTTTTTAAGTCGGCAGGCAATACGCGAACCATCATGTTTAGTGCATTGGTGGGGTCGCTGCTGATGTTTATCCAGTATTCGGGAGGAGTTCAGGGTTTTATCATCAGGATAAACAAAATACTGAACCGTTTTGATTCGAAGCGGGAAGGCAGGAGTAGGGTGATTGTTCAGCTTTTTGCCCAGCTAACGGGCATGTTGCTATTCATCGAAACTAGTATCAGTTCACTAACCGTAGGAACCCTTTACCGGCCTGTTTTTGATAAGCTGAAGATTCCCCGCGAAAAACTGGCGTACATTGCCGATGCCACCTCGGCACCCTCTTCCATATTAATTCCCATTAATGCCTGGGGTGCTTTTATTATGGGGTTGCTTATTACGCAAGGTATCGAAAACCCGTTGCCAACGATGGCTTCGGCTTTGATGTTGAATTTTTATCCCATGCTTACCATTCTGATGGTAACGTTGATTATCGTTACTAAAAAAGATTTCGGGCCAATGGCTGCTGCTGAGAAACGTACGCGTGATACGGGGAAAGTGCATAACGACAATGCCAAACCGTTGATTTCGGATGAGATAACTTCTTTGGAGATGAAGGAGGGTATCACTCCCAGAAGTATGAACATGGTGCTGCCTTTGTTGGTGATGATTTTTATGATGCCTGTTACGCTGATTTATACCGGCTGGGGAGAAGTTGAACATTTTTCCGGTCTGTTTGATCACATGGTAAAGGCGATCGGTAAAGGGTCGGGTTCGTCAGCTGTGTTGTACTCGGTAACCACTTCGCTGGTTTTTGCTATGATACTTTACCGTGTGCAGGGTATTATGAAAACAAAAAAAATGGTTGACCTCACCCTGAAAGGGATTAGCGAGTTGATGCCATTGGCCCTGTTGATGATGCTGGCGTTTTCCATAAGTGATGTCTGTAATAATCTGGGTACGGGAAATTACGTGGCGCACTTTACCGAAGGGTTGATAGCTCCGCAGTACCTGCCGGCGCTTGTTTTTGTTATTTCCTCCTTTATCGCTTTCTCCACGGGAACATCCTGGGGTACTTTTGCCATCATGATTTCTATCGTGGTCCCTATGGCCGAAATTCATGGGGTGAACCTTTATTTAATAATAGCCGCTACGTTGGGTGGCGGTGTGTTTGGTGACCACTGTTCACCCATTTCAGATACTACCATCATTTCATCGATGGCCTCCGCCTCCGACCATATCGACCATGTAAAAACCCAGCTTCCTTATGCTTTGCTGGTGGGTACTATTACTGCCGTGATATATTTGGTTTTGGGTTTTGTGATGGAGTCGTAGTAATTAAACATTATCCATACAATTTTAAGTATTTTATACAGTAGTTTGAGGTTTAAAAAATTGATTTGCTAGTGATTAAGCTAAGCTTTTAGGGCTTTTATAAAAAGTTAAGCGTGTTGTTTTTTTATTCTTCAATTTGTTCAAGAATCCAATTTATCCAACTTAATACTGTTGAAGAGCGCCTTTGAAATGTTGATTCTGATCTAACATTATATAAGTTAGCAGACTTCATAATACCCACTATTTCTTGTTTAGAGGGTTCTTCACTTTTTTTGAAGTATAATTTTAATGTTTCGTTAAAAGCTGAATGAGTTAAGATTAATTTAATAAATTCAATCTGACGGCTAAATATTGATAAATTAAATAATTTTTTTCCTCGTGTAGTTAAAAAATATGCTACTTTACCCTTTTCAAATTTTTTATCTACTATTCCTAAATACCTTGCAGCATCAGTATAATAGTTTGTCTGTCTGGAATCAAAGTCGTAATTTTCAGTAATATCATCTCTATTTAATGTTTTGTGTTTATTCAAAAGTTCACAAAGGTTGATAACTCTTTCAAACGAATCAGCCTGTGGAAAAGCAATTTTTGGTTCTTCCACCTTGATAACAGAATTGATAATCTGTTGAATAGTTTCCAAATTTATTGAACCATCACGTATTGAATATTTTTTCTCACGTTTAAGAACTAATGAGTTATATAAATTTACATCTTCAAATTCATATTCCCGAAAATGAAATATTCCATTTGTATAAGTTAAAAATAGTGAATTTACTTTTTTTGAAATTCTATTATTCCATAACCGGTATGGATAATACATTTGTCGAATTAAGAAATCGTTTGACAGAGAATTTTTAGTTTCAATTAAACTTAAAAAGTTAACACCTTCATATCCACCATCAATTTCCATTTGAGAGTTGGTTACTGCAATGTGAAGTAATCCATTTTTTGAATTTATGTTAAATTCAAATTTAGAAGACCCCATTCGCCCATTTACTGTAGGCTTTAAATTTTCATCTTGAACAAAATCTTCTATCATTCCTGTAATGTATGCACAATTTAATGCAGTACTTTCACTTGTTATATTATTGTAGTCTATGCTTTCAATGTAGTTCGGAAATGATATGTTTTCGACAACTGGGTTAGAAGTTTCAAAATTTTTAAAAGTTTCAAAATTTGAAATAATATAACTACTTCTTGAATTTGGTAAAATTGATAAATTATGTTCCGCGAATATTTTTGGTAATTGCGATTTATAATCAAATTTTGTCATTAATCGGGATTCCCTAAACTCATTAATTTGTGATGATTTAATTGTGAATGCATTATTTTTCACTATGCTTTCAACAATTCTATATTTCTCAAATAGCTTTTCCCAAGCCATATCATTTTTGGTATTACTCATAGTTTCTTATTAGTAATTCGTCTATTTCTCCTCTTTTTTTTGCGTTTGAGTTTATTGATCTAATTGCTTTAACATATTTAATATTAAAGTTATTATATAAATCTTTAATTAAAGGTGTTGCTGAGTTTGACAATAAGAACTTTATGCCTTTTGAATCTAAATCAATACATAGATCACGTAATCTGATTTGATCAAATAAATTAAATCCACCTTGTATATATCCTGTAAAATTTGAGCTTTTTGAAACAGGTTCATAAGGGGGGTCGAAATAGACAAAAGCACCTTTTTTTATTCCTTCTAAAGCGTTTTCAAAATCGACATTTAAAATTGTAATTTTATTGTTATTTAAATACTTGTTGACGGCTTTGATAGTTGTTTCGTTAATAATGTTAGGGTTTTTATATCTTCCAAAAGGTGAGTTGAACTCACCAGAATTATTTACCCGATAGAGGCCGTTGTAACAAGTCTTATTTAAATATATAATTCTTGAAGCTTTTTTTATGCTAGAAAGTTTGCTGTAATCTTTTCTTCTGTCTAATGCCCTTAAATGATAATAGTATTCGGGTTCATTTATATGAGTTTTTAAATCTGAAATAAGCTCATTAGGATTATTTTTAATAACATTATAAACGTTAATTAGTTCACTATTGAAATCATTTATTACTGCTTTTTTTGGTTGAATATAAAATAATACAGCTCCTCCACCGACGAAAGGCTCATAGTAAGTAGTGTATTTTGTAGGTAACAGGTTATTAATAGCTGGTAAGAGTTGTCTTTTTCCCCCTACCCATTTTACAAAAGGTGCTATTAATTTATTTTTTTTCATTTTATATCCTGTGAAATATGTTTACAAAGTAACAAATTATTTTCTGAAACCGTATATATTATTCTATTTTGTTTTTTATCAGGGCAAGGTAATTTAAATGAGTTATTAAACTTTATGTGCTATTTGAATTTAAGATGTTTTTGTAAAAGTGGTAATTGATTAGTAGTGGTAAAGCTTATACTGAGTGAAACAAAGTGATATTTTATATTTAATCGATTTAATTTGTTATTTTTGACAAAAATCTGAACCCTTGGAATTACTATTTCTCAATTTCATCGATTTTCGCTGGTACGATCTGGTTGACATCATTTTGGTGGCTGCCCTGCTTTATACAACCTATAAATTGTTGAAGGGAACTGCTGCTACTAATATTCTGATAGGCATTGTGGCGGTATTTTTAATATGGAAAGTGGTAAACGCGCTTCAAATGACCATGCTCACCGAAATTCTAGGCGCCTTTATCAGCGGTGGTTTTATCGCTTTGATTATCATCTTTCAACCCGAAATCAGGGAGTTTCTTTTTACGCTTGGAACCACTTCGTTCTGGGAGAAATACAGTAAAAAGCTTGGGTTTATGAAAAACTTCTTTCAGGATACCTACGAAATTAACATCGATCCGATTGTGGTTGCCTGTAACAGGATGAGCGATATAAAACAGGGTGCCTTAATCGTGATAACGCGTCAGAATGAGCTGCAGCAATATGTTGAATCAGGACAGGTGATTGATGGTGTTATTTCGGTACCCTTGATTGAAAACATCTTTTTTAAAAACAGTCCGCTGCACGATGGTGCCATGATTATTTCTAATAATCGTATCAAAGCAGCAGCCTGTATTTTGCCTGTTACTAAAAAACATTTAAAGCTTACGGCGGGTCTTCGGCATCGTGCAGCTGTAGGGATTACCGAAATTTCGGATGCCATTGCTATTTTGGTATCCGAAGAAACAGGAAATATTTCCTATAGCGTGAAGGGTGAAATCAAATATAATATTTTACCGGCACGATTACAGAGTATGCTGGTTTCCAACCTCGGGTTAGATAATGAATCCGACTCGAAAAAGAGCAGTAAAAGTAGTAACTAGAAGCCTTTGTAATATTACCCGGTGCTTATGCTTAAGCAACACTTTCAGAGCTTTATTAAAGCATCTTTCTTTTATATTTGAGTAACAATCCAAATTAAAGATATTTTTTTATCATAATTTGAATATTTTGGGTATAAAAATTATCAATCCTATTATCAACGCTGTTATTGCACTTATCAATACGCCAGATGCTGACAAATCTTTAATCTTTTTTATCTTTTCGTGCCTTTCAGGAGATATGAAGTCTGCCATACTCTCAATAGACGAATTCATTATTTCAAGACTAATGACAAGGCCAATTGAAAAAGTAATTGCAATCCACTCATTTAGTGATATCTTTAAAAACAACCCTGCAATTACAACACAAATCGTTGCAAACAAATGGATTCTTGCATTATGCTCCTCTTTTATCAGGATTCGAAGTCCATTAAATGCATGCTTAAAACTTTTTAGTCTTTTCAATATGGAAAATCTCTGTTGTTTCATTCTGTTCCTTGAATTCAGACCCTTCGTTCATGCTGCCACTAAACGGTTTGAATATGGTGTGTGCCGTTGTTTTTACTTCTATTTTTCTGTATGCAAGCCTACTAAAATTTGGAACACGAACCTTGTATTTCTTTCTTTCTCAGATAGGCACTAATAGCTGTTGTTATGCCATCGTGCTTTATTCTAAATCGATTATTATTTTCGCATTTAAGCATTTTATCATTTTCGTATTTGTCAATATTCCACTAAATTCGTGGTAGTACCTAAGAAACTATAACACAGGTTTGTTTAACGAGTATTAAAACCTGTTATGTAGTTGTAAATTCTATGCGTCAATATTAGCGTAATGCGCGTTTGCTTCGATAAACTCCCGGCGCGGGGCAACATCACCGCCCATTAACATTGAGAAAACGTGGTCGGCTTCGGTACCATTTTCGATAGTTACCTGCCGAAGGGTACGGTGTTCCGGATCCATGGTGGTTGACCAAAGCTGCTCGGCGTTCATCTCACCAAGACCTTTGTAACGCTGTATATGTAACCCTTTTTCAGAGCCGTCTGGTGACAGTTCTTTGCCAATTTTTTCACGCTCTTCTTCCGACCAGCAATATTGCTGTGTTTTTCCTTTTTTGATAAGGTAGAGTGGGGGGGTGGCAATATATACGTAGCCTAATTCAATAAGGTCGCGCATGTAACGGAAGAAAAAGGTTAAAATAAGCGTGGCAATGTGGCTTCCGTCCACGTCGGCATCTGTCATGATGATGATTTTGTGGTAACGTAGTTTGTCAAGATTAAGTGCTTTGCTGTCCTCTTCGGTTCCGATGGTTACGCCCAGTGCCGTATAAATATTTCTAATCTCTTCGCTTTCAAAAGCCCGGTGTGGCAATGCTTTTTCAACATTGAGAATTTTACCCCTCAACGGTAAAATAGCCTGGAAATTCCTGTCGCGACCCTGCTTGGCCGTTCCACCGGCAGAGTCACCCTCCACGAGATATAGTTCCGAAACAACAGGGTCTCTGTTGGAACAGTCGGATAGCTTACCGGGAAGACCCGATCCGGAGAGGACATTTTTTCGTTGTACCAACTCACGTGCTTTACGGGCGGCATGGCGTGCTGTGGCTGCCAAAATAACTTTTTGAACAATGATTTTTGCCTCTTTAGGGTTCTCTTCAAGATAATTATTTAATGCCTCGCTAATCATCTGATCGACGGCACCCATAACTTCAGAGTTTCCCAATTTAGTTTTGGTCTGACCCTCAAACTGTGGCTCGGCAACTTTTGCCGAAATAATGGCTGTTAACCCTTCACGGAAGTCATCACCACTAATGTCGAATTTAAGTTTGGCCAGCATTCCTGATTTATCAGCATAACTTTTCAATGTACGTGTCAGCCCTCTTCTGAATCCTGAAAGGTGCGTACCTCCTTCATGGGTATTGATGTTGTTAACATAGGAGTGAAGGTTTTCGGAAAAGGAAGTGTTGTATCGCATGGCAATCTCGATGGGAATGCCATTTTTTTCGCCTTCCATACTAATGGATTCGGGGATAAGCTTTTCGCGGTTTACATCGAGATAATCGATAAAGTCAACAAGACCCTTCTCCGAATGGAAAATCTCCGATTTAAAACTTTCGTCTTCCTTTTTTACACGTTCATCGGTAAGTGTGAGGGTAATATTTTTGTTAAGAAACGAAAGCTCGCGTAAACGGGTGGCTAACGTGTCGTAATCGTAAACTGTGGTTAGAAAAATAGTGTCGTCGGGAATAAAATGAACACAAGTACCTGTTTTATCTGTAGACCCTACTTCTTTAACAGGGTAGAGCGGTTTACCCTTTTCGTACTCCTGCATATAGGTGATTCCCTGACGAAAGACTTTTACGGTAAGATGGTTAGCCAGCGCGTTAACACAGCTAACCCCGACACCATGCAGCCCACCTGATACTTTGTAGGAACCTTTGTCAAATTTACCACCGGCATGCAACAACGTCATTACTACCTCCAGTGCCGAGCGACCCTCTTTTTCATGCATGTCAACGGGAATACCTCGCCCATTGTCGCTAACCGAAATGGAATTATCCTCGTGAATAATGACGGAAATGGTATCGCAGTGCCCGGCGAGGGCTTCATCAATTGAGTTGTCAACTACCTCGTAAACAAGATGGTGTAATCCTCTCACATTAACATCGCCAATGTACATGGCTGGACGTTTTCGTACGGCTTCAAGGCCTTCTAATACCTGAATATTATTCGCCGTGTATTCCTGTTTAGCGTTCTTTTTAATCTCTTCTGAACTCATAGCAAAATCTTCCTTTTTTTTTAAAATCTTTAACGTGCAAAGATACAAAAAGTAACCTTTCGTTTTACGTTATTGCCGATTGTGAAAAATGAAGTTATCAACAGGGAAAAAACCAATCAGGACTTCTGTTTATCAGTTCGTAAGGTTAAAATTTGTAACTGATTCCCAGCATAATTTCCATGCCGTAATTGGGGTGGCCATAAAAATAGTCGTAATGGTTGTTCAACAGGTTTGTTGCTTTGATAAATCCTGAGAAATGATTGTCGTATTGGTACTCCAAGCCCAAGTTTAAATCAAAGAATTCGGGAAGTTCCCCCGGTGTAAATCCGGCAGAATCCAATCCTGAAAAATACCATCGCTTACCTACATAGACTAATTCCATCCAGGGCTTAAACCTGGTAGCAATAAGATATGATCCTCCAACTTTCAGTTCCGATAAAAGCTTGCCGTAAGGGTGCTCCAGACAACTGAGTGAATAGGTATTGTTCACATACGACGCGTACAGGTTTAACCGGTTGGAATATTGATAGCTGATTTGTGCCTCTACGGTGAAAACGCTTCCCGTATCATTTACCATGTAAAGTTCGTTGGGCATGCCCGGGGCTTGCTGCATAATTTGAGAGGGTATGTTGACAAAGAAGTACTCATTTTCAAACTTTCGCCAGGCCGCTTTTACATTGAACCCAACTTGTTTGTTGATGTTTCCCTTTAATCCGCCATAAACTCCAATTTTATTGTTCAGCCAGCTGTTTGTTACCACCATCGAAATAAAAGGGTTTTCTTCGGTTAACTTCCGGTAACTGATTTTTTGCAGCCCGCCATTGATTCCGGTGTAAAGTTGCAGGTATCCCGGAAAAAGGTTCACGTTGATTTCCACATCGGGATAGATTTTAAACTTTGAAACCGAATCAGCCTTTAAAAATGCCAGGTTAACACCGGCTTTAAATCTGAAAATTCCATAACTGGCTTTGTAATAGGGGGTGACATTTACATAGATATCGGACGTGTGGATGATGGTGTCCTCGTTGTTAAAATATGCTGTTCCTCCTTCAAGACCCAGATATTGATATTCCAGGATATCTGTGACAGCATAAGATTTGTGAAAATCGAAATCCAGCGCTGCTGAAAGTTCCGTGGTTTGATACTTGTTGAAGTAATAGTAACTATGCAATCTAATTTTGTGATGGAGCTTGTCATTGTTTTTGTAATGACTAACAAAAGAAGCATCGAAAAAGGCCAGATTGTAGGCTTGTTTAAAATTACGGGTAGAGTCGTCGATATTTGGAAAATCATCGGTAGCGTAATAGTAGCGATTGGTGTTGTAGCGGTAGCCGCCACCCAGCGTTAACGTTTGATATCGGAAAAATTTGTCAAAGCTAACTTCCGCCAGCGATAATGACGATGGGGCAGGGGAGTAGTCTTTTATCTTCCCGTAGGTGGAAATATGTTTAAGGTGTGCATCAAAGCGGAATTTTCCTTTATGCGTTTGGGAATGAAAAAACTCGGCATAGGGCGTGAGCCTCGACCCAAATCCTGCTTTTACCATGTTGTTATAAATGTCGCCTGGTTTGTCGGCTCTTATGGTAGCCGCCTTAATGGGTTTAAAAGTAACCGGCGTGTAAAAATACTTGTTGATGGGTTTAAAATCAAACTCCTTATTCACCTTGGGCATTTCAGGAGCTTCAGGCATTAAATTTATTTTATAGCTTTGGTTTACCGACGGGTCAACCGAACCTACAATTAACACTTGCTCGTTGTGTTTATCAGCCGTTTTGTTTTGTGCCAGGCTTACGGTTGAAAGTGCGATAAACATTAATAAAAGTGAAACTGTTTTACCGGGTTGAGTAAGTATCTTTTTATTAACAGGTTGGGTGGTAAACCGGATATTAACCATTTGACTATTCATTTTCAGCCCCCTTTCTTCCGTTGGATGCGGGTTTGGCATTTTCTATTTTTTTTAACTTTTCGCGTGCTACTTTTTTAAGATCTTCACCTGAATAGTTGTTGATAATACTTTTCAGCGTTTGCTCTGCCTGGAAACTGTTGTCGCGTTTTAGGTAGATGTCTGCCAGTAGAATAAATCCTTTGGCAATCCAGTATTCAAAATCGGTATACTGATCCGATAACTGGTAAATAAGCTCTTCGGCGTTTTTATCATTGTTGTTGTTAAAAGCAATGAGAGCCTGATAATATTTGGATTCTGCTCCCCGTTCACCCGATGATAACTTATCGGTAATGGCAAATTGACGGTTGGCTTCGTTATAGTTTCCCGAACCGTACGCTGTTTTGGCAATAATGTAGTGGGCAAAAACAATTTGATCTTTCGATACTTTGTCAGTTTTTAGCAGCTTGTGAGCAGCATCGGCAGCAATCTGATTTTTGCCGGTGTAAAAGGCGCTGCGCATCATTCCGTCTAACGATTCAAGCCTGATGGATTTTGTTTCGGCACGCTCCAATAGCTGCGAATAGTAGGTTAGTGATTTTTCAAAGTTTTTATTGTCAAACTCTATGCGGGCTGATATCAAAAGGGCTTTTACCGTGTATTCATTATCGGGAAACGTCAGAATTTTTTCATAGTAGGTAAGTGCCATATTCTTGTCGTTTTGCTTTTCAAAACAGTCGGCAACGTAGTAATACGATTTTAGTACAAATCCCCCTTTTGGGAACTGGTTAACATATTTTGTTAACGCCTCGATGGCTTTGTTGCAGTTACCATTAATGTAATAATTTTCTCCCATGGTGAAGGTTAGCGAATCTTGTTCAGAAGTGGATACTTGGACAAAATCAAGACCCTTGGCGTAGGCAAAATATTTATCTACATGGCCGGTTTCGGTGTAAATATTTTTTAGTGAGTTGAGGGCTTCCGTGGCTTCCGAGGAGGCGGGATATTTTTCGATAACCAGTTTAAATACTTTTATCGCCTGATCGTATTGGTTATTATTGTAGTAAAGTAATCCCGTTTTTGTCAGCGCCTTAATGGCATAAGCACTTTTTGGCCGCTCTTTTACAATTTTATCGAAACTGGTAATGGCGTGGCGTTGGTCGTGTAAAACCAGGTAGGTTGATCCTATTTCATACAGCACGTCGGTATAAAGGGGCGAGTGGCGGTATCTGCGCACAAACCGGTTCATAATCTCTATTTTTTTGTTGAAATTTCCTTGCGATCCGTAGCATGATGCTTCCTGATATAGTGCATAGTCAGCATCCTGAGCGTTGGCACCGGAAACTTTGCTGTATAATTTAAGTGCTTGCTGATACTCTTTCTGAATATAGTAGGTGTCGGCAAGTCGAAGCCGGGCATCGGTTATTAGCCTGTCGGATGCTTTATTGTATTTAATAAAGCGTTTAAAATAGCCGGAGGCAGTTGCATAGTCCTTTTGGTTGAAAGCACAATACCCAAGGTTGTATAAAGCGGTGGGGTAGAGGTTGCTTTGAACGGCACTTCTTTGTTTCATAAACCGTTTGTAGTACTTTGCTGCCGATTGAAACTTGTGAAGCTGGTAGTAAGCATCCCCCTCCCAAAATAGCGTTTGGGCATAAAGGCTTTTATCTAATGGATACTTAGTTGCTTTTTCGAAAAAACGGATAGCGCCCTTGAAATCGGAGCGGCGGAATAACTCGACACCTTTTGAATAGGCCAAATCCTGATAAACACCTTGAAGTCGCTTTCCTGGTTTGCCCGATTTGTCGATAGACTCCAGAGCCGCCTGGTAGTTTTTTGAAGTGAGGAAAAGTTGTACCAGCAAGTCGTAAGCCTCATTCAGTCGCGGGGAAGCCGGGTTATCATGAATAAAGTTCTCTAAAATTCCTATTTCATCATTGTAAGGGTCACCCCCGGTTTGGATGGTGGCTTTTGCATAGTTAAAAAGAGCATCTGTTTTAATCTCTTCGTTACCACTCATCTGCGAAGCTTTTAAAAAGGCATCTCTGGCAAACTTATCCTGTGAGGTGTTGAGATAGCAGAATCCGAGGTAATACCAGGCACTTTGGGCAATTTCAGCTCTTACTTTGGTAGCTTTTTGAAAATTCCCGATGGCAGCGTTGTATTCGCCGGCTTTGTATTTTACCACGCCAATCTTGTAATTCTCTTCGGGGCCAAGCGATCGGGTGCTTCGTTCATAAATAAGAAAATAGTCGTGGGCTTTATCATAGTTTTTAAGCTCGTAGTACGAGTTGGCCATCAGCCTTGCTATTTCCCCTTTTGACTTGGCAGGAGCTTTCCGGTAATATTTTTCCCCTTGATCGATTACCTTTTGATACTCTTCCTTTTCAAAATAGATATGAATTAAGTAATCGGGGATATACTTACTGAATCGGCGGTTGTTTTCAACTTTTTTAAATGCCTGCAACGCCTCATCGTACCGGTGTTTTAAGTAATTGATGTGAGCATAATAATAGGTGGCCGGTGCAGCGAAGTTGCTATTAGTGTTTATTACTTTCTCAAAATCGGCAATGGCTTTGTCGGGTTTGTTGGTTTTCAAGAGGCAATATCCTCGTTTGTAATAATACTCGGCCTGGTCAGTCGGTGCCAGTTTTGATGGCTTAACCTGCTGGAAGGCGTTCAGAGCCGGACGGTATTTCTTTTTGTAAAAATAGAGTTTTCCCATTTCAAAAAACACCGATTCAATATGTGCACTTTCAGGATATTTTTTTCCAAATTCGATGGCGAGGGGAAGGGCATCACTATCTTTCATCTCCACGGCACACACGAGTTTGTAATAATCAGCATTTTCGATGTAAAGATTGTTGTTGGTTTTCTGCTGAAGATATTCTTCAAACAGTTTGCCGGCAGGCCCATACGCTTTTTGATTAAACAGTTCCATAGCCTGGCGGTAGGTTTGCCCCGGTTCGTTATAGTAAACCGATTCCTGAGCCGAGGCTGTGAAAGAAAGCGAAAGTAACAAAACGATTATGCTGGTTATGAAAAGGTTGTGCTTCATAATAATGGTCATTTTTCTGAAACTAAAATTATTGAATCCACTCTATACAACGTATCGCCGGACAAATAGTTATTAACAGATTCAGTTTATAAACGCACGACTGCCGGAAAAGTTATATCCGGAGAGAATTTTTTGGTGATAGATGCGTAACACTCCTTCCCACCAGGGGAATTATTACTTGTAGGGTGGTGCTGGTTGTAACTGGAGCTATAATAGAGGGGATAAAAAAAATAAAAAGGTTACGGGTCTGTAAGCGGGATTCTGTTTCGTGCCAAGGCACGATTTCTGTCATTTATCTGCGGTTGCCATCACTGACAACCTTTAGCAACCTACCCACCGGCTCAGACGAGCAATCTTTCTGTCATGCCTTAACATGACAACGCCGGCATATTTGGTCTTGCAACCCATAAGGTTTACCCAACCATGATGTCACCATCACGGCTCGTGGGCTCTTACCCCACGTTTTCACCCTTACCGCGCCAGTGGCGTGGCGGTTATTTTCTGTGGCACTTGCTGTCCACGCCGTAAGCGTGGCCTTCCCGTTAGGAAGTATGGAGCTCTGTGTTGTCCCGACTTTCCTCCACACCTTGAGCGTGGCGACAGAACAACCCGTAACCGCTGCAAAGGTACAGATATTGTGCCAACAATAGAATGGGAATTGGTAAAAGAGCCAATCGTTGCTTTTGTAGTCCCAAATGATTATTGATAGAGATTAATTAACAATTAACTTTTGGGTGAATTTACTACTTTCCAATACAAAATTTCGAGAAAATAGAACCCAATATCTCGTTGGTAGTAATTTCACCGGTAACGGTGCCAAGAAAGTGCAAAGCCTGTCGAAGGTCGATGGCCACCAAATCGCCGGGCAGGTCGTTTTGCAGTCCGGTTTCAACCTGAATAATCGAATCCAGCGCGGCTGATAGCGCTTCAAAATGTCGTGTGTTGGTAACAATAATGTCGTCTTGAAGATTATTATTTTTTACCTTATCGACCAGGGTTTCTGCTAACAGATGAATGTTTTCCTTTCGCTTTGCCGACACAAAAACAGTATCTAAATCAAGCAAATCTTTTAAATGCGGGGGAATCTCTTCCAAACGATCTATTTTGTTACCCACCAGCACAAAATGTTTGCTATCGTCTTGAATATAATTTTTAAACTCCTCCAGTATTTCGTTTATCGATTCTTCGTTTGCCAGACTGATATCGCAAACATATAGTATTAAGCTGGCCTCGTTTATTTTGTCATAGGTACGTTCAATACCCATGTTCTCTACCTTATCATCAGACTCCCGCAAACCGGCGGTGTCGATAAACCGGAAGGTGTATCCATCAATAACAATGGTGTCTTCTATGGCATCGCGCGTAGTACCCGGGATGTCGGAAACAATGGCTTTTTCTTCATTTAGCAAGGCGTTTAGCAGGGTTGATTTTCCGGTATTGGGTTTGCCGATGATGGCCACGGGGATACCATGTTTAATTACATTTCCATATTGAAAGGATGAAATAAGATGCGAAAGCTCACTTTTCAAATCACTTATTAAAACATACAACTCCTGTCGGTTGGCAAATTCAACATCCTCTTCGCTGAAATCAAGCTCCAATTCGATGAGCGAAGCAAATTCGAGAAGCTTTTGTCGAAGCTGTGCTATTTTTTCCGAAAACCCTCCTCTCATTTGGTTTAGAGCCACTTTGTGCATCATTTTCGATTGGGAAGCTATCAGGTCTGCCACGGCTTCTGCCTGCGACAAATCCATTTTTCCGTTCAGAAAAGCACGTTTGGTAAATTCACCGGCCTCCGCCATTCTTACCCCATGACTTGCCAAAAGCTCAATTATTTTCTGTTGGATAAAAATAGAACCGTGACATGAAATCTCCACCGAATCTTCACCGGTGTACGAGTGAGGAGCCTTAAACCATGACACCAGTACTTCATCAATTTCATGGTCGCCATCCATGATGCTTCCAAAATAGAGTTTGTGGCTTTCCATGTTCTCTTTTGATACCTTTTTGCTGAGGGGTCGAAACACTTTCCATAAAACCGGAAGGCTATCTTTGCCACTCATTCTTACAATGGCAATAGCACCCGAGCCCGGAGCTGTCGCCACCGCACAAATGGTATCTTTGCCTAATAGACTGTTATTGAATGGGGTCATACACTAATTTAAAATGATTTGTAAATAACAAAATTACTCATTTAATTTTTAAATTTTATATAAATCGTATTACCTTTGGCCACTATTTTAGTAAACATCGAAAACAGATATACAAATGAGTGTTTTAGTAAATAAAGATTCAAAGGTCATCGTTCAGGGATTTACCGGAGGCGAAGGAACTTTTCACGCTTCTCAGATGATTGATTATGGTACCAACGTTGTTGGTGGTGTTACCCCCGGAAAAGGCGGTCAGGAACACCTTGGAAAGCCTGTTTTTAATACTGTAAAAGAGGCTGTTGAAAAAGCAGGCGCTGATACATCGGTCATTTTCGTACCCCCTCCGTTTGCTGCAGATGCTATTATGGAAGCTGCCGAAGCCGGTATTAAAGTTATTATCTGTATCACCGAGGGTATTCCTACCGAGGATATGGTTACGGTTAAAGAGTATCTTAAAGATAAAGACGCAAGACTGGTTGGGCCTAACTGTCCCGGAGTTATCACTTCTGATGAAGCTAAGGTGGGCATTATGCCCGGATTTATTCATAAAAAAGGCCGCGTGGGTATTGTTTCACGTTCAGGTACCTTAACTTATGAAGCTGTTGATCAGTTAACCCGTATCGGGCTTGGGCAGACTACTGCCATCGGTATTGGTGGTGACCCGATTATTGGAACTTCAACCCGTGATGCTTTGGAGTTGTTTATGAACGATCCTGAAACCGAAGGCGTTGTTATGATTGGTGAAATTGGTGGTAACATGGAAGCTGATGCTGCTCATTGGTACAAAGAGCATGGAACCAAACCCGTTGTTAGTTTTATTGCCGGAGCTACTGCTCCTAAAGGTCGTACTATGGGACATGCCGGTGCTATTATTGGTGGTAAAGCCGATACCGCTGAAGCTAAAAAGGAGATTCTTCGCGACTGTGGTATTCACGTTGTTGATTCCCCTGCCGATTTAGGTAAAAAAATGGCGGAGGTTTTGGGCGCTTAAATGCAATCAATCAATGAAAATAAAAGCTTCTTCAGCAATGGAGGAGCTTTTTTTTTGGAAATTCGTATCTTTGAGGATGTTCTGTTAAATACTTCTTAAAACAACATCATGAAAAGGTTAGTGATATTATTCTTTGTTTTATTATCAAATTTGGTTGTGGGTCAGGCATATCACAGTATAACTGATACAAGCAAACTTTGGTCTACAGTAAGTGGTGGGATTGTAAGTTGTGGACTTGCTGTATGCAATGGAACCCATAGCAATAAAGTTTTATCTCCAACAATCATAAACAATCAAACTTATTATCCCGTTTATAAAACCATTGATTCGTTGCAAATCCAATGGGTAATGGATGGCTACTTGCGTGAAGATACAACAACAAAACAAACTTTTTATTTTGATGGGTATGAAAATGAAGGATTGTTATATGATTTTGACCTTTCAGTAGGTGATAGTGTAACAATTAATAATTATCATGCCGGGTTTGAAAATTTTACAATGGTATGTGATAGTGTGGATTCGCTATTTTTAAATGGTGATTATTACAAAAGATTATTTTTAATATATGGCTCTTATCCCAGGGAAACCTATAGCGATATTTGGATAGAAGGAATTGGCAGTATTTATGGTTTGTTGAATAGTGGTGTTTTTGGTATCTCAGCCGGTGGTTTTGCCGAATTGTTGTGCTGTAGTATTGATAGTAACGTTATTTATACTAACGAAAAATTCGATTCGTGTTATGTGAATGATTTCTATCCAAAAATAACTACCACGGTTTTGGACACTGCTTTTCTTGGAGAATATTATCAGTTTCAACTGCAATTGTCTGATACGACAGGTATCGATTCGTTGTTCTGGTTGGAGTGTGGAATGCCTGCCGGTTTACAATTAAATAGTGCAACAGGATTAATATACGGAACGCCTTCCGAAATCGGTGTGTTTAATTGTTTGGCCGAAGTTGCAAACATTGATATCGGTTATATTACCGACATGATGCAATCTAATCTGGTCATAATTAAGTACGATAGGGTGGGGGCTAAAGCAGAAATAATAAAAGTTACTATTTCTCCAAATCCTTTTCGTTTCAATTTAAACATTGAAACTAATTTGCTAAAATCAGAATTTCTTAATCTGGAGATTATAAATACTTCGGGTGTTATTATTTTAAAACGTAAGGTATATAACGGTAAAACAAATATCAACTTCTCACAGTTGGAAAGTGGGCTTTTACTCTTTAAGTTTACAAATTCTGAGGGGAAACTGGTTAAGTTAATAAAGGTAACTAAGCAATAAAAACAAACTATTTTACATAAAAACCTGCACCAATAAAGTAGCTCGTGTTAGGGATTTTTACAACATAAGCAACTTTTGTTTGTTCGGTATTGGTAGCCGGGTTGTTCCAGTAATATTGGTAAAATCCTTCTCCTGAATTTTTAGCAATATCAATCATATCACGGATGATGTAAGTGCCGTGCGTATCTTGAAGATCAAAGTCGTTTTGGCCATTTCTGTTTTTCGGAATTGGTGCTTATTTGAGATTTGATGCTTGTAATTTAGCCTTTACTTCAGGGCATAAAAAAAGCCCTCATGTTTCCATGAAGGCTTTTAAAAAGTTGGCGGCGACCTACTTTCCCACTTGGTATAGCAGTATCATCGGCGCTGGCAGGCTTAACTTCTCTGTTCGGAATGGGAAGAGGTGGACCCTGTC
>QMPP01000031.1 GCA_003650425.1 Bacteroidota bacterium | reverse complement strand
CTAATCTTTATTGTATATTTGCAATATGATAGAAAAAATTAGAAGAAAATATTATCTTGATAAGTTGTTGTCGTATAAAGACAAGGACATAATAAAGGTTGTAACAGGTTTGCGTCGTTCCGGAAAATCTACTCTTTTGCAAATGTTTAGAGATGATTTATCAAAAGAAGAAGTTTCGGATAAGCAAATACAGTTTTACAATTTTGAATTACCTGAAAATTTTCTTAACAAATCTTGGGATAAACTCTACTTTGAAATAAAAGAAAAACTACAACCCGATAAAATGAATTACATCTTTCTTGATGAAATTCAGAATATAACGGATCTTGAAAAATTGGTTGACGGACTTTATGCTACAGAAAATACTGACATCTATATTACTGGTTCTAATGCAAACTTATTATCAAGTGAATTAGCAACTTTATTAAGTGGGAGATATATTGAGATTTCAATATTACCTTTTTCATTTTCGGAATATTTACAAGGCAGAAAAATAGATACAAGCAATAAATACTTAAATTATGAGGCTTTGTTTTATGATTATATTAATGAAACTTCTTTACCCAAAGGAATAGATTTACGAGAAGAAGGATATGATAAAATATACGAATATTTAGAAGCTCTGTATGCAACAATTATAGAAAAAGACATAACCCAACGACATAAAATTTACGATAAACGAGCATTTGGTAATCTTGTAAAATTTTTGGCAAATAATATTGGAAATCAAGTTTCCCCAAGTAGTATTTCAAAAGCATTAAAGGCAGACAATCAAAATATTCATCATAACACAATTGAAAAATTCATTGAATATCATATTGAAAGTTTTGTGTTTTACAGGGTTAATCGCTTTGATATAAAAGGTAAAAAACAACTTGCTACTTTGGAAAAGTATTACATCGTTGATGTTGGGTTACTAAATGTATTAGTTGGTAGGGAAAGAACAGCCGATAGAGGTCATATTCTTGAAAACATTGTATATCTTGAATTATTAAGAAGAGGTTATAAAATCTGGACAGGTCGACTGCGTAACAATGAAGTAGATTTTATGGTAGAAAATAGGAATGGAGATATTGAATATTATCAGGTTTCCTGGGAAATATCGAATGAGGAAACTCAAAAAAGAGAATTTGCCCCATTAGAAGCAATAAAGGATAATTATCCTAAATTCTTATTAACAAAAGATGCTTTTACTCAAAACAAATCCGGAATAATCCACAAAAATGTATTTGAATGGTTGATAGAAAAATAAATAAGAATAAAAAAAAAGCGACCGCACGCTAAACAGGACTATGAGCGGTCGGGACAACCCGTCGATTAGTTCCGTGTTGAACTAAATCCGAAACGGATTTTTTCTACCATTGTTATCCTTTTTTACCTCCGTTAATTTACTCAACAAAGGTCATTAATCTTCAAATCAGGGTGGGTACTTTTCAAGTAATATATACGCGATAAATATTTAAGGTAATATTTGTCGCTCAAGCGCCTGGTTAATCTGTTTATGGACTTCTTTAAGGGTTTGGTAGTTTTTTATGAGGTTTGTAATTGTTTTTTCGTCGGCAGGTTCCTTTAGTTGGGTTTCGATATTTTTAAGCAGGCGGCCGATGTGCTTTTCTTTTAATGCCAGCAGCGACGTTTTTGTTAGTAGTTGCAGTTGGTCTTCTTCGGTTTTTACAAAAATTTTATTCTTTTTCCAGTTAAGACTTAGCTCGTAAGGGGTCGAAATTAATTCGATGGCCTTATCAGCCACTTCCTGATCGGGATGGTTGACAAAAAAGTTAGTGTGGGGTATCTCGCCTTTTTGGACGGCTTCGTGGTAAATGTTGAATATTTTTACCAAAGATACATCAGTAAGAGCCACCTCGTTTTCTAACAAATCGTTGATAACGTATTTGGCAATGTTGTGTTGAACAGGTTCTTCCTCTTCCGAAGGTGTTTCAACAAAGGATTGGTCGCCATAGGCAAGCAATAGTCTGATGATTTCCTGTTCCTGGTATTTTGAGTCGAGCTTATCGAACTCTTTAATGGCTTCTTCCCGTATGGCCGCTTCCTGAGGGATTTCCTGTTCGGTAGCCCTGATTTTTTTCCGGTATTTGTTGCGTAGCAGCTTGTTGAGCTCGTTTACCAGTGTTTGTTCGGGAACATCCATAATGGTTGAACACTCTTGTGTATAAACCGTGCGGATAATCTGGTCGGGGATGTAAGAAATGGTTTCTACCATATCTTTGATTAGCGCGGCACGGGCAGCCGGGTCGCCGGTTGTATCTTCGAGCAGAAGTTTGGTTTTAAAGGATATGAAGTCGGAAGACTGCTTTGCAATAAACTCTTCTACTTCGGTGGTGGAGTGTGTACGTACAAACGAGTCGGGATCATCACCTTCGGGAAACAGAACAATTTTAACGTTGAGCCCCTGTTCTAAAATAAGGTTAATACCACGAAAGGAGGCTTTGATACCGGCCGGGTCGCCATCGTAGAGGATGGTGATGTTGGGCGTGAACCGTTTTATCAGTTTGATTTGTTCTACTGTTAACGAAGTGCCCGAAGAGGCTACCACATTTTCGATGCCTGCCTGGTGCATGGAGATAACATCGGTATAGCCTTCCACAAGATAACATTGGTTGTTTTTCAGAATGGCATTGCGGGCAAAATAGATGCCGTAAAGGGTTTTACTTTTGTCGTAAATTTCTGATTGTGGCGAGTTAACGTATTTGGCGGTTGATTTGTCTTTGCTTAAAATACGTCCTCCGAAACCAATAACTTTTCCGGTGAGGTTGTGGATGGGGAAGATTACCCTGCCCCTAAAGCGATCCATCATTTTATCACCTTTGTCGATGGTGACACCGGTTTTAAACAGCACCTCTTTTTTAAAGCCGTTTTCGATGGCGTGACGGGAGTAGTCGTCCCATTTATCGAGGGCATACCCCAGCTGGAATTTTTTTATGGTTACTTCTAAAAACTCACGTTCCTTAAAGTAGGTAAGGCCGATGGCTTTTCCTTCGTCGGTGTTAAAGAGGTTTTCCTGAAAGTAGTTATTGACAAAAGTGTTGAGGGTGAAGAGGCTTTCGCGTTCGTCGATTTGCTGTTGCATCTCGGGGGTCAAGGCCTCTTCTTCGATTTCGATATTGTATTTTTTGGCAAGAAACCGAAGCGCTTCAGGATAGGAGTAGTGCTCATGTTCCATCACGAAATTGACCGCGTTACCGGCTTTGCCACAGCCAAAACATTTATAGATACCCTTGGCCGGGGAGACTACGAACGAGGGTGTTTTTTCGTTATGGAAAGGACATAAACCCAAGTAGTTGACCCCGCGTTTTTTAAGGCTTACAAAATCGCCTATTACCTCTTCGACATGGGCTGTTTCAACAATTTTTTGTATGGTTTCGGGTTTGATCAATGTTGCTTAAGTTTTAGGATGCGAAGGTAGGGAATATTGGGGGAAAATTATGTATGGTGTGGAATTTACTCGCTACGCTTGTAGGGGAAGATTAACCGCTAAGACGCTATGAAAGATGTACTCGCTACGCTCGTTAGGGAAAGGGTAACCGCGAAGACACTAAAAAAGATGACCTCGCTACGCTCGTAGTATAGATTTTACGACGAAACCTGCAGCAGGGATGGAAGTGGAACCCCGCAGCAACAAAACCGCTTGAAGCCGGAGGGTGAGGGGCGACTAACAGAAGCCCCCTTAACCGACAAGGGCTGAAACGGTTTTGGGGCAAGGAGTATAACGGACAGCCCGCCCGGCTGCCCAAAAAAATAAGGCGACCCGAAAGCCGCCTTAACCGAACAATTATGAAAACCCTTGTAACAAAACGCAGTTATGATAACATTTACCTTATCGCTTTTTTGCTGATACAAAAATAGAGCAAGCCGCCGGGTAGAGATGTTAAGGGGTTATAACAAGTGTTAATAAATGTTAAGTTATTGAGTTTCAGGTGGTCGTTGGTATTAATGAATTAGTACATTTGCTCAGTGAAAAATTGGCAGACAGCAATATTAATAGGGGTGGTAACTTTTGCCACTATCGGATTGATGGTGATTCAGGTTTTTTGGATACGTGATGCCGCCAAGGTGAAGTATTCCAATTTTATTCGTGATGTGAACGAGGCCATGGTCAATGTTGTTAAATATGTTGATCATCAGAAAATTCGTTACGATTTACTGAATCAGCAGCAGGTTTACTCGAACAACCAAAAAGCATTTGATACTTACGACTCGTTGAATCAGGTGCTGTTTTACGATCTTCAAAAAGTGAGTTCGGATCATGATTTTAGTAAACTAATGCGGCGAGTGCGTAAAACACAGTCGCAGTTGCAGAATATTATTTTTGATTATCAAACGGGGAAAACCAATAATCAGTTTCTTTTTAACGGGCAGATGATTGATTCGCTGATAGCGATTAATTTAAAGGCTAAAGGTATTAAGACGGAATACGAGTTTGGTGTTTATGACCCGTTTACCAACCGCATGATACTGCAAAAAACAGGAAAGTATCCCCAAGAGCTGCTAACAGAGAGTTTTGCCTATAACCTTTCGGTTTCGCCGGGAACGTTTTATGTACCGGAGAAGTTGTTAATCTATTTTCCCAACGAGCAGCAGTTTATCATCAGACAAATATGGCGACTGCTGTCGGTTTCGATTGTTCTGTTTTTAATTATTATTATTTCGTTTTACATGACCATTCAAACTATTTTCAGGCAAAAGAAACTGTCGGAAATGAAAAATGATTTGATCAATAATATGACCCACGAGTTTAAAACGCCGATTTCTACCATCGCGTTGGCATGTGAGGCGTTGCGTGACCGCGATATTCAAAAATCGGAGAATATGTATAACAGCTATATCAGCGTGATTAGTGAAGAGAATAAAAGGCTGGGAGGCATGGCGGAGCAGATACTACAGCAAGCTGTTTTTTCGCAGGGTAAGATGAAGCTGAAAAAAGAGATGCTGGATATGCATCAGATTGTTGAGGACGCGGTTAGCCGAAAACAGTTAGAGGTACAATCGAAAGAGGGGTCGATTACGGTTTCGGAAAAGGCTGACGAAAGCATGGTGATTGGCGATAAAACACACCTTACCAACACGCTGATTAATTTGCTTGATAATGCCATGAAGTACACGCTTGACACACCTAAAATTGTGGTCAATACCATAAATAAAGGCAACAGAATTTTGGTGAGGGTGTCGGATAATGGCATAGGAATTAGCAAATCAAACCAAAAGAAAATATTTGAAAAACTATACAGGGTACACACGGGCAATGTTCATAATTTTAAGGGCTTCGGCCTGGGACTTAACTATGTTAAGGTGATTATTGAGTTGCACGGCGGAACGATTTCGGTTGATTCGGAACCGGGTAAGGGGTCAACCTTTACCATCAGTTTACCCATTGAAAAAATTAAAAAAGAATAATTATGGAAAAGCAGGTAAAACTTTTATTGGCTGAGGATGACAAAAATTTGGGAAACATCCTGAAATCGTATTTGGATGCTAAAGGGTTTCCGACAGTACTGACACCTAATGGTAAAGAGGCATTGAATAAATTTAAGCATGAAGATTTTGACTTTTGTATTCTGGATGTGATGATGCCTATCATGGATGGCTTCACGCTTGCCAAAGAGATTAGGAAACTGGATAAAAAAGTTCCTTTTCTGTTTTTGACGGCCAAGAACATGCAAGAAGATAAGATAACCGGCTTTGAAACGGGAGCCGACGACTACCTGACCAAGCCTTTCAGCATGGAAGAGCTGCTGATGCGTATTAAAGCCATTTTGAGAAGAACACAGGCAGCGGATAAAAAAAACAGCAGCAAAATCTACAAGTTTGGGAAATACACTTTTGATTACAATCGTCAGCTGCTGATGATTAACAAAGAGCAGAATAAGCTCACTTCCAAAGAGGCGGAATTGCTGCGCATGCTATGCGAAAACATCAACGATGTGCTTGACCGCTCGGTGGCATTAAACAAAATTTGGTTTGACGACAGCTACTTTAATGCCCGTTCGATGGATGTGTATATTACCAAGCTGCGAAAATATCTGAAAGATGATCCAAAGGTTGAGCTGATTAATGTTCACGGTATTGGATTTAAGCTGGTGGTGAGTTAGGGGGGGGCTGGCTTCGCTCCACCCGTAAATTATTAACCGCTAAAACGGCAAGGCGCTAAGGTATATCCCTTCTTTTCGCGCCTGTATTACCTTTGCTGTAAAAATACTCTCTTTCAGACAAAAAAAAGCCCGCCGAAAATTCCGGCAGGCTTTTAAAATTTAAAAGTTACGGGAGAACTAAAATAGTTTCATGTCGTCGTAAACTTTCATTACATCTTTAACGTGGTTAGCCGATGTTTTGAGGTCTTTCATCTCTTCTTCGTTCAGTTCAATTTCGATAATTTCTTCAATACCACCGCGACCTAATTTAACAGGAGCACCGAGGTAAACACCTTTTTCTCCCCACTGGCCGTCGAGTTTAACACAGCACGGGAATACATGATGCTGGTTCAGCACTACCGATTCAACCATTTGTGCGGCAGCAGCACCGGGAGCATACCAAGCTGAAGTACCCAACAGGTTAACGATTTCGCCACCACCTTTTTTGGTGCGCTCGATAATGGCATCCAAACGATCTTTAGGAATTAACTCGGTTACAGGAATACCTGAAACGGTAGTGTAACGTGGCAATGGAACCATAGTATCGCCGTGGCCACCCATTAGTAAAGCATTAATATCACGGGGTGAAACACCTAATTCTGTTGCAATAAAAGCACGATAACGCGCTGTGTCGAGAATACCGGCTTGTCCAAATACTTTATTTGCGGATGAACCTGAAGCGGTGTGAGCTGCATACGTCATCACATCCAACGGGTTGGAAACAATAATGATTACAGCATCAGGAGAAGCAGCTATCACACTATCGGTAACTGATTTTACAATTTTAGCATTGGTTGAAATCAAATCGTCGCGCGACATACCGGGTTTACGTGGCAAGCCGGAAGTGATAACAACAACCTCAGAACCTGCTGTAGCTGAATAGTCGCTGGTTACACCGGTAACGCGTGTATCGAAACCGTGAATAGGTGCAGTTTCCCAAATATCGAGGGCTTTACCTTCGGCCAAGCCTTCTTTGATATCTACTAAAACTACTTCGTCAAGGAAATTTTTTTGAGCAAGAACATCGGCACAAGTGGCCCCTACATTACCTGCTCCAATAACTGAAACTTTTTTCATTGTACTATTTTTTAGAATGTTAATTAAATCATCAATAAACAGAGCTTCCAAAAGTACTCAATTTTTGAGTTTTTGTGTTAAGAGAGTCTTCTAAATAACTTATTATTAAATAATTTAAACGATGTCTAAATTGTAACTTCATCAGAAAACCTTAATTTTTTAACGACCAGAATTCTTTGGATGTTTCAAACCTGATACCTGGATATTATGTTGCCCTGATTGCTTCCGGTGGCAAAACCTATCAGGGGAAATTTATCAGGCATGAGTTGTTGAAAGATTTTTTGACAATACAAGACCTGAATTTTACTTTAAAGTACTAACTTGAGTTCGATGTAAGCTTTTACGATCGATATAGCTTTTTTTAACAGTAATGTATCCGGCTTTCTTCAACTTTGTAAGCTGTACACTGATGTTTCCCTTTGTAGCTTCGGTTTGTCCAAGCAAATAGGTAAATTCAGCCGAATCCAGACTTATCAGGAGCGACATGATAGACAACCTAAGCTGAGAGTGTAATAAAGGGTTAAGTTCCTTGAACATGGTTCTGCAATTTTTCTTTTGATCTTAATAAATAGCCGGTTCCTATTCCTATATTTGTTCTGTTTCCATAGTTTTTATTTTAAATCGTTGAAACAGTCTATAATAAACAACTTCAAAATTTAGAATAGAAATCGCATTTTGTTATTATCTTGCACCCTATGAATTTCTCCCTTGCCAAATATGATACAAAGGTGCTAATGGCTTTTAGCGAAACTTTTTCGGAAGAAGATGGTGCCTTTTTGAAATGGCTGTTAAACAATGGTTACCCAGAGTTAGCAGCATTGAGTAGTGCCATTAAAGGCAGCGATGAAGCAGTAAAGTGGCTATTAACAAATAAATATCGTCATTATGCCGCATTGGATGCAGCCATCGACAAACAGTTACCGGCCTATCGCTGGCTGTTGGCTAACGGGCACGATTTTCTGGCAGTTTTTTCTGATGCAGTAAACCGAAATCCGGTTGCATTGCATTGGTTCAAAAAGCACAACCTTGAAATTTTTATCCTTCTTGCAAAGAAAATTCACAATTTCAGAGAAAACCAAACGTACGACTACCACAAAATGCATTTCTAATTTTGAATCGGTATTACCATCCTCAAACGAATTAAAATCTTCAAGTTCATCCGGGTCATCAAAATAGGGCATCATTATTTTATAATGATATTTAGGCAAGTCCTCTTTGTCAAGAGTTCCCCCAAATGCTGATAAAACCCCATCGGTTCTAAAAACTTTCAAAATACTTTCTGCCATGGCATTAACAGTTTGTTCGTTGCCGTCCATTTGTTTCCCCCAATAGGCATAAAACATGTAATATGGATTGACGAAGCTAACGGTTGTTTTTCCATCCTTTTCTACAAAACCAAGTCTCAAAACAGCTCCAAGCGCTCCTCTATCCTTAAACTTCAAACTTATATTTTTTAACACATCATTTGACTTTGCTCCTGTAAGGTAGCCATACAAATTGAACTTGTTTAAAGTTAAATTTAATTATTTTCAATATCTTAAATAAACAGTTGATGAGTTAACTTTAAACAAGTTCAATGCCAGGTTTGGGATAATTTATCAAATTAAAAATTTTTACTACTTTTATTCATTAAAGCTGTTAAAAGATCACCATGCAAATATCCATCGTTGCAGATAACCGGGAAACCAGATCAGAAATTCCATTAATGCTTGCCAAGCGAAATGTAATACTGGAAATGGCACAACTTTCAGCTGGTGATTATATAGTAAATAACGAGATTGTTATCGAACGAAAAACGAAAGAGGATTTTGTTCAGTCGATAATAACGGGACATCTTTTTAGTCAATGTAGTAAATTAAGAAAATCGGGGTTGGTACCTTTAATCATTGTAGAAGGAAATCCTTTTAAAACCAATCACTCTATTAAAGCGGAAGCCATTAAGGGAGCTTTATTATCAGTTAGTCTGTCGTGGCAAATACCTGTCATTAAATCTGTTGGAAAAGAAGACACGGTAGAGTTAATACTAACGGCAGCTTATCAAGCCATTCATCCCACGAGTTTTGTTAAAAGGAAAGGGAGAAAACCAAAAATGACTTCACATTTACAACACTATCTGGTTCAAAGTCTGCCCATGGTTGGACCGGCACTGGCATACAGACTGCTGGATTATTTTGGTTCGATTGAAAAAATCATATTGGCAAAGGCAGATGAGCTTCAACAGGTAGAAGGAATAGGAAAAAGAAAAGCTGAGTTGCTATATAATTTTTTCAGGGAAAGTCAGGTTTAATCCTTGAATACCTTTTCCTTTGTCGCTTTTTTTGCGAAAAAAAGTAACCAAAAAAACTTCCGCTGCGTAAAACCAGTAAGCATGGCTCCTGAGCAGCAGTCTGGCAATAAAACAAGAAAGCCTTTTACTGAAGCTGGCTACTACAGCCTTGGAGACCCCCTCAGCAAGGTTGGGGTGACAGTAAGTTGTACCGAAGTCAAACCATGAATACTAACTATTTAAGCATTCAATTGAAATTAACGAACAATATTTTAGTAACTTTGTTGGCATTAACTAATGCAACTGCTCAACATGATTAATTTTAACCATCTCAGCATCATCCTGTTTATTCTTCCTGTCTATCAAATGTTGTTTTACGTGGTTCAGCTTTTTACATTACGCAGCAAAAAAAACCCGGTTAGACGGCTATTGGGATTTTTTATGTTACTTATGTTATTTTACATTTTAATAAACACAAGTAAATATTTTGGATACAGCATTAGTTACAAATATCTATTTTTAATACAGCTTCCGGTTTTACTGGCCATTATTCCAACTCTCTGCAGATACGTCATGAGAATTACCAACACATCTAACAAATATAACAAATCAATTGCATTGTATTATTTACCTTCTTTTTCTGTTTTTGCTTTAAGTGTCATCGCGATACTTTTAATGGATAGTGATCAGAAAAACATTTTTCTGCATTCAGAAACCCTATTGAAAGGAAATATTTTTCAAATATCAGATTTTTTTACAATCATTTTTATATTGGGAAATTTCGTGCTAATTACAGTACAAGTTATTTTATCATCTGTACAGTACAAACAAATCATTCTTCACATTAAGGCAATACGCAAGAAAAACAATGCCTCTTTTCCCTGGCTTGAGCTATCGTGGTTGCATTTTACTTTTATTTCGGTTATTGCTTTCGTGATAATAAATGTAACAATGAACTTTATTAACCCTGAATACAATGCTGTTTGGGCAAAGGTTTTTAATGTTGGCATTTTAATAACTAGTGGTTTAGCCGGATATTTTAGTTATAAGCAAGACAATTTATACAATGAGGTGATCGGGCTTACAGCAGACAAAAAAAGTAGCGACACCTCTTCTGTTTCAGAAAGTAATTTTATACCCGTGCAGCAAGATAATAACTTGGTTACTCTTTCTGATGAAGAAACAAAAGAGATTATTATCAAGCTTCAGTATTATCTTGTCAAAGACAAACCTTTTCTGGATCGCAAGCTACGCATTGCCGATGTTTCGCGTGCAATAGGCATCAGCAAGCGAAAGCTAAGTTATGTTATCAATCGCGAGATGGAAAAGAATTTTTACGCGATTATAAACAAACACCGTGTGTTGGAAGCAAAAGTTATGTTGAAGAAACCACAATACAAAATATACAACCTTGAAGCCATTGCCGAAATGGTTGGGTTCCAATCGAAATCATCCTTTAACGCATGCTTTAAACAAATAACTGGAGTAACCCCTTCCGATTTTCGCAAAAAAAATAACTCATTAATAAATGGTAACAATCAATAAAAAGAGGCTGTCTAAAAAGTCCTTAATAATACCTTATCAGATTGATCAGAGTCGAAATCAATTTATTACCAGTATAATACATTCTTCGACTCCGCCAGACTGACACAATGTACGACTTTTTAAACAGCCTCTTTATTATTGTATAGTAGCTCTATAGATATTAAGCCATTTGCCTTTTGTATCTTACAACCATGAAAACAGCTATCAGAAAAACACCAAGGATAAGTGCCCAATTTGATACCGGTACAGGAGGTTGCCCTGTCAAACAAAATGACATATTTTCTGTATAATAGACTGGAGTACCCCCATTATGATTATAGGCAATTAAATCATCACCATTGATGGTATTTAGCCAAGCAAATTCACAATCATTATTACCCGGATTTAGTTTAACTACTGAAACCCACCCGTCAGATAATGACACAGCGGAAGAAAAAGTAACGTCATATCTTAAAATACTAGCCCCGTTAAAATATGAACCTGTCTCGGTTGGCGTAACCGTAACCGTAAAAGTCTGAACTTGTGTCCCAACTGCTCCGGCATTATCCTGAAAAAAAGTTATTTCAAAATCCTGTGACCCAGCCACATAGCAATCACCTCCATCATACATATATCCCCAAAAAGTAATACCCCCTATCCACTCCGTCAACCCGGAAAAATTCTCAAATAAATTTTGAGCATTATATAATGTTCCATTATCAGAATAATAACCATTGTTTGAATTAACAGGAGATTGACTAAATATTGAATTACCTGAACAGTCAAGTTCTCCACCCCTGCTTGTTGTAACTACGGGTTCATCAGAACCTGTTGAAAATGGTTTTGGTTGATGCTGGCTAAATGCCAGCGTAGTCACGAAACTAATGGCAAAAAGTAAAAGTAGCTTTTTCATAATATAAAAGTTTTAATTAATAATAGTACAAAGATAAATCCTAAACAAGCAGAACCTAAATAGTTGTTGTATGGATAAACGTTTATTCATTCAACTTTAATTGTAAATATCAATTAACCGGGTATTTATAAATATCCGTCTAATGTAGAATAGACTTTATTAATACAAAATAATGCTGATTAATAAAAGATACCAAGCATGAAACAAGCTGAAACCGGATAAAAAAAAAGCCACTTCTCTCGAAGTAGCTTTTTTTTATCGTATGAGTAATTATTAGTGTTTTATGCGAGATTTCTTTTATATCTAATTACCATGAATACTGCTATCAGGAAAATTCCAAAGACAAGTGCCCAGGGGGAAACAGGAACAGGAGGTTGATCAAGAGAACCGAGAACATTTTGAAATAGTATCTGTCTGTTATTTGTACCTTTTGCAGGATTAAGATCAAACGGTGTATCGGACAAGTACCCGAGAATAATAGTATTTCCACCATTACCTTTAATAATAGCTGCTTGTTCAGACCTATCACCTTTTACACTAGGAAAAGTTGCCAGTACTTCACCAGCGCCGATGGTTGTCATGCCCATGCTATAAATCCCCCATCCAGATGGTTCAGGATTATGAATCTCAACCGGATTTGATAAGCCGTTTAAAAGCGTTGGGTCAATTATGGTCATTGAAGTAAAGTTAAGATTTCCCGTGTAGCTCGCTTCGAATAAGCTTGCATAACCATCTTCATTTCGATTATAATCATCAAAAATCACTTTCCCTCCGGTATTAATAAAACTTTGTAAACCAATCAAAGAAGGGTATGTCTGTCCTGTCTGAACAAATGCTACGGCTAATCCATAATTCCCAGAGGCCAGTTTTGTATCAAAATCAGTCCAATCTGTTGCAACGGTATAGGAATACCCCCGGGCTTGTAAAGCCTCTAGAACATAATCATTTTCACGAACCGTACTAATATAAACAAGAGCATCCATTGCTCCTCTTGATGAAGCATTAAAGATGGTTCCATACAGGTGTTTATAAAAATTAGTACCTGCACCCTGCAAGTTTTGTGTGTTTTGAGAAATGCCAAAGGAAGCAAAGCTCAAAAACAGAATTAAAAAAGTTAGTTTTTTTATAATAAAAGTATTTTGTTAAAAAAATAATAAGTTTGTAAAGACAGTACGATGATACAACCTGAAAACACGAAAGTCAAGTACTTGTTGTATGATTAAGCTATTAAGCAAACAAATTCACTTATTAACATACAGATTTATAATGATTTATAAGTTTGTATTTCTAGAGTCCTTAGCACTTTAGAAATACAAATACTATCCCGATTCAGGTTTAGGAATTAAAGTAACTGCTGAAATCTCACTCGGTATTACCCGAGCTTATCAATGTTTGTAGTAAAATTAGAAAAGGAGCGTCGGGTCATCCCGAATGGTTTTTTCTAACGTTAGGAAGAAAAAATTGTATCGAGGAATGTGCAATGGAAACTATTAGAAGCCCGCCCATCATTCCAATATTTAACTTGAATACAACTCGTCCTCGTCAAAGACGAGGAGGAGACAAGTGTTCAAAAAGTTTCCATAAAACAAACTGAAATTGTTTTCGAAAAAAACTATTTTTGCAGATAACATTTTTTAATACAGATACAATATGGAACTTTCAAAAGAAAATTTAATTGACGCCATTTCACAAGTAGGACACCCATCTATCAATTTTTCGCTGGTAGATTTGGGCATTATTCAGGACATTGATGTTGTGGGTAAAACTTTGAAACTCACTTTTGTATTTCCTTTTCCCAATCTTCCCATTGCGGATGTGCTCATCAATTCGGTTAAAGATCCGCTTTCAGCTTTTGGATATACCCTTGAATATGATATTCGTATTATGACTGAAGAAGAAAAAGCAAAATTCTTAGACCTTGAAACGAAAGGGTGGAAAAGTTAAACTATACTCAGCTCACGGTTGTAAACCGTGAGCTAATTCAATATTAAAACAACAAAAAGCCTTCTCTAAGGCAAGAAGGTCTTTTGTGGGAGGTTGCCACTACTGCCTAAAAGACCCTCTACAAGGTCGGGATGATGGTGAGTTGTGTCGAAGTCAAACTATGAATACTACCTATTTAAGTAATTCGCACATTTATCAATACTCGAACTCACCATGCCGCGATCGGATGGTTAGTCTCTTTTCTGTCGATGGCTCAACACGGCCAACAATTCGTGCATCGATATTAAAATGGTTAGATATTTCGATTAACGAGGCTGCTATATTTTTGGGAACATACAACTCCATACGGTGACCCATGTTAAACACTTTATACATTTCACCCCAGGGCGTACCCGATTGTGCCTGTATCATCTCAAATAACGGTGGCGTATCAAAAAGGTTGTCTTTGATAATATGACCATTATTAATAAAATGAAGCACCTTAGTTTGCGCACCACCACTACAATGAATCATTCCGTGGATTTTGTCGCGATGTTGTTGTAACATTGCTTTGACAACAGGAGCATAAGTACGGGTGGGTGATAAAACCAGTTTGCCAACATCAACACCTTCAACAGGACTTGATCCGGTAAGTTTTAGCTTTCCGGTATAGACCAGTTTTTTTGGAACAGATGGATCGTAGCTTTCAGGGTACTTTTTTGCCAGGTCATGGCTAAATACATCATGGCGTGCCGAGGTAAGTCCGTTACTACCCATGCCTCCATTGTATTCTTCCTCATAGGTAGCCCGGCCAAAAGAGGCCAATCCTACAATAACATCACCAGGACGGATTTTGTTTTCAATAATATCTGTACGCTTTGCCCTGGCCGTTACCGTTGAATCAACAATAATCGTTCTCACCAAGTCGCCTACATCGGCCGTTTCACCACCTGTCAAGTGCATTTCAATACCCAGACCTCGCATCCTTTCCAAAAATGATTCGGTACCTTCAATAATGGCTTTTACCACCTCACCGGGAATCCTGTTTTTGTTCCGTCCGATGGTTGACGAAAGCAGCACATTGTCAGTAATCCCCACACAAAGCAGGTCGTCGGTATTCATCACGATGGCATCCTGAGCAATTCCTTTCCATACCGAAAGGTCGCCGGTTTCTTTCCAGTACAGGTAAGCCAGCGAGCTTTTGGTGCCGGCTCCATCGGCATGCATCACGTTACAATAAATCTCATCACCCCCGAGAATATCGGGAATAACCTTACAAAAAGCATTGGGAAAAATACCTTTATCAAGATTTTTGATGGCCTCGTGTACATCTTCTTTAGAAGCTGATACACCACGCTGTTCGTATCGGGAAATAGAAGACATGTCTTTTAATTAATCCTCCTTTGTATTCCCTCTAAAGAGGGAAATAATGGAATTTGTTTTCTGATTTTCAACATCTTTCATAAACAGTTGGCGTGTTAACTTTAAACAAGTTCATCACAAACAATTTCAATAAATAGCACACCTCTTACAAACTTAAAGATTATTTATCAGGTTTAACTTCGTCAATAACAAGCTTATGGGTTTTGGTATTGTAACGATACTTACCAAAACGTTTAAGTACATCGTCGCCAAGCACCAAATCGTATTTTAGTTTGTAATTAACTTTTACTTTAACATTAAAAACCGACTTATTGGCAATGCGCACCTCCTTAAGATTAATGATGGCATTTTTTACAATGGTATTATTTTGAAGTACCTTTTCGTAGTTTCCTTCAAAATCTTCCTTACTTATACCTCCCGATTTAAGCAAGTCCATGGCTTTATCAAGCGAGATCATGGCCGGTGAATGTTGGTCGTAAGCAAATGTTTCACGGTAGCTGTTTACCAAACATTCCGCAAGATAAACGCCTGTTTTAGGCTGTTCGCTGAACTTGGTAGTATTATCAGCCGGGTTGATAGAAATATTGATGTTGGTTACATCAGGATTATAATTGTTATCAGGTACAAAATCGCGGCGCAATACTCTGAACTCGGTTCGACGGTTAAGCGCAAAAGCAGCCTCCTTTTGTGCATTGGAAGGTAGCGAATTAACGTAAGTATCATCCAGTGTAGTTCCTTTTTTAAACAGAAACCCATCTTTCACAACATCATTTTTCAGCATACGTGGAACCCGCTCTCCATAGCCTTTAGCCACCAACCGTTTGGGGTTGATACCCCTCATGATAAGATAATCGACCACCGACTGCGCCCGCTTTTGTGAAAGAATATCGTTGCGTTCGTAACTGTCGCGTGAGTCGGTATGTGATGCCAGCTCGATAACCAGTTTAGGATTATCGCGTAAAGTTTGAATCAAGCCCTGCAACGAGTCCTGATACTGAGGTTTTAAATCCCATTTAGCCAAATCGTATAAAATATCCGGTAGCACAATAGGCTCGTCGGGGATGGGTTTAAGGATAAAATCTTTAGTGAAATCTTTACTAAACTCAACGCCAACCGTGGTGATGGTGGCCTTTTCTTTAAAATAGTTGGGTGACGAAACCGAAACATCATAAGTAGTGTTTGGTTTTAGCTGGCTTGAGACAAAGGTGTAGTACCCTTTATTGTTGGTACGTGTTGAAACTGACACACCATCGGATCCCACCAAGGTTACATCAACCCCCTCCATGAACAGGAGCGTGCGGTCATCCTTAACCGTACCCGATAAAGTAAACAACAACGGTGGTTCGATAAAATACCAAATATCTTCCTGACCCCTGGTGCCTTTTCGGTTTGAGCTAAGGTAGCCCCATTCTTCGGCTGGGTGAAAGACTATGCCAAAATCGTCCATGGTGGAGTTAATGGGGTATTTCATGTTTTGTGGCTCTCCCCACTTTCCGGAGGTATCCATGGTAACCTTAAAAATATCTAACCCGCCCATGCCACCATGGCCATCGGAAGCAAAAAAGAGGGTGGTGTCGTTTCGTAAAAAAGGAAACATTTCATCGCCGGGCGTATTTATTTTCGGGCCTACATTTAAAGGACGGCTAAAGGGTTTTGATTTGGAATCGCGGGTAGAAACCCAAATATCTTTTCCTCCAAAGCCACCTTTACGTTCCGCTGAAAAATAGAGAATCAGCTCATCTTCACTAACTGTGGGCTGTCCAACGGTAGAAAGGGTATCAACGCCTTTGATATCAAGCATGGAAACACTCCCCCAGTTTCTGCCTGCACGCGAGCTAACATAAATCTGGCATCCCGATTCAACCTGCTGCGGGTTGGGACATCTTGTAAAATAGAGCTTTTTGAATTTTGAATTCAGGGTAGCGGCTCCCTCGTTGGCTTTGGTGTTAATGGTTTCGGAGGCGTCGATGGTTACCGGGGCTGCCCATTCACCGTTTTTATCTTTTTTGGCCATAAAAAGGTCGCTAAAATTCTGGCCTGTCCATTTATCTTCTTCTTTACCTTGGGCACCTTCACGGGTGGAGGTAAACAAAATTTCCTGATAGGTACTATTGTAGAACGCCGGTGCGAAATCAGCTTCGCGTGAATTTATCTTTTTAATATTGGATACTTCATATTTTGAAGGGTTTTCAATCCATTTTGGAATCTCTTCGGCTGTTTTAGCTCCTGCCATACCTCTGGGGTCATCGGGCATCACCTCGGCATAACGCAAATAGTATTGTTTAGCATCTTCGAACTTCTGATTCATCTTAAGCATGTCGGCATAATGAAGCAACACCATAGGGTCTCTTTTGTCGTAATCGCCCCTTATTAAACGTTTGTAAGTTATTTCGGCTCGCTTGTAATTTCCCACCAGCCGGTAGCACTCGGCCATTTGGTAATTAATTCTGTTCTTCTCCTCTTTATTCTTTTTTACCTTTTTATAGGCCTTTTTATACTTCTCGATTGCGATAGAATATTGTTGGCGTGAGAAAGCCTCATCGGCTGATTTGGCAGGATTTCGACGCTGGCCGATAACCATAAGCGGAATCATGATAAAAACCAACAACAACAGCTTAAGCAGAATACGATTTATTTTCATAATGTTCACAAATATATACCAAACGTAGTTACCAACAAATTATTGAGTAGTATTTTCATTAGGTTTATCATCCTCACTTTTCTTATCTTCTACCACAGGTTTCGGTGCTTCTACAGGTTCATCATTTACCATAGATGCTCCCCGCGGTTGCGATTTTAATCCATCCGCAGGTTGCCGCACCTTCTTTTTATATTCTTCAAGCTTTTGCTCCCGCTCTTTCTTGTCGGCCTCACGGTTAATCTCGGTTTTAATATCATCCGAAGCACGCTTTACCTCGTTGATAAATTTACCAAGGCTACGAGCCATTCCTGGTATTTTATCAGGACCGAAGATAAGAAAGATAGCCAACACGATGAGTATTATCTCTCCTGAGCCGAAATCGAAAAATAGTAAACTCAATGCAATGGATTTTTAATGATTGATACGCAAAAGTAAATAAAAAAAGTCCCGAAGCTAAAAGCAACGGGACTTTTCAAAAAATAATTAATTTGTTATTTTTTCTTTTTTCTATTCATTTTTGCTTCTTTTTCCTTTAGCTCTTTTTCCTGACGATCACCGTGTAGCAAATCGTAGGCGATGGGTGAAGCGGTAAATACCGATGAGTAAGTACCAACCACGATACCAACCAGCAGTGCGAATACAAATCCTCTGATAACCTCACCACCAAAGATAAAGATCACCAACAATACCACGATGGTTGTTCCCGAGGTGTTCATGGTACGTGCCAACGTGCTGTTCAATCCATCGTTAATGTTGCGACGTAACGAATGGCGTGGGAATAAGGTATTGTACTCACGGATACGGTCGAAAATAATTACCGTATCGTTAATTGAATAACCGATAATGGTTAGGATGGCCGCGATAAAAGCCTGATCAACCTCCATACTGAACGGCATGATACTGTAAAATAACGAGAACAATCCAATTGTAATCAAGGAATCGTGGAACAGAGCAGCAACACCACCCACACCATATTGCCATTTTTTAAACCTAACAGCAACATAAAGGAAGATAATAATAAGGGCAAACAATATAGCAAAGTAGGCTTTTTCGCGAATATCATACGCAATAGTAGGCCCGATTTTCTGAGAGCTTAAAATACCCAGCAGTTTATTTTCACCTTCAGTATCGGAAGAAAAGTCGGTATAAGTTATCTTTGTTTTATAGAATGACTTTATGCCATTGAACAATCTGTTTTGAATGATAGAGTCAACTTTAGAGCCTTCCTGATCGATTAAATATTTGGTAGTAATTTTAATTTGACTGGAAGGACCAAAGGTTTTAACTTCAGGAGCTACATTATCAAAAGCAGCGGTTAATGCTTTACGGACATCTTCGGTATTTACATTCTGGTCGAAACGAACCACGTAAGTACGACCTCCTGTAAAGTCAACACCAAAGTTTAAGCCGCGGGTAAATAACGAACCAATACTAATTAAAATTAAAATACCCGAGAAGATATAAGCTTTCTTCCGCATGGCGATAAAATCAATTTTAGTATTGGATAAAACATTAGCAGTAAATTTATTTGAAAAATTAATTTTCATATTACGTTCAAGCATCCAGGTAAAATTCAAACGCGAGATGAAAATAGCGGTAAAGAGGGATGAAAGGATACCTATAATAAGGGTGGTAGCAAAACCTTGTACCGGACCGGTTCCAAATATATAAAGTACAATACCGGTTAACAACGTTGTTACGTTACCATCAATAATAGCCGAGTAAGCATTGGAATAGCCATCCTGAATGGCCAGTTTAATACCTTTTCCGGCTCTGACCTCCTCTTTAATACGCTCGTAGATAATAACGTTGGCATCCACCGCCATACCTAAGGTTAGCACGATACCGGCGATACCGGGTAAAGTAAGTACAGCACCCAACGAGGCCAACACACCAAAAATAAAGAAGATGTTAACTACAAGCGCAATACTGGCAATAACACCCGCGCGGTTGTAATAGATAATCATATAAGCCAACACCATGATAAAGGCCAGAATAAAGGAGTTCATACCGGCGGATACAGCTTCGCGACCCAATGAAGGGCCAACAACTTCTTCTTCAACAATACGTGCCGAAGCAGGTAATTTACCGGCTTTAAGAATGTTGGCAAGGTCTTTTGCCTCTTCAATGGTCATTCCTCCGCCTGTAATACTGGAACGTCCGTTAGGAATTTCTCCGTTTACATTTGGGAAAGAATAAACATAATTGTCAAGTACGATAGCAATTTGACGACCCACATTTTCGCTTGTCAAACGTTTCCAAACCTTAGCACCTACTGAATTCATCTGAATGGTAACCTCCACACGGCCGTTGTTATCGTAATCCTGACGGGCGTCAACAATTACATCACCGCCGAGGGCTGCACTACCATCGCGCGAACTTGATTTTAAAACAACCAACTCAAGATAATTGGGGTTTCGTGGATCGGGTTTAACGGTCCAGGCAAGTTTCATCGTTCTAGGGAAAATATTTTTTACAAAACCTTCCTTCAGCATTCGGTTAACGCGAGCCGTATCTTTAATGGCAGCATAACCAACCAATGCAGATTCAAACGGTTTCCCATCCTGCGATATGTTAGGACGAAGGTAAAACCATAACGGGTTTTGTTTTTTAAACTCCTCTTCACCCTGCTGAACATTGGCAACAGAGTCTTTTGACATCTCTTCCAATAATTTATTGGATGTTGTATCGCCTGTAACAGAATCGCCGGCCGCATTTGAACCTTCGGCCATGGCTGTTTGGTTATCCTTTGTAACTCCGGCTGCTTTAGGCGCGGAAGAATCGGCGACAGTTGAATCAGCAGGCAAAATATCTGATTCTTCTTTCAGCGTAGTATTTAACTGTTGAAAGAAGCCAATAACTTTATCAAAGTTGTAGGTTTCCCAAAATTCAAGTTTGGCTGAACCCTGGAGCAACTTACGAACACGATCCGGATCTTTAATACCGGGAAGCTCGATAAGAATACGGCCGGAAGTAGCTAACTTTTGAATGTTAGGCTGTGCAACACCAAAACGGTCGATACGGGTTCTTAAAATTTGGAAAGTACGGTCGACAGCACCGTCAGACTCTTCCTTGATAACTTTCAGTACCTCGTCGTTAGTAGAATTGGTTGTGATGCCTTTGTCCTTAAACTCGTACAAAAAGATAGAAGCCAGTCGCGCATTTGGATCAACTTTATTAAATGCATCCCCGAATAGGGTAACAAAATCTTTATTACTGTTTTTCTGTTCTTTATGAGCCATTGCCATGGCTTTTTTGAACGTTGGATTATCACTTTTTCCAGACAGGGCATAAATAATATCCCCCACCGACACTTCCAACACCACGTTCATACCACCTTTTAGGTCAAGGCCAAGATTCAGTTCACGGGCTTTTACATCCTTAAATGTGTATTTGTCAACGCCGATGTTATAAACCACCTCGTTGGCAATACTATCAAGAAAATAACTTTCTCTTACGCGTGATAGTGAATCAAGATAATACTTCTCCAGCAGATTATTTCCTCCTGCAAGTTCTTTTGCCATGCTTTGTGCCTGTTCATTAACAGCGTATTCTTTCGCTTTCTTCTCGAAACGGGAAGCAACGAAAGTAAAACTCAGCTGATATAAACAAACCAAAGCAAATGCAATGGCAAAAAACTTAATAGTTCCTCTGTTTTGCATTGTAAATAACTATTTGATTTTACTTTACTTAATTAGACTTCATTTTTTTTAAGGGTGCAAAAGTAGAATAATATTTCAATATTGACTAATTTAAGTTCAACAAAATGAACAAGATTAGCAAGAGCACCAAGGTAAAGGTTGACAATGCAGTTTTAAATTTATAACCATAAGGCAAAAATGCAGCTTCATTATCATTGAAGTTGTTTAAAGTTAAATTTTGCTACAGACAATAAGATATTGAAAATCAGAAAACAAATATCTTTTTAATTGATTCTCCTTTGTTTTCCCTCCAAGAGGGAAATAATGGAATTTGTTTTCTGATTTTCAATGTATTTTATCATTATTATAGCAATAAACTTTGAACAACTTTAGTATTAATGCACAAAAATACGACCTTTGCCTGCAACAAATACAACAACGTGATGGATAAAAAATTAGAAGCTTTCAAAAGACTGCTTATTATAATGGATGATCTCAGAACCGGCTGTCCTTGGGATAAAGAGCAAACCATGGAAAGCCTTCGCCATCTTACCATTGAAGAGGTTTACGAGCTGGCAGATGCTATTCTGGATAAAAACATGGAAGAGATAAAGGGTGAGTTGGGTGATTTAATGCTTCATCTGGTGTTTTACGCTAAGATTGGCTCGGAAAAAGGAGCTTTTGATATTACCGATGTTTTAAATGCCATCTCGGATAAACTGGTTTTCAGACACCCTCATATTTATGGAGATGTATCGGTTAACAATGCAGAAGATGTGCTGAACAACTGGGAAAAGCTTAAACTGAAAGAAGGCAGAAAATCAGTATTGGAAGGGGTTCCCAAATCGTTGCCCCCTTTGATAAAAGCTTATCGGATTCAGGAAAAGGTAAAAGGAGTGGGGTTTGAATGGAAGGAGCGCGATCAGGTATGGGATAAAGTTACCGAAGAGATGGGAGAACTAAAACACGAGGTAGATACAGATGCTCCCAAGGAAAGGGTTGAAGACGAGCTGGGCGACCTCCTTTTTGCCATTGTTAACTACGCCCGATACGTGGGAGTAAATCCCGAAGATGCTCTTGAGCGCACCAACAAAAAATTTATTCGTCGTTTTCAGTTTATCGAAACCGAATCGGCCAAAGATGGAAAAAAAATTGAAGATATGACCCTGGAACAGATGGATGAGTATTGGAAT
>QMPP01000030.1 GCA_003650425.1 Bacteroidota bacterium | reverse complement strand
CTAAATACTGCTTTACATCGAGGTAAATAGCATGGTCGTTGGGTTCAATTCCAAAGATGGAATTATCCAGCAAAACCTTTTTGTCTGTAGCTTGTCCGCTCTTTGAATGAACTACTAACTCCATCTCTCTATTTTTACGTATGAATTATTAGGACCTGGTACCGATCCTTTAACTACTAATAAATTCTTTTCGGGAACGATTTTCATCACCTGAAGGTTTAAAACCTTTACGGTATCACCACCGGTACGGCCAGCCATTCTCATTCCTTTAAATACTCTTGAAGGGTATGATGAAGCGCCAATTGAACCAGGAGCTCTTAAACGGTTATGCTGTCCGTGGGTTGCATCATTTACACCTTTAAAGTTATAACGCTTAACAACGCCCTGAAAACCTTTTCCTTTGCTGGTTCCTTTAACGTCAACGTATTCGCCTTCTTTAAAAACTGTAACATCTACAATATCACCAAATTTTTTCTTCTCTTCAAAACGAGTAAATTCGGATAAATGTTTTTTTGATGTTGTACCAGCTTTTTTGAAATGACCTTTAAGCGCTTTGGTGGTGTGCTTGTCCTTCTTATCTTCGAAGGCGAGCTGAATTGCTTCGTACCCATCGTTCTCCATTGTGCGAACCTGAGTTACCACACATGGACCAGCTTCGATAACGGTGCAGGGAATGTTTTTCCCGTTCTCGTCGTAAATGCTGGTCATCCCTATTTTCCTACCTAATATTCCTGACATGATATTATTCTTTAAGCCTGTGTGTCAAATATTCATCAAACTTTAATCTCAACTTCAACACCACTAGGCAATTCCAGTTTCATCAAAGCATCAATTGTTTTTGAGGTTGAGTTGTAGATATCCATCAGCCGTTTATAGGTACTGAGTTCAAACTGCTCCCTCGATTTCTTATTTACAAAGGTTGAACGGTTAACCGTGAAAACCTTTTTGTGAGTTGGTAAAGGGATAGGCCCTGTAACAACAGCTCCTGTGCTTTTTACCGTTTTTACAATCTTTTCGGCTGATTTATCAACCAAATTGTGATCGTACGATTTTAGTTTTATTCTAATTTTTTGGCTCACTTTATTAATTATTATTTTTAACTAACAATTCCTTTTGCCTTATTAACAATCTCTTCTGCAATGGATGCAGGAGCTTGCTCGTAGCTATTAAATTCCATGGTTGACGTGGCACGTCCTGATGTTAACGATCGTAACTGGGTTACGTAGCCAAACATTTCTGACAAAGGCACTTTCGCCTTAACCACCTGGTATCCTACTTTAGCAGAGATATCTTCGAGGATGGCACGACGTCTATTTAAGTCACCGGTAACATCACCTAAGTAATCATCCGGTGTAACAACTTCTACTTTCATTACGGGTTCTAACAGAACCGGGTTGGCTTTTTTAGCTGCGTTGCGGAAAGCTAATTTAGCTGCCAGTTCAAACGAGAGCTGGTCGGAATCAACAGGGTGAAAACTACCATCAAACAAACGGATACTCATGCTCTCCACAGGGAAACCTGCAAGTGGTCCGTTAACCATGGCCATTTCAAATCCTTTTTTAACCGATGGGATATATTCTTTAGGAATATTACCACCTTTAACATTATCCGAAAATTCCAATCCTTCTTTTAGTTCAACAGCCGGTCCGATTTCAAACTGAATATCGGCAAATTTACCACGACCACCTGTCTGTTTTTTGTAAACTTCCTTGTGTTGAACTTTTGCTGTAAGTGCTTCTTTGTATGCAACCTGAGGCTGTCCAACATTACACTCAACATTAAATTCACGTTTCATCCTGTCAATAAGTATATCAAGGTGAAGTTCTCCCATCCCCGAGATGATTGTCTGTCCCGAATCATCGTCGGTATGCACTTTAAAGGTAGGGTCTTCTTCCGAAAGCTTAGCCAAAGCCAATCCCATTTTATCCATATCTTTTTGAGTTTTTGGCTCAATGGAGATACTAATAACAGGATCAGGAAACGACATTGACTCCAAAATCACAGGATGTTTTTCAGTACACAAGGTATCACCGGTACGGATGGTTTTAAAACCAACAGCAGCGCCAATATCACCAGCTTCAATCTTATCCATTGGATTTTGTTTGTTGGCATGCATCTGCATGATACGACTAATACGTTCCTTTTTGCCGGTGTTGGCATTATAAACGTAAGAACCTGCTTCGAGTGTACCGGAGTAAACTCTAAAAAAGCAAAGGCGGCCAACATACGGGTCGGTAGCAATTTTAAAGGCCAAAGCACAAAAATGGTCGTTAGGATCGGCTGATCTTACTTCTTCCTTTTCTGTTTTAGGGTTGATTCCTACTACATCATGAACATCCAACGGGCTGGGCAGAAATTCGATAATCGAGTTGAGTAACATCTGAACGCCTTTATTTTTAAAGGCAGATCCACACATAACCGGGGTAATTCTCATATCGAGTGTTGCCTTACGAATAACCGCTATCATCTCATCTTCGGTAATAGAGCCAGGATTATCCATGAATTTTTCTAATAATTCATCACTCTCTTCAGCAACACCCTCGATAAGTTTCATTCTGGCATTATGAGCAGCCTCTACTAAATCCTCAGGAATTGGAATCTCAACGATTTTAGTTCCCATGGATGTATCATCCCAAATAAAAGCTTTACCTTTAACAAGGTCAACCACTCCCTTAAAATCTTCTTCAGCACCAATAGGAATCTGAATCGGAACAGGGTTAGCGCCCAGACGGTCTTTCATTTGTTCAACAACACTAAAAAAGTCAGCACCTGAGCGATCCATTTTGTTAACAAAACTAATCCGAGGTACTTTATATTTATCAGCCTGACGCCATACGGTTTCCGACTGTGGTTCAACTCCGCCAACGGCACAAAACAGTGCAACGGCACCATCTAGAATTCGCAATGAACGTTCAACTTCAACGGTAAAGTCAACGTGCCCTGGAGTATCAATAATATTAATCTTATGTTTCTTTCCAAAGAGTTCCCAGTAAACGGTAGTAGCGGCAGAGGTAATGGTGATACCACGTTCCTGCTCCTGAACCATCCAGTCCATGGTAGCAGCACCTTCGTGAACTTCACCAATTTTATAGTTTTTACCGGTGTAATACAGTATCCGCTCGGTGGTGGTTGTTTTACCAGCATCAATGTGAGCCATGATACCTATATTTCTGGTAAGGGCTAAGTTACTTGATATATTTTTTTGTTTTGCCATTAATAATGCGTATCCGGTTTGTTAGAATCTAAAGTGAGAAAAGGCTTTATTAGCTTCAGCCATTCTGTGAGTATCTTCTTTCTTTTTAAAAGCAGCCCCCTCTTCACGATAAGCAGCCATGATTTCGTTGGCCAATTTAAGAGCCATCGATTTTTCGTGACGTTTACGTGAAAACCCAATCAGGTTTTTCATCCCAATTGATTGTTTACGTGCAGGGCGAATTTCAGAAGGAATCTGGAAAGTAGCACCACCTATACGACGACTCCTAACCTCAACGGCAGGAGTTACGTTGGCTAATCCTTTTTTCCAAACTTCAACAGGATGTTCATCCTCTATTTTACTTTTAACGATATCCATTGCGTCATAAAAAATCTTAAAGGCAATACTTTTTTTACCTTGTAACATCAGATTGTTTACAAACTTTGTCACCAAAACATCGTTAAATTTTGGATCTGGAAGTATGATTCGTTTCTTTGGTCTTGACTTTCTCATTTTATTTCAAGCTTAAATGCTATTCAAATAATTATTTCTTTGGACGTTTAGTTCCATACTTTGATCTTCTCTGAGTACGACCTTCAACACCTGATGTATCGAGCGCACCGCGAATGATATGATATCTAACACCCGGTAAATCTTTAACACGTCCACCACGAATCATCACGATTGAGTGTTCCTGCAGATTGTGACCTTCACCAGGAATGTAGGCATTAACTTCTTTACCATTGGTTAATCTAACTCTGGCTACTTTACGCATAGCTGAATTAGGTTTTTTTGGTGTAGTGGTATAAACCCTTACACAAACACCACGACGCTGTGGACTTGAATCAAGCGCAGGTGATTTGCTCTTATCTACAAGTTTCTTACGTCCTTTTCTTACTAACTGTTGTATTGTCGGCATAACAATTTTAAATTATTAAACTTAATTACCTCTATTTTTAAGGAGGCGCAAAAGTATAAAATATTTTAAATGAACCTCTTTATTTCGGTTATAAATTAAAGGAAGGCTAAAAAAGGAAGGAGTTGGGTAGGTTGTTCTCGAAAAAACAACGCAGCATTTACCTTCAAGCCGCGCAAGAAACCTATTATGTTTTACCTTATCAGGTTCCCTTAACTATAACTATTTCAATGATTTTTATCTCACATCTCTGAAATGGGTTGCAAAAGTAAACAAATATTTTAACTTACCAAGTAGTAAGTGTAATATTTTTTTGTTTTTCAGTAAATATAATTGGTAATCGACGTTAGAAATCGATGCTTCAGTATATCCTCATACCCAATTTCGTTCGTATTAAACTATTTAGCGAATCAACTTTAAAGAACAGAAAATAAATTACACCTTATATTATAAGGCAACGAAACAATTGGCATAAGCCAAAGTCAAACCACTTCATTCCCTATAAAATGATGCGTACAAAAAAAACAATATTACCTTTGTCTGTCAGAAGGATTTATTTAAACGGCTCGTACTAAATACAATAATTTCCTTCCGGTAATATTTCACGTATTTAATAAATAGTATCCTATCAACCATGGCCAAACCAAAAACAGTTTATTATTGCAGTAATTGCGGCAACCAATCCAGCAAATGGCTGGGAAAATGTCCTGCATGCGGAGAGTGGAATACTTTCGTGGAGGAGGTGATTGTAAAAGCCGACAAACGGAAATCGGGGATCGCCGCAAAAAAAACGCTGTCAAAACCCACTCCGGTTCACAAAATAGTAACTGATGAAGAGATTAGAATCGATACCCGTAACGGCGAGCTAAACCGTGTGCTGGGCGGTGGTTTGGTTACGGGATCAGTGGTGCTGGTAGGCGGTGAACCGGGTATCGGCAAATCAACGCTGTTGTTGCAGGTTTCCATGAATTTAAAAGGACTCCGAACACTTTATATTTCCGGAGAGGAGAGCTATCGTCAAATAAAAATGCGAGCCGACCGGTTGAAACTGGAAAACCCTGAAGTTTACATTCTCAATGAAACTTTTACCGGAAACATCTTTGCACAAATAGAAGCGGTGGAACCCAACCTTATTATCATTGATTCCATCCAGACTCTCTATACCGAAAACATCGATTCCTCACCGGGCAGCATCTCTCAAATTCGTGAAACAGCGGGAGAACTGCAACGTTACGCCAAAACTTCCAATATTCCGGTTATCCTTATCGGACACATCACCAAAGAGGGAAATCTTGCCGGCCCGAAAGTGCTGGAGCACATGGTGGATACCGTTTTGCAATTTGAAGGCGACCGCCACTACGGTTTCAGGATATTGCGCTCGGTAAAAAACAGGTTTGGCTCCACGTCAGAGTTGGGTATTTTTGAGATGCAGTCGGGGGGACTGCGTGAGGTGAGCAACCCCAGTGAGATACTACTTTCACAACGCGATGAGGAAGCTTCCGGCGTTGCCATTGCCGCCATGGTAGAAGGACAGCGGCCCATGCTTATCGAAACACAAGCACTGGTAGGAACAGCAGCCTTTGGAACTCCCCAGCGCTCAGCTACCGGCTACGACACTCGCAGGTTGAATATGCTGTTGGCAGTGCTTGAAAAACGCAGCGGATTTAAACTCAGCTCCAAGGATGTGTTTATGAACATTGCCGGTGGCATCCGTGTGGATGACCCTGCCATTGATCTGGCACTGGTAGCAGCCATCATCTCCTCTGCCGAAGATATTTACATCAGCAGCAACATCTGTTTTGCAGGAGAAGTAGGGTTGTCGGGCGAAATAAGAGCTGTCAGTCGTATTGAAAGCCGTATTTCCGAAGCAGAAAAGCTGGGTTTTGAAAAAATCATTCTCTCCAAATACAGCATCAAAGGCATCGACAAAAGAAACTTTAAAATAGATATAATTCCTGTTTCAAAGATTGCTGATCTGCCGGAGTTGTTGGTTTAGCTGCTACTATCAAGTAATTTATTAATGGCTAAAGCCAATTAAACTAAATCTCATATCCCCGGGATAAATCCCGGGGCAAAAAGTTATTTGCAACATTATGATAAATGAAATTTCCTTTGCCCCGTCCTTCAGGGCGGGGTTATCAAAAAGCAAAACTAAAATAGCTTTAGCCATTAATCCACAATGATCCCGACAGCTATCGGGATGGGGCAAAAAGTCTATTACAAATTATTATAGATGACATTTTATTGTTTCGTCTTTTACAACACAAAATCCCGAGGCAGAAAGCTACCTGCAAAATTATAATGGATGAAGCATGCTTTTGCCCCGTCCTTCAGGGCGGGGATTATAAAAAATGAGGCTACAATAGCTTTAGCCATTAATCTAAAATTTCCATCTCACTTATTTCCTTTTCAGTAAAACACTTACTCAAATTATCATACCTTTGCAAACTAATTAACAGCTGATATTTTTGGAATGAAAAAAATAATTCTTTTGGCTTTGTTGCTTTCATCTATAGCAACTTACGCCCAGTTCAATAAATGGTTTGAAAACAAAACCTTGCGGCTCGATTATTATCATAACGGAAATCACAAAAATGAAATTTACTCCTTTGATGAACTCCTGGAAGAGCCCTACTGGGGAGGCTCCAAAACCAACCTGATTGACACCTTCGGCTACGGAAACTATTTTTATAAAGTATCCGATGCCGTAAGTCACCAACTCCTTTACTCGCATGGCTACTCTACCCTGTTTTACGAATGGCAAACCACCCAAGAAGCGGACACCGTTTGGCGTACCTTTTCCGAAACGGTTATTTTTCCTTTTCCCAAAAAACCCGTAGAAGTTGAAATTTTTAAGCGCAACCGGAAAGGAAAATGGAAATTGATGTTCAGCTACCGGGTTGATCCCAAAAACTATTTCATTAAAAAAGACCGCCGACTCGAATACCCATATTTCAACGTGCATGTTACCGGCGATCCTGCCAACCGTGTTGACGTCGTCATCCTTCCCGAAGGTTACACCAAAGATCAAATGGGCTTGTTTATTGCCGATTGTGAAAAATTTAAAAACGACTTTTTCAAATTTGAACCCTATTCTTCCAACAAAAACAAATTCAACATCCGGGCAGTACTGGCGCCCTCCACCAACTCCGGAACCGATATCCCCAAAGACAACATTTGGAATTCAACCATCCTCAACACGGGGTATTACACTTTTAACAGCGAACGCTACTTGATGACCATGGACGACAAAAGCGTTCGCGATTTGGCAGCCAACGCACCTTATGACCAGATTTACATTTTGGTTAACAGCACCAAATACGGTGGTGGCGCCATTTACAACTACTACAACGTGAGTGTAAACAGCAATGCCAAGTCGGCGCAAATATTAATTCACGAGTTTGGACACGGTTTTGCCGCTTTGGGTGATGAATACGGATACGACAACACCTACGGTGATATGTACAATTTTAAAATCGAGCCCTGGGAACCCAACCTGACAACTCTTCGTCACTTTGATAAAAAATGGAAAAATATGGTTAATGACACCGTGCCCATACCAACCCCCGATATTAAAAAATATGCCCACGTGGTAGGTGCCTTTGAAGGTGCCGGATATGTTGCTAAAGGGATTTACCGTCCTGTTCACGACTGTATGATGAGAAGTTTTAACACCAAAGAGTTTTGTCCGGTTTGCCGGGATGCCATTCAAAAAATGATAGATTTTTATTCCAAATAAAAAAATAAATGATTACGAAACTTGACGATATGTTTGAAGCCCTCCGGTCGCACGAAAGCAAGCGATTGGTTGCCGCTTATGCCAACGATTCACACACAATAGGTGCAGTAAGTAAAGCTGTTGACCTGGGTTTGGTTGATGCAACCCTTGTGGGAGACAAAAACACTATTGCTTCGGTTTGTGAAGCTGAAGGAATTGACATCAATAAATTTGACATTGTTCACGAACCCGACGAAATGGCTGCAGCTAATAAAGCAGTAGCACTAATTAATGAGGGTAAAGGCAATTTATTAATGAAAGGGTTGGTAAGCACCGACAAATATATGCGTGCCATCCTGAATAAAGAAAAAGGATTAATGCCTCCCAAAGCCGTACTGAGCCACGTAACAGTAATGGAAAACCCCAATTACCACAAATTGTTAATTTTTGGTGATGTGGCCATTATCCCCACTCCCGAGTTAAAGGATAAAATTGCCATTACCAATTACCTGATTTCTACCGCCAAAGCTTTGGGAATAGAAAAACCTAAAGTAGCAGTATTGGCTGCCACCGAACAGGTTTCGTCTAAAATGTCGGCCTGTGTTGATGCCGCCCTCATTGCTAAAATGGCCGACCGTGGCCAAATTGCCGGAGCTTACATTGACGGCCCCCTGGCGCTGGATGTAGCTATTGATAAAGAGAGTGCCAAAATTAAAAAACTGGGAGGCCACGTAGCAGGAGATGCCGACTGTTTGGTATTTCCCAACATCGAATCTGGAAATGTATTTTACAAAGCCAACACCAAACTGGCCAAAAGCGAATTGGGTGCCATGGTGGTTGGAGCCAGAGTACCTGCAGTACTTTCATCGCGGGGCGACACCATAAAAACCAAACTTTACTCCATTGCCCTGGCAGCCTTATCGGCTAAATAACAGTTATTACGTAAATGGAAGAAATAAGAATATTAGCCATCAACCCGGGTTCAACCTCAACCAAAATTGCGGTCTATGTTAACACCAACCCCGTATTTATTCAAACCATTCGTCACACCAAGGAAGAAATTGAAAAATACGACCGGGTTACCGATCAGTTTGAATTTCGTAAAGAGTTAATCTTAAAAGAACTCGAAGACGCCGAAATCCGCATCGACCTTATCAGGATAGTAATGGGAAGAGGCGGGGTTATTAAACCGGTTGAATCGGGTGTTTTTGAAGTAAATGAAAAAATGCTTCACGACCTGCGCGAATGTGTTTACGGCGAACACGCCTCCAACCTTGGTGGCTTAATAGCCTGGGATATTGCCCATTCGTTACCCGATGCTAAAGCCTACATTACCAATCCCGTGGTGGTTGATGAACTGGAAGAGATTGCCCGTATTTCAGGCCATCCCTTGTTACCACGCCGCTCTATATTTCACGCCCTCAACCAAAAAGCTGTAGCTCGTCAGCATGCTAAATCAATCATGCGAAAATACGAAGAACTAAACCTTGTGGTGGTTCATTTGGGAGGTGGAATCACGGTGGGGGCACACAAACACGGGCGCGTGGTAGATGTAAACCAGGGATTGGACGGCGATGGCTCGTTTTCACCCGAACGAAGCGGCACCCTCCCTGTCGGCGATTTAGTCAGGTTGTGTTACAGTGGAAAATATTCTGAAAAAGAAGTATTAAAAATGATAACAGGTCAGGGCGGCATGGTAGCTTATCTGGGTACTAACAGCGCTTACGAAGTAGAGAAACGTGCTGCCGAAGGCGATGCCAAAGCCAAATTGATTTACGATGCCATGGCCTATCAGGTAGCCAAGGAGGTTGGAGCCATGTCAACAGTTTTAAGCTGCAATGTTGATGGAATATTAATCACGGGAGGCATTGCATACGATAAGTATTTTGTAAACCAGGTTATTTCGTACGTACATCGTATTGCACCCGTGCATGTTTATCCCGGTGAAGATGAAATGAAAGCCTTGGCCATGAATGCCATCAGAGTAGTAAAAGGAGAGGGCAAAGCAAAAATCTATGATTAATATCACCTAGGAAATTACAACCTTTTACACTATATTATTGTCAAAACAATATCCAAATTTACAAGCCATATTATGAAGTTGTTCATATAGAAATAAATAAAATGCAAATGAAAAAAATTAAATTTTTACTCTTTTTTGTCGTTATCGGATTGGCAACCTTTAGTGTCAGCAAAGTAATAAGCGACAACCAAAAGCTTGACAAAAGAGCAAAGCGTGCTCAAGTTGACTGGCGAATTGATAACCAGGGCTATTGGAAAAAGATGATTAACGAAGGGCTCGTATTAGGAAACCCTGATGTTAAAGTAGCCGCAGCTGTTTACACAGGAAGCGAAATTAAATCGCCCATGTCGATTACCGAAAACTCTCCTGATGTGCCGGTTACTGATGTTGCCGGTTCAACACAAAGTGAAAACTCAATATTTGTGAGCCGCAACGATGCCAACGAAGCCTTAAACTCAAACAACTCAACCCCACCCAACGGAGGTTCGGTTTATGGAGCCGATTGGCTGTTTACCCTCGATTTTGCAGAAACATGGGATGGCGACATCCACGGCCCCAATGGTAACAACAGCGGTGACCCAGCCGCCTGTATCGGAAATAATGGCCGCTGGTATGTTGGATACATTAATAATAGCGGTCAGGCAGTTTCTTATTCCGACGACCAGGGAGCTACCTGGGTAAAAGTACAGGTAGCACCAAAACCAGGAAGTGGTTTTAACGATATGGCCGACAAAAATCACCTTTGGGTCGATACCAAAAAAGGCAGTCCTTACGAAAACTATCTGTATGATGCATGGACCGATTTTGGTGGATCACACGATAATCAGGTAGTTTTTAAACGAAGCACCGATAACGGCCTTACCTGGGATGATAAAATATCGTTGAGTGATGCTGTTAACGCAGGAAGTCATTGCCAGGGTGTAAACCTTGCTTCCGGTCCTAACGGTGAAGTGTACGCCGCTTACGCCGTTTATGATGGCGGTGCCCTTACCGAACGTGCTATTGGTTTTAGTAAGTCAACCGACGGTGGAGCAACCTTTGAACCCGCTTTCAGAGCTATCGACAATATTCACGGTATTCGCGCCGACGGTATCCCTCAAAACATGAGAACCGCTTCTTTCCCTGTGATGGATGTTGATATTAGTGATGGCGTTTACAGTGGAAACATTTACATTGTATGGCCCAACAAAGGCTATCCGGGAGTTAATACCGGAAACGATATTGATGTTTACATGATTCGAAGCACCGATGGCGGAACAACCTGGAGCGACCCTATCCGTGTAAATCAAGATCCCGTGGGACAAGGAAAAGTTCACTACCAGCCCTGGTTATCTGTTGACCCTGTAAACGGTGTTCTCAGTGTTGTTTTTTATGATAACCGCAACACAGCTGCCAACCAGGCAGAAGCATGGGTAGCTACTTCCAACAATGGTGGCGAAACATGGGAAGATTTTAAAGTAAGTGATGTTTCATTTACCCCCTCTCCTATTCCGGGACTTGCCAGTGGATATTTCGGCGATTATTTAGCCATCTCATCCTATAACGGACAGGTTTATCCTACCTGGACTGACAACCGTTCGGGTCATGCCATGACGTACGTTTCGCCTTTTGTAACCATCGTGGTTAACTCACCCTACGGACTTACCGCTGACATGTCGCAGGAAACAGGTGTTTGTAATCTTGTCTGGAATCATGAACAAGGAACGGGATTCCAATACTACAAGGTTTACCGCGACACCACCTTGTTGGGAACCACCTCTAATTTTGTTTTTACTGACTCCTTAACCGATTATGCTTATGTAACCTATAAAGTTACAGCTTTTTATGGCGAAGGAAACGAGTCAGTACCCGCCGAAATAGAAACACAATATGGCACTTCCGAATCGGTATTTGTACCCGATACAGTTATTAAAACGATGCATTTGAATTCGGTTGACGATGAGCTAATGAAAATTAAAAATACAGGAACGCTTTATCTTGCCTATTCTCTCTCCCCATTCTTCAGAACGGTAAATACAACCAATCACACTTACAAAAGTGCTAAGGGTGGTGGCGACGAATACATCCACCGGGTTTCTATCAGCAACCTGAGCAACGGTTCTGCTTCTGACAATTACAGCGACTTTACCAATCAGTCAGCCTTAGTTAAAACAGGAAACAGATACACCCTCTCCGTTAGAAACGGAAATCCTTATCCTGGCGACAAATGTGGGGTTTGGGTTGACTGGAATGACAACGGGGAATTTGACGAACCGATTACAGAACTTACTTCCGATAACGAGGGAAGGCTTTTTACAGCAACCCTTAACCCTCCAAAAGGCCTCGACCAAAAATCAATACGGATGCGTATCCGCCTGGCCGGCCCGGAAGATGCCATGAAACCTTACGGCGAAACAGCTTATGGCGAAGTAGAAGACTACTCGCTGACCATTGCTTCATGGTTAAGTGTAAATCCTGATAGCGACACCATCCCTGTTGCTGACTCTGCCATGGTTACACTCACTTTTGACGATGCCAACATGAGTACCGGAACTTACACTACCGACTTAAACTTTAAAATTTCCGATCTCGGCAATCCAAACAAACGAGTTCATGTAATAATGAATGTTACCGACCTCGAAGTTACTGCCACTTCTTCGGTTGATGTAGCATGTCAGGGTGACGAAGTACAACTGTTTACCAATACCACGGGAGGCAGCGGCAGCTTCAACTACGAGTGGCATTCCATTCCCGAAGGGTTCACATCGACAGATCAAAACCCGGTTCTAAATCCCGATGAAACCCGCGATTATATTGTGGAGGTAAAAGATGGCTCCGTTTCGATGTTCGATACTGTTTCCGTTACTATATTTCAAAAACCTGTTGTTAACATTGGTGACGATGCCACCATTTGTGGCGAGGGATCCATCGAAATAAATGCAAGCAACGAAGGAGCAACATACCTATGGTCAACAGGCGAAACCACTCAAGCCGTAACCATTCAGCAACCTGCAGGTTCGGGCATTACTACTGTTTGGGTTGAAGTATCCAACGAAAACGGTTGTGTAAGTGCCGATACTGCCGAAATCAATTTTGCCGCATTGCCGATAGTTGACCTTGGTAACGACACCGCTTTCTGTGCCCAAAACGGGTCAGCCCTCACCCTGAATGCAGGTAATGAAGGAGCAACCTACTTATGGTCAACCGGAGATACCGATCAAACTTTTACCGTTGACACACTAACTGTTGGATACGGCTCATCTGATATTTCGGTAGAGGTAACCACAACCGACGGCTGTACCGCAAACGATCATATTACGGTTGAGTTGAAAAACTGTACCTCCATTGGCGAAAATAGTGCCGATGTAAACTTCGCGGTTTATCCGAACCCAAATCATGGTACTTTTACGTTGGAACTCAGCAGTAGCAGCATCGACAAAGTAAATGTTAAAATTATGAATGTTACCGGGGCAATGGTATTTGAGCAGCACGATGTAACTGTTAATGGAAATACCAAACAACAAATTAACCTGGCTAACTTTGCCAAGGGCGTTTATTCAGTTTCTGTTATTGGCAAAAACTATCAGATTAACAAAAAGATTGTTATCCGCTAGTTATTGCAATGGCAATCATCAAAAAAAAAAGGCTGTTCGTATCTGAACAGCCTTTTTTGTATTTTTACACCATGAAACAATTACTTATAGCCCGTCACGCCAAATCGTCGTGGAATGATTTCTCCATGGAAGATCACGAGAGGCCTATTTTGGAAAAAGGAAGAAAAAAAAGTGAGAAAGTTACTGCTGCTCTCAAACAAAAAAAAATCCTACCCGATTTAATCATCAGCAGCACAGCAAAACGAGCCAAAGAAACGGCGGCCATACTGGCAAACGGGTTGGGATATCCCATCGATAAAATTCGCTACGAAAAAACCATTTACCATGCAGATACCGATGATATATTTAACGAACTCTTCGCCCTTGACGATTCTATTGCATCGGTAATGGTAGTAGGACATAACCCTACTTTAACCGATCTTGTCAACCATTTTTCAAAAACCATGATCGACAACCTGCCCACCTCAGCAGTAGCAGCCGTTACTTTTAAAGCCGATAAGTGGGAGAAAACAGGCTCGTCAAAATTTAAACTTAAATTTATAATGCGCCCTTGCGAACTCTAAGGCTTTGGTTTGTATTTACAAAACCTTTACTTTTGAAATGATGAATCGTTTTATAATTTTCCGCAATGCAACAAAACAATGACACTTTTGCATAAGCATATCAACCGCGAACTATCCTGGCTTCAGTTTAACGAACGTGTTTTACAGGAAGCCATGGACACTTCCGTCCCCATTATTGAACGACTTCGGTTTTTAGGCATTTTTTCCAATAACCGTGATGAGTTTTTCAGGGTAAGGGTAGCTTCTATCCGCCGTATGATGCAGGTGATTCCGGGTAAAGAAGAAAAACTGGGTTTTAGCCCTCGGAAACTACTAAAAGATATTCAACGAACCGTTGAACAACAAGAGGAATTGTTTACCAACACTTTCCGGAAAATTATTACAGATCTGGAAAAAGAGCATATCTTTTTTAGAAGCGAAACAGAACTGACACCGGCTCAGGAGTCTTTTGTTCAGCATTACTTCCAGGAAAAAGTCCGTCCGCTGTTATTTCCAATAATTCTGAACAACCTCAGCAACCCCGATGCTCTTCGCGACAACTCCATCTACCTGGCATTGTGGTTAAGAGACAGTTCCGGACGTGTTAACGAAGACTTTGCCCTGGTAAGGGTTCCTTCTGATATCATCTCCAGGTTTTTACTCTTGCCAGGTGATAACAAATCCAACCACCAGTACATTATTATGCTCGATGATGTTATCAGATTTGCCATGGGTGATATTTTTAAACCCTTTGGTTACGACACTTTCGACGCCTACACCATTAAGTTTACCCGCGATGCGGAACTTGACATCGATAACGACATAAAAAAGAGCTTTATCGAGCTTATGGAGGAGAGCCTGAAAAAACGAAAAAAAGGGGTTCCCGTCCGGTTTGTTTACGACAACGAAATTCCGCCACATCTTTTAAAAAAACTCCTTAAAAAACTCCGCATAACCGAAGGTGACCATTTAAGAGGAGGTGGCCGTTATCATAACTTCAAAGATTTTATGGATATGCCCAACCCCGGTTCATCTGACCTGGTATATCCTAAACTGGCACCCATTCCGCATCCCGATTTCTCGCGCGATGCCAGCATTTTCAAGGCCATCAAACGCAACGATATATTACTGCACTATCCCTATCACTCCTTTCAATACATTGTTGACCTGTTGCGCGAAGCTTCCATCGACCCTAAGGTAAAGTCAATTAAAATGACGTTCTATCGTGCTGCCCATCACTCTAACGTTATTAATTCACTTATCAACGCAGCTCGAAACGGCAAAAGCGTTACCGTTTACCTCGAAATAAAAGCCCGGTTTGATGAAGCCAACAATATTTATTGGGCTGAAAAACTGAGGGAAGAAGGGGTAAACGTGATTAAAACGCTGCCCGGGTTTAAGGTTCATGCCAAGCTCATATTAATTCGGCGAGAGGAAGAGGACAAAAACCAATACTATACCAACATCAGTACTGGAAATTTTAACGAGAGTACTGCCAAATTTTATACCGATAGCAGCTTGTTAACCAACAACCGGGAAATTGGGAAAGAGGTAAAAGAATTTTTCCACTTAATCGAATCACCTTTTAATCCTCCTAAATTTAAACACCTTAGTATTGCTCCCACCAGCATGCGTAACCACCTCATCAAAATGCTCGCGACAGAAATAAAAAATGCCAAAGAGGGAAAAGAGGCATGGGCAATTATAAAGCTGAACAACCTGGTGGATGAAAAAATAGTACGTAAGCTTTTGCAGGCATCGCAGGCGGGTGTTAAAATTAAGATGATTGTGCGTGGCATTTGTGTATTGATGCCCGGCATAAAAGATTTCAGCGAAAATATTTCGGTCATTAGCATCATCGATATCTTTTTGGAACATCCCCGGATTTTTGTTTTTGCCAATGGGGGTAATCCGCACTATTTCCTCTCTTCGGCCGACTGGATGATTCGGAATTTCGACCACCGGTTCGAAGTGGCTACCCCGGTGTACGATAAAAAACTACAACAGGAGTTATGGGATATCCTGCAAATACAGTTAAAAGATAATGTAAAAGCCAGGTTGGTCAATTCCAATCCGCCCAACCAGTATAAACAAACAAGTAGCAAAATTCCGATACGTTCGCAACAAGTTATTTACGAGTATTTAAAACAAAAAAGCATTGACAGCTAATGACAAAAAAAGGTACTCTTTAATAGGAGAAACGGATAAGATTTTTTTCTTTGTCTTGTCGTAATTTAATATAACCCGACTTTTATGTAGAGGTGGCAAAATATTCAGTATCCCCTACGGGGAAAAAATAATCTATTGAGGGTTACTAACTTCTCACGGTTGTAAACCGTGAGATAAATCAAAGGGCAGACGAATACCTATTGCTGGTTTTTCAAGATTTCAAAACTAATCGACTTATCGAGCCTTACGGTGTCATTTTCAACAAAATAAGTTTTAACATTACCAAATAATTTATAGTAAGTATCACTTTTATGTAAATTGAGATGTATCGAGAGATGTGCGTAGGAAATTAGTATCATTCTGCTTGTTATACTTTCTGAATTTAACCCTGAATTCAACTTACAATTTGCAACTATAAGCTACTTCAAATTCTATTTAATCAAGTTCGATAATATTATTTTTCAGAGCAAATTTTACCAAATCAACCGTAGTTTTCAGGTTGATTTTTTTCATGATGTTATTTTTGTGGGTTTCAACCGTTCGGATAGAAATAAACAGTTTATCAGCAATTTCACGGTTTGACAACCCCTCGCCAAAATTTTTAAGCACTTCCAACTCCCTGGGGGAGAGCTCCTTCTGCCGACGCTGCTTCTCAGCAGAGTCATCACCCTTTTGAGCAAGGTAGCTATTCAGCAAAATATTGGTAATGGTTTTGGCATAAAACTCATATCCGTTGCGAAGGGTATAGATGGCCTCCAATATTTCAGAACGGTTGGTGTCGCTGCTCAAGTGCCCTTTGGCTCCAGCCTTTATCAACTTCAGAATAAATTTTTCGTTGTTATAAAGTGAAAGTACCAGCACTTTCACTTTGGGAAAAAGTTCGGTTAACCGCTTGATATTATCAATGTTTGCAATATCGGACTGATAAAATAGTACCAGCACCACGTGAACCGGCTCCATTCGTATGGTTTTGTACAAGTCGTCGAAAGTTTGATAACAGCCTGAAATTTCAATTTCATCGGCACCACGCAACAAAGAAGAAATAGCGTCACAAATTACAGGGTGCTTTTCTACCAGGGCAACTTTTATCATAGTAATTAGTTCGTTTTATCCTGCGAAAATACAATAATTAAATTAATTTTGTGATAATGCAAAAAAGACTTCTATATGGGCATTAACAAGAATTTTATCTATTTAAATCTGCTTGAAATAATTAGCAAAATAAACGATATTGTTAAACAAAATAAAAACATTGATGTAACCTTTAACGAAATTGTTGAAGCTGCCAACTATTACCGCACCGAAAATCAAGCCATTTTTCTGCGCTTTATTTACAACAACAAGGAGTACAAAACACCCGGATTTAAGCAGACCTCCTTTTGCAGAGAACAATTTTTTGAAACCCTTTCCGGTAATAAAGGATACATACAGGTTTGCCGAAGCGTACCTCCTGCCAACGACAAAAACGTTATCGGCGACCAGCAATATTTTATCACTTCGTTAACCAACCTTATCGTACGTCACTTAAACTCATACGAAATTAAACAAGAAGACACCGAAGGGATAGGCAGCTATCAGGTAAACGAAAGCAGTCAGGGAATTTTAAGCAGCACCTTTTTACAAAAATTCCTTAACAAGGGTACCTTTAGCCGCGACATCTACCACGATCTTATGCCCTTTAAAGTAAAAGAAATCTTGCTGATTTCAAGTCTTTATGATGCCTATTCCATCGAACGTGAAGGACGCTTTACCGAACACATGCTGGGGCAATACGGGCAGCTTAATCTCACTTCCTTTCCTCGTATTACAGGAGCATCTACTATCAGTCAGGCTTTTTCGTTGCTTAAACAAAAGCATTTCGACTTGATAATATACATGGTTGGAGTCGATAAACAAACCCCCATCGTGGTAAGCGAGCAAATTAAAAGCAAATACCCTTACATACCCATTTATCTATTGTTAAATAACAACAGCGACGTGGGCTATTTCAACCGTAAATCTCATAAATTTAACGCTATCGACAGGGTTTTTGCCTGGAATGGCGATTCCAACATTTTCTTTTCCATGATTAAGCTGCTGGAAGATAAAATCAATGTTGAAAACGACACACGTCTGGCTCAGGTAAGGGTTTTACTTTTGGTTGAAGATTCATCAGTTTACTACTCGCGATACCTCTCTTTTTTATACAAGGTATTGATGGAGCAAACCAAACAGATTATCGAAGATGTTAGTGCCGACGAACTTTACAAGGTGCTTCGTATGCGCGCAAGACCCAAAATTTTATTGGCATCCACTTACGAGGAGGCTACCAAGATTATTGACGAATACAAAAACTACATGCTTTGTTTAATAACCGATGTTAAGTATGAAAAATCGGGTATTATTGATGAAAATGCCGGGATTAAGCTATTGAAATATACACGCGGAGTACTGGAAAATTTACCGGTTATCATGCAGTCGTCCGACATAAGTTACGAAAAAACTGCCAAGGCCAACAAAGCACTCTTTATCTACAAAAATTCCGACACGTTATATGAGGAGTTCCAAAATTTTATTACTAACTATCTGGGGTTTGGCGACTTTGTTTTTAAAGATAGTAACGGCAACGAAATTTCCCGTGCTTCAAACATTCGTCAGTTTGAAAAGCAGTTAAAGCGCATCCCCGATGATTCATTGTTATTCCACTCCAGCCGCGACCATTTCTCGATGTGGCTGATGGCGAGAGGCGAAATCAGAGCAGCCAGGATAATCAACCCTAAAAAAGTTACCGATTTTAGTAGCCTTTCCGAGCTTCGCGAAGCTTTACTAAACATGATTAAAGAGCATCGCAACGAAAAAGAGAAAGGAAACATTATTCCATTTGACGAAGGTGTAGATGTTTCTGAAAGCAACATCTTCACCCTGGCAGATGGATCGCTGGGGGGAAAAGGTCGTGGTTTGGCCTTTATCAATGCACTTATTCACAATTACGAATTCAACAAGCATATTCCTGATATACAAATCCGAACCCCTATTACATTCATTATCGGCACGCATGAATTTGAAACCTTCATCAAAAAAAACAAGCTGTTAAAACGCGCTATCGAAGAAAAGGATTTTGCCAAAGTTCAGAAAGCCTTTTTAGAAAATAACCTGAGCAATAAAACCATCAAAAAGCTCAATATTTTACTCGATATCTTAAACAAACCCATTGCTGTCCGATCATCGGGTCTGTACGAAGACTCGCTAACGCAACCTTTTGCCGGCATTTTTGAAACCTACCTGCTACCCAACAACCACCCTGATAAAACCGAACGGATAAAACAAGTATGCGATGCCATTAAGATGGTTTACGCTTCGGTGTATTCTAATACGGCTAAAGGATATGTTAGAGCCGTAAATTATAAAATTGAAGATGAAAAAATGGCCGTCATCATTCAAGAGGTGGTTGGAAACGAATTTAATGGTCTTTACTACCCCCACATTAGTGGCGTGGCACAGTCGTACAACTTCTACCCTTTTGCCCACATGAAACCGGAAGAGGGCTATGCCGTTGCTGCCGTGGGATTGGGAAAATATGTGGTAGAAGGCCAAAAAGCTTTTCGGTTTTCGCCCAAGTATCCAGCCATCGAAATTAACTCTCCCAAAAATCAGTTTCGCAATTCGCAGGTTAAATTTTTTGCCGTTGACTTACGAAAAAAAAATATTAATATTCTTGACGGCGAAATGGCAGGGCTGGCATACCAAGACATCAGCGTAGCCGAAAAACACGAAACCCTTAAGCACTGCGTGTCGGTGTACAACCCCGATAACAATATGATTTACCCAGGTATCAGTAAACATGGCCCTCGTATTGTAAACTTTGCCAACATCTTAAAATACAACCACATCCCTTTGGCTAAAACCCTTGAAATTACCATGGAACTTGGCAAAGAAGCCATGGGTACGGCCGTTGAAATTGAATACGCCGTCGATCTCACCAAAGATAAAAACGGAAGAGCTTCCTTTTTTATCCTGCAAATTAAACCACTTATCCACAGCGACCAGGACTGTAATGTGGACTTAAATCAGATTGAAGATGAAAAGTTAGTACTATTGTCAAAACAAGGCATGGGGAACGGACTTCTGAAAGATATCACCGACATTATATACGTCGACCCCCACGACTTCGACAAAAGTGCCACCGAAGAGATGGCCAAGGAGATTGAAGCCCTAAACAAAAAGATGATTGAAAAAAAACGAAATTATATACTCATCGGGCCCGGGCGATGGGGCACACGCGACAAATGGATTGGCATACCGGTAAAGTGGCATCAAATTTCAAATGCCAAAGTTATTGTTGAAACCAGTTTCCATAACTACCCACTGGATGCCTCGCTGGGCTCCCACTTTTTTCACAATGTTACCAGTATGAATATCGGATACTTTACCGTCCAACCGGAAATGGGAATAGATAAAATCAACTACGATAAATTACGGCAAAAGCAGCTGGTAAACAAAGGGCACTATTTTACCCATGTACGATTTAAGAGGCCGCTTGATGTAAGAATGGATGGCCGCAAAAAAATCTATGTCATCCACGAACCTCTGCAACAGGAAGAATAAATCGTTCGTTTGCATCACTATTTTCTCAAAACAGACTCTATTACTGAAAAATCACCCGAAAGGGTGATGTATTATTGTAGCAAATGAGCTTCTTTTGCGCCATGAAAATTCTCAAAAACTATTTTTTCCTACTCATCCTTTTGTTAATTGTAAGTGTAGTTGGTTATGCCCAACCCGAAAATCACTATTGCATTAAAGCAGCGCAGGTAAACTACATCTACAGTGGTGATTTTACCGGTAGCGAAATACTTGCTTTTGACAATTATGGATTAAAAGAGGTTCTTATTAAAAAACTACACACCGCCAAAGGTGGCAAAATAGTAGAATCGAAAACCGTTACAATAAACGACACCGTGGTTGAAATGGATTTAAGCACCCACAAAAAACAGGTAACCTACTTTCAACACAATCCTGAAACCAACAGCACCAAAAAACTACTCAAAGCAGGAAATTTTAAAAAAACGGGAGAAGAAACCATTGCCGGGTGCACATGCCAAAAATACACCGGAGAGATGGGTATCGTTTGTATATGGAAAGGCATTATTCTAAAATCGGAGATATCGGTGGCAGACAAAAAGATGATTAAAACAGCTGTTTCGGTGGATACGCTTTCAGCACTAAAGCCGTTACTGTTTTCAATAGACGAATATTAATTATTAACCATAAATTTAAATTTTTACACCATGAAAAAAGCAATTTATTCACTCATTATTTTAGCAGCAACAACCATGCTTTTTAGCGGTTGCGACAAAGACGGAAACCCTGTTATCCCTAATCCGGGTGATTCGGGCGACCATGCAGAGCTTTGGCATTATGATGCCCCTATAAAAGGGTTGGCTGACATTATTCCTGCCATCGATGGCAGCGGCAACATCTATTTTGCCGGACAAGAAGAAGGAGCCGCCGGTGGCACATCGCATGTTATATCGGTCGATAAAGACGGCAACGAACGTTGGAGTGTATCTTTCGAAGAATCAAGCCCTACCCATGTTATTTATGCCGACGACAAAGTGTTCTTCGGTTTTGGTGATCCCGTTAAAATTTACGCCCTTAATGCGGCTGACGGTTCTGTAGCCTGGAGCAAGGACCTGAGTGCCGATTACGACTTTGAATGGTCGCCGGCCATAGCTTATGCCAACCACAAACTCTATATTTCGTCAGGCCAGTTTATCGATGGGTTTCTGTTTGCCTACAACCCTACTGATGGTAATGAGCTTTGGATTACACGCCTTTACGATAAAATAGCCATCGGTTTAGCCGTGAAAGGGGATCATATTTTTGTGGACGACCTGGGAACCATTATCTGTTTTAAAGATAACGGCTCCTCTGCCGATTCGCTTTGGGCCTGGGAAGAACCAAACAAATCAACCCGTTCGGTTCTCAATGGTAATATTGCTGTTGCTGATAACGGAAACATCTATTACAGAGATGCCGATATCTATATTATCTCATCAGCCACCGGCCAAACGGTTAATACCATCTTACTGGATGAAACCTTCGACCACTCTTCGAGTTCGGTAACCATTGATGGCGACGGAAACTGCTACATTGGCAATGGCAACCTGACCAAATTTTCACCCGATGGCAACCAAATTTGGCAATCCGATATCAATTCAGGTATTATAAGTCCCAATTATACTGAAGAACCATTAATTGCAGAAAATGGCAAATTTTACAACGGAGAACTTTTCAGCCTCTCTTGTGTAAAATCCGACGGTACCCTCGACTGGGTTCTTGGCGTGGAAGCCGGTGTAGGAAACCTTCACCCATTGGCTATGGATAACGACGGAAACCTTATTTCGTATGCCACCGAAAAAGGGGTGCTCTATTGCTACAAAGGCGACGGCAGCAAACTGGCAACCCATGGCTGGCCAAAACGTTACAGCGACATGGGAAACACCAGCAGTAACTAACAACCATACAATAATAAGAGGCTGTCTGTAAAGTCATGTATTATGTCAGTCTGAGCGGAGCCGAAAAATGTATTACACGGTAATAAACCGATTTCGACTCCGCAATCTGTCAAAGTTTATTATTAATGGCTTTTTTTGACGGCCTCTTCTATCTTTATAAAACCATCATTATGAAAAATATCCTGTTTCCAACATTACCCCTGTTTATTCTTACTATTTTGTTATTCTCCTCG
>QMPP01000029.1 GCA_003650425.1 Bacteroidota bacterium | reverse complement strand
CATCTTTTTCGAAACCCCTGAAGAGGGCCACTGGTATGCTCTGGGTAGCGTCATAATGCTTAAAGCACGTGCCACCGGGGAAACCCCTTCGCAAGTCGATTTTATTTTAGATGGTAACCTGCTGGGAAGCGTACCACAAGAACCCTATCAATACGAGTGGAACACCGCCACAGCCTCTTACGGTGAGCATACTATGATTGTAAACGACGTTAAAAACGGTAATATTATTGCTGCGGACACCGTAACATTCAGTTTGTTGAATGCTTCATGGACGAGTAATGATTTAAGCAGTTTCGGCTTAACCAACGAAACCATTAATCACGACGTGCTTTTTGTTGACGACAACAACGGATGGATTTCCGGTGGGTCGGCCTACGGCTTATGGGGATACTTGTTACACACGTCTGACGCAGGACAAACCTGGGAATCAGTTGCCCCCCCCAATTTTACCTATGCCTTAAAAAAGATGCTTTTCCTTGGAGCCGAAAACGGCAATGCCATGGTGGTCAGAACCGCTGGCAATTACCTCTACGAAGTGGGTAATTGGGATGTAGATTTTGGATTCCCCGATGATGATGGCAATTGGAATATTACTTTCTTACACTCTGATGTTTACGATATAGCTTTAAGCCCGAAAGGATTTATCGAGGCAATATTCAAACCTTACAACACAACAATCTACAAAATTGGAAGTGCAGAAACATCTACCCATCATTTATTAGGAGACGTGGATATTCCCTATAACGATGCTGTGCCCAAAATATATTTCCAAAATTTAAAAGGGATTGTATATAACCTTCTTACAAACAGTAATCCGTTAAAACAATACATTATGATTACCGATGATGGCGGCGATACCTGGGAAACCAAAACACTGAATGCTTCCGGTATTACCACCGAAGACCGCCTTTACGGTGCCTATTTTATCACTGATGAACACGGGTGGCTGGTAGGCCACGAAAGCCAGGGATATGCCACGGTGCTAATAACAAACGATGGAGGCGACACCTGGGAAAAAATAAATGTTGAAAATGCCAACTCCTTTAGTTCGGTTGAGTTTATTACCAATAAAGAGGGGTATGCTACTGATAATACCTTGAATCTTGAAAACAATACTGATTATAAACTTTTCCACACGCAAGACGGTGGTTATACCTGGGAACCTGTTGAAATTGTTTACACGCAGTTGCCTATGTATAAAGTAGATTTTACCGGCCCTTACCTCGGTTATGCCGTGGGGCAGGGTGCCGAAACCTACCGGTTTACCTTTGAAAAATAAGATTGGTTAATAATGAATCAACTTAGCTATATTTGTTCCTTAATTTAAATCATTAAACAATGAAAAAACATCTATTCACATTTCTGTTCACCAGCCTGACCCTATTAGGTTTTTCACAAATTACCATTACCAACGCCAATATTGCCTCTGCCGGGGTTACCATTATTCAGGCCAACGACACGGTTCCTGACAGCTCGATAGTTCCGGGTGATGCCGGCGCTAATCAAAGCTGGAACTTCGCAGCATTGAGTAACGACAGCTTCGATACACTTTATACCGAGCTACCTGACTGGACTCCTTATGCCGACAGTTTCCCCACAGCTAATTATGCCATAAAACAACTCAGCGCCATTGATACTAGTTACATCTTCTGCACAAAAAATAACGACCTTTTTGCTTCGCTCGGATACGTTGGCAGCATGGACGAAATGGGTGTGATGGCTATCTACCTGGAACCTCAGGAAGTGTTCATCGACTTTCCCATGGAATACGGAAATCAACGTAACGAAAGCTTTTATTTTGACAAAACCATTGGCAGCACCATTCCGGGTATTGATTCCATCCGGTTTAAAAACAGCACCGAGAAAACGGTAACGGTTGATGCCTGGGGCGATGTTACTTTACCCACCGGAACCTATAACTCGTTGCGGGCAAAAACTATTGAGATGGAATATGACAGCTCATGGATATTGATGGCTGGCAACTGGACACTTGTTGCGGCAGACACCATCCCCTCAACCTCCTACGACTGGTTTACCAACGAAATAAACCCGGGATTTGTTTTATTGTCGATGTACTACAACGACAATGTGGTTTCCGATGTTTCTTACCTATACAGCACGACAGTTGGCATTCAGCATCAAAACAAACTGTCGGTTACCCTTTCACCCAATCCGGTTGAAAGCTTAACCACTCTTCAGCTATCAGATAATATCCGGGGTGAAGTCAGACTTTACAATCAAACCGGTATCGTTATTAAAACAATGGCTATTAACGGCAGCACGGTTACTTTAAACATGGAATCGCTTCCGGCAGGTATCTATATCGCGGTAGTTATTGACAAAACAAATAACACCCGATCGTTTACCGGGAAGATTGTGAAGAGATAAGATAATTTATGAAAACTGAAAATCTAAGGTTAATGTAAGATTTCGCAAAGCCAATCTTATTGTTTTTGATGAAGCTCAGAAAATTAAAAATATAGGTTTCATTCTCAAACTACTTTACGACACTTTTCCTGAAAAGCAATATATTGCTACGGGATCAAGCAGTTTTGAGCTAGCACAAAACTAAGCGAACCGTTAATGGGAGGAAATATAAAGTTCTTTATGTTTCCTCTCACACTTTCGGAATTACAACAACACTACAGCTTACCGAATATTAAAGGAAAAATGGCTGACATTTTGTGCTTTGGTATCGAGAGCTAAGCAACTTGCTCAAAATTAATATTGAAACGGTTCAAAGGTATATTCAACAAATTCTTTGCCTCCTCATAATTAATACACAACCAGCTTTTCCTTCGTCCTGATTTCATTGGTTTTACTTTTTATCAAAACGGGATAGGTTCCTGCCGGCAGCATGGAAATGTCAATTTCAGATTTATCGCTTTGAAGTACCAATGCCCCCATTTGGTTGTATATTTCGGTAATAGACCCTTCAAATGTTTTGGTAATAAAAAGCTTGTCAGAAGTAGGATTTGGATAGATAGCAATTTCATCATCACTCACTTTATTAACCGTAACCGACAAATTGCTTAGCGTAAAACAGGTAGTTACCGGATCATAAATTGTAGCTGTCACATATCCCGCACCTGGTTGTTGCCATGCTATTTTTACCCTGTTTTGCCCGCTATCAGACACTATGATGCCATTATTGACATCCCAAAAGTAACTCAGATTATGGTCTTCCCTGATAAAATACTCGGAAACATTCATTTCATTTACACGCTGATTACCGGTTATTAGTAACTCCGAGTTTGCGTTATCTGCCACAGTTAGATGAAGGCAAGAGATGTTGTCTCCCCCTAGCGCTGTTGGAATAGTATCGTAATAATCCCCTGTAGTTTTCAACCACCTATTAAAATTTTTAACACTGTCGCCCCGACAAATGGTAATATTTCTTTCGGTTTTATTATTATAAGTATTCACGCAAAACTCTAAATCAAAAATCCGATCCAACACGTCAAGATCACCATCTCCATCCATATCAACCAATCTTTCAACCCCTGGTATCTCAATTCCAATCCATTTGTTTGACAACTCAAAATTACCTTCCCCTTTATTAACAAAATAGTTGTCTGAAGGAAAACATTCAATATCCGAAAGCCCGTCGTTATTCCAGTCGAAGAATCCGATGCTGCTCCCTAACGATATATCAGTAGAATCCTGAATCATAAGTATTGCATCAAAAGTAAAATTTCCAAGGTTTCTAAACCATCCAACAGAGTGTGTAAAGAAGTTGGAAATAATAACAAAAATATCTTGTTTTCCATCGCCATCTAAATCATGAACTGCCGAGACGGTAAAGTTATAGCCTGTTGAAATAATTTTTTCTTTCATCAAGTTTCCATCGTGATAAAACAAGGAAAGATTTTTGTTTTCGGTTTGACAAATTATCTCGTTAATACCATCATTATTAATATCTGCAACCGTAACATGGCCATGTAATTCTGGTGTGATAAGCTGTGTGCTATCAAAATTACCATCGTTGTTTTTTATCACATACAGCCCATTACCGGTACTGGAATTATGGCTAACCCCCACCATGTCGGGTAACGAATCGCCATCCACATCTTTTAAAATAACATCGGAACCAGCTAAAAAATCAGTAATTATTGGGTGGTTAACCGAAAAATGGTTTGTTCCATCATTTTCAGCCCAAAACATGTTATTTTCCTCATCAACATAAAAGATATCCGGATCTCCATTGTTATCCATATCCGCCGTTTTAAAAAAATCTACCCACTTTTCAATAACAGCTTCCGGGAAATCAAACTCGCTACCACCCTTGTTTTTAAGCAGATAAACAGCTTTTCCATAAACACCATCATTGCTACGATAGAAAGCTTTAAACAAAACATCGTTTAATGAATGATTTTTATCCTTTACAGGAATAAAATTACCAGCCTCCTGTGTGTAGTTAATTTGATCCTTGGTAAAATTACCCTGACCATCATTGATAAATACTGTTGCCAAGGGAGTGCGATAATCGGTAAAAGGAGTTACCACATCCTTATATCCATCTCCATTCATATCTGTCAAATAGTGATAACGCGATTTTTCCACATCAAATTCGGAAAAAGTGTAAAACCCTCCTGTTTCATCGTTTTTTACCCAATAAAGTCGGTCGGTTTCTTCTTCATTAAAAACAACATCAAGATAACCGTCACCATCAACATCATTCAGCGAATAGGAGCTGCATTTTTTCAACATAAAAAGCGGAGAGCCATTTGCAAAGGTATCGTTTCCAAGGTTCTTGTAAACCATAATATAGCCATCTTTTAAAGAGAAAATGTCGGTTAATCCGTCTTTGTCCAAATCAGCCAAATAATTAAAATTATTCTCGTTTAAATATATATCAAGATTGTGAAGTACAAATTTTTCTAACCCCTTATTTTCATACCAAACCGGTTTGCTACTGTTCATTACAATATCTTCTTGTCCATCACCATTAAAATCAACAATAATAGGTTCAGAACCTACTGATTGGGTTAAAAGCTCGATTTTATCAAAATCATACCCACCCTTATTCTTCAACCATATAAGACTATTTGATCTATTGGAATCTTGTTGTGTTAACACGAAATCCTTCAGGTTATCACTATTTAAGTCCCCCACGGTAAAATTAATGGCATTTAATAAAGCTGCACTATAAATGATCGATTCCGTAAAGCGACCGGTACCATCATTTTGCAATATAACAATATTCTTCACTTTAGAATTTCCGCTTGAGGTATTTCTTTCAGCCACGATGTCGTTGAATCCATCGTTATTCATGTCAACAATAGAGAGGTTGTAGTAATCGAAATTATTACCGATACAAGATGCACTACCTAACTGGTTGTTATCTATTATATACAAATTAATTTGCTTGTCAATGTAATGTGTGTAGGCTAATAAATCAGAGCAATGATCACCATTTATATCTCCAAAAAGGAGTGTGTTGTATTCAAACCGGTAGGGTGAATAAAAGTGTTTATCGTTAAAATTAAACTGAGCAAAAGCAACATGTAACATCAAAAAAGAAGCTGCTAAAAAGAGTAGGCGTTTTTTCATATCATTGACTTCTCATAAATAGTTTTTATTAAACTTGTTTAAAGTTAAATTTAAGTTCGATAAAATCATTCTACAAAGCTAATAAATTTTGTGATTTTGTCATGGATGCACACCAAAAAAGGCCGATGAGCAATTCACCGGCCTTTTTAATGTATAATGCAAAATTACGCTATTCGTTAATTCTCATCTTGTAGAAGGAGCGGTAAACGAAAACCAAACCTAATACCAAAAAGCCAAAACCTACATAAGGTGCTATGGCTGAAAACCGTGGCGAAATGGCAATCTCCATAGCCAGTAGCCCAAACAAAGTGGTAAATTTAATCACAGGATTCATGGCAACGGAGGCAGTATCCTTATAAGGATCACCTACTGTATCACCTACCACGGAAGCAGCATGTAAATCAGTTCCTTTTTCCTTCATGTCAACTTCAATTACCTTTTTGGCATTATCCCATGCACCTCCGGCATTGGACATAAAGATGGCCTGGTACAATCCGAAGAAAGCTATGGAAAGCAGGTAGCTTACAAACATGGAAACCGGCGCATTGGATCCTGCCGGTGCAGAAAGGAGTGCAAATGCCAAAGCGAATGAGAACAGAACAATAAAGATGTTCCACATTCCTTTTTGCGCATACAGCGTACAAATCTTTACCACTTCTTTGGATTTATTAATGTCCGCTTTTTTCTCTGCACCGAGTTTTAAATCAATGTTATTTTTAATATATTCAGTAGCACGTGCAGCACCTGTAGTAACCGCCTGAATAGATGCTCCTGTAAACCAATAAATAACAGCACCGCCCAACAGGAATCCGAGAACAGTATATGGATTTAACAGATTTAGAATTTCTTTCGGGTCAATTCCCAAGCTGTGTTTAATGACCAATATCAGAGAGAAAATCATGGTGGTAGCACCCACAACGGCCGTTCCGATTAATACCGGTTTAGCAGTTGCTTTAAAAGTGTTCCCCGCGCCATCGTTAGCTTCAAGAAAGTATTTTGCTTTTTCAAAATCCGGTTTAAAACCAAAATCTCTTTCAATTTCAGGCGTAACTTCTTTTTGATTTTCTTCAATCAGTGAAAGTTCGTAAATAGACTGTGCATTGTCAGTAACCGGGCCATAACTGTCAACAGCAATGGTAACAGGCCCCATACCGAGAAGTCCAAAGGCTACCAACCCAAAAGCAAAAATAGAGGGGTAAACCATGATATTATCTAATCCGTGTGTGCTGGCAATATATCCGATAAACATGAGCATGAAAAAGACCAAGCCTTCCCAAAAAGCACTAAAGTTTCCGGCAACAAGTCCGGAAAGGATGTTCAGAGAAGCCCCCCCTTTTTTGGAAGCTTCAACCACCTCTTTCACATGTGCCGATTTGGGACTGGTGAATATTTTTGTAAACTCGGGAATCACAGCGGCTCCAATGGTTCCTGCACTGATAATAATGGATAAAACAATCCACAAATCGTGAGGCAGTGTCCCGATAATGAAATAGCTGACAAAAAATGTAGCAATAATAGAGAGGATAGAAGAAATCCATATTAAGGAGGTGAGTGGAGCTTCAAAGTCAATATCCTTAGCATTATGATATTTGACTTTCGCTAACGCATCGTTAATCCAGTAAGCTAATATGGAAGTGACGATCATTGTAACACGGATAACAAAAATCCAGGTGAGCAATTCAATTTGAATGGATTTATCAGCTACAGCAAGAACGATAAAAGAAATCAAAGCTACCCCGGTAACACCATAAGTTTCAAAACCATCAGCGGTAGGACCTACGCTGTCTCCGGCATTGTCACCAACACAGTCGGCAATAGTACCGGGATTTCTGGGGTCATCCTCACCAATTTTAAAGATGACTTTCATGAGGTCAGATCCCACATCGGCAATCTTCGTAAAAATGCCACCTGCAATTCTCAAAGCGGAAGCACCCAGCGACTCCCCAATGGCAAATCCAATGAAACTGGCTCCGGCATATTCACCGGGAACAAAAATCAGAATGATCGTCATCATGGTAAGCTCCAGCGAAACTAAGACAACGCCAATACTCATCCCTGCTGTCAGCGGAATACGATGTAGCTTAATAGGTTTTTTCTCTAAAGAAGCAAATGCCATTCTGGAGTTGGCAAGGGTGTTCATCCGGATACCAAACCAGGCAACACTATAAGATCCCAAAATACCAAGAACCGTCCAGCCTAAAATCATCAGGACTCCTCCAACGCCAAAATTTCCGCCAGAAAGGAAGCCAAAATAAAAAGCCACGATAGTGCCGATGATAACAAAAAGAATGGCTAAAAATTTACCTTGCTGAACAAGATAAGTTTTACTCGTTTGGTAAATGACATCGGCTACTTCAAGCATGGAGTGGTGAGCCCTGATTTTTTTTACTTTCAGATACTGGTGTAAACCAAACAGAAATCCGGCAAGAGTTACCAGGAACGTCCAATAAAGAATGGTTTCGTTCTTCATGCCAACAGGGATTACCAAGTCAGCTTCGCTTGCAGAGGCGATAAACGGAACTGCAAGCATCGATAAAAGTGTAAAGACTTTTTTCTTCATAACATGTAGATTAAATTTTACATTATGCAAACGTTTGCAAAGAATGCGCTAAAATAGAAAAAAGTTAAAAGGAGACCGGGTTTTCAACCTTTATTCTTTTAATTTTTTTTAACATTCTAAATAATTTGCCATAATTTGTGCAACAACACCTCAAAACTGAGGCATCGGTTTCATCCAAATAATCAATAGAAAAAAATAATACAAATAAATTATCCTCTCCTTGAAGTTGTTTAAAGTTGACCTCTTAAATCGTTATGAAACACACCTTATCAGCTCTTTTGCAAGCATTTTAGACAAACAAAAATCATTTTCAATTATTGTTAGTAAATCCAGACGGCGTACCTATTCAAAGTGTTAAATAAATATGTAATTTTATCCCTCTTATAAATTAGTCTATGGAAAAGCTCAAACTTGATATCATAGGGATGTCATACAGTCAGTCACAAAGCGGTGCCTACGCACTGATATTGGGAGTAAAAGGAGGAAAAAAAAGACTGCCTATTATTATCGGCAGGTTTGAAGCACAAGCCATTGCCATCGAGCTGGAAAATATGAAACCGGCTCGCCCCTTAACACACGATTTGTTTAAAAGATTTGCCGACGAACTAAATGTTACCCTTTCAGAAGTTATTATTAACAAATTTGAAGATGGTATTTTTTACTCACTGTTAGTGTGCGAGCACGAAGGAGATACTTTATATATCGACAGCCGAACCTCCGATGCCGTAGCCCTTTCGTTACGCTTCAACTGTCCGATTTTTGCCAATAAAGAGGTGATAGATGAAGCCGGTATTGAAATGGATGATGAAGAGATAGAAAACGAAATGGATGATAGTTTTGATGATGATCCGGAACAAGTATCAGAATACAAACAAATGTCGATAACCGATTTGGAAGAAGCCTTAAAAAAAGCCGTCGAAGAAGAAAATTACGAAGAAGCCTCCAGAATTCGCGATGAAATTAAGCGCATGAAAAGACTTTAGTTTTAGCACCCCTATCGTTTTAGCACCAACCTTTTATGAATTAATTAATACATGAAGCAATACTTAAATCTATTACAGCATGTGCTGGATAACGGCATCAAAAAATCGGACAGAACCGGTACCGGTACCCTTAGTGTTTTCGGGCATCAAATGCGTTTTAACCTGGAAGAAGGGTTTCCGGTTTTAACGACCAAGAAGCTTCACCTGCGCTCAATTATTTATGAACTGCTATGGTTTTTAAACGGCGATACCAACATAAAATATCTGAACGATAACAAAGTAAGGATTTGGAATGAATGGGCTGATAAAAACGGTGATTTAGGACCGGTTTACGGGGCGCAATGGCGCAACTGGAACGGCGAAGATATCGATCAGATATCCATCGTAATCGACCAGATAAAAAACAACCCCGACAGCCGCCGAATGCTGGTTGCTGCCTGGAATCCAAGTGTACTGCCCTTGGGAGGATTTACCTTTTCGGAAAATGTTGCCGCCGGCCGTGCCGCCCTGCCCCCGTGTCATGCCTGGTTTCAGTTTTATGTAGCCAACGGTAAACTGTCATGCCAGATGTACCAGCGCAGTGCCGATATTTTTCTGGGTGTACCTTTTAACATAGCCTCTTACGCGCTGCTCACCATGATGATGGCGCAGGTAACAGGACTACAAGCCGGTGAGTTTATTCACACGTTGGGTGATGCCCATATCTACCTAAACCACCTCGATCAGGTTAAGTTGCAACTTACCAGAAAGCCCCGCCCCTTACCAATCATGGAAATAAATCCTGACGTGAAAGATATTTTTAACTTCCAATACGAAGACTTTGAACTAAAAGGATACGATCCGCATCCACATATAAAAGGTGTTATTTCGGTTTAAGGAGTCATTCAATATTTACCTGATTCTTCCGGATACTCAATTGGGGATTCATTATTAACCTGAACTCGATATAAGATTTATCTCACAGAAAGCCAATAGCGGAAAACCTGATACTTATGAAGATAATTATTATTTACTTATTGAAGTTGTTTAAAGTTAACTACGTGGACGATTATGAAATACCTTGTAAATCAGCAAAAGAGATCTTCTTTGTTATTGCAACATTCTGTATAGTTTTATTGTCTTTTTAGTAAATCATTTACAACTGGTTAGCAGATGGATAACCAAACAAATACAATAAATTATGAAAAAGCTACTTCTTATCTCGTTAACAATTGTTGCGTTTACAAATTGTGCGCACACGCAATGGCTCAATCTGTTTCCGATAAACCACTTAACCTATTATTCGGAAAATGCAACAAACAAACAAATGCTCATCCTTGATTCTTTGTTGTTTAATACAAAGCATGGAGGGCTGGAGCAGATGAATTTAAACGATTTTTCAATTTCATATCACTGGAACGGTTATTACAAGATAAAAAGTATCGTTGCCGATACCGGAAATTCATACGTCTATCTGCGAAACAACAACTACATTGGCAGACTAAATCCTTCAACCCAGGAGTATGAAAATATCTGGCCTGACGGCCTTCAGAACAGATTAAAAGATATTGACGTGGCTACCGACGGAAAAGTTTGGGCTGTTACCGTATTCACTAACAAGATTGCCATTTTTGATGGAACCAAATGGGAGGAGTATGATTATTCACAATATTCTTACAATGGGTTTAATAAAATAAACCTTGTAAACGATACATTGGCTTTTGTATCAAGTGGAACATCTCAATTTTTTGCTTTTCACAACGGAGTATTTGATTCCATTTATGTTCATTCCGATGTTAAGGACTGGGATGTTGACTCAAATGGAAATTTATGGATAGCTGCAAATTCCGAATTAATTCATTATTATAACGGAACTGCAACAATTTACGATGAAACCAATACACCCATCGGTACCAACAAATTTGACCATATTAAAATAGGATCCGATGGGCATGTTTGGGTTAGTGGTGTTTCAAAAAAACTTCTGGAGTTTAACGGAGCTGATTGGCAAGTGCATTCATTGCCAAGCAACTATGTTAACATTGAAAACTTTGCCCTCGACCAACAAAATCATCCCATGGTTATAACCAATGATTATTACCAAAGGCAAGTATATACTTTTGATGGAAATTCATGGACAACCCATTTAATGCCATTCTATCCCATTTCCGATTTAAAAGCCATAGGAATAAATAATTCGTTTAACCCTCCGACAGGGTTTTTTGCAAATGATGAAGGAATCTTTAAAGTTAATCTAAATAATTTTTCGATACTTGATTTTAAGGATACTTCTGATTTTAAATATGCAAACAAAATAACCCGTTTTACTGATTACGACCCCTCTAAATATTTTCCTTCCTATGGAACACCTTATGGAGTTTACGGGCTAACCGGTTTCAAAAACACTCAATTGCCCAACCTACATATTAATCATATTTTTTATAACAATGGAACGTATTATATCGCCACCGACAGCGGGTTGGTAGCATACAACGGAATTTTGTATAATATTATTAATACTTCCAATTCACCACTCCCGTCAGATAAGATAACCTTTGTTACAAGCGGTAATTACTGTGATTATAATTACCAGAACAACGGGCTTTACATTGGAACCGATAAAGGAGTAGCCATTTATCGTGATGCGCAATGGATCGTGTATGATTCTACAAATATTCCAATTGATAACTTTAACGTTACCGGGATACTTGCACCTTGCCCAACTGAAGATACTTATATCTCAACACTGGGTAGCGGACTTATTAAAATTAGTTCTGATGGAACGTATGAACTTTTTAATACTTCCAACGGGAATATGCTTGATGATACACTTTACTATGTAAAATATGTGGAACTTAGTGAATGTGGGCAAAATATTGTACTGGGAACTCGCCAAAATGGTATTATCTATTTCTCGATATGGGAACCCGACCAATTTAATTATATTACCAACTATGGAGGTGTAGCTATTACCAGTTCTACCATGGCTGTAAACGGCAGTGACTTAAGTATAGTTGCGACAGATACATTAAACTACCTGTTATCACCTTGCGGGATAATTAATAAAGCAAGCATTAACCGACAATTAAAATGGTTTCAGCAGGGTAGTTTGTTGTATGTTTTAATTCCTGAAAATCTTTATGGAAGCGGAAATATAAAACTGCTGGATATGCTTGGGAGAGTAGTAATTGAAGAACAAACCAATATTCAGTCAGGAAAAACAGCCCTTAACGTGGGCAATTTAACCACCGGTGTTTATGTTTTCAGGATTAGCAACGGTAAAAAGTTTGGTTTTGCTAAAGTAGTTGTGTCAAATTACGACCAACGCTAAGCAGAACCGAAAGGCATTGCTAAGATTGCACCATTTCCCAATCATCCTGCACGATTTTAAATTACTTTTGTCCCATGAGCAGTAACGTCGAAATATTACCCTTAAAAGAGTGGTTTCCTTTGGATGATTTCCCCCTGATAATTTCGGGGCCTTGCAGTGCCGAAAGCAGAGAACAACTGCTGGCTACCGCCAAAGAGGTGGCAAAAATCAAGCAGGTAAAGGTGTTGAGAGCAGGTATATGGAAACCCAGAACACGGCCGGGCGAGTTTGAAGGCGTTGGCGAAGAGGGTCTGAAATGGTTGTTCGATGCCAAGCGTGCCACCGGGCTAATGACCACGGTTGAAGTAGCCGAACCTGCTCATGTTGAGCTGGCCTTAAAATATGGTGTTGATATTTTGTGGCTGGGAGCCCGAACGGTGGTCAACCCTTTTTCGGTTCAGGCCATCACCGAAGCCTTAAAAGGAACTCATGTTCCCGTGATGGTGAAAAATCCCGTGAGCCCAGACCTGAAACTTTGGATGGGTGCCATCGAGCGGGTTTACAACGCGGGAATCACTAAAATTATGGCTATCCACCGGGGGTTTCACTATTTCAACAAATCACCTTTTCGAAATGCTCCCATGTGGGAAATTCCCATCGAGTTAAAGCGAATCATCCCCAACATCCCTATTATTGTCGACCCCAGTCATATATGCGGTCGCAGAAGCCTGTTGCAGGAGATCTCTCAAAAAGCGCTGGATTTGGAGATGGACGGCCTTATGATTGAAAGCCACATCAATCCGGCCCATGCCAAAACCGATGCCGCGCAGCAAGTAAACCCCGAAGGCCTTAAAAACTTGATAGAAGCTCTTGTCATTCGCGAACGGCTGGGCAACCCGGAGTTTCAAAACAAGCTGGAAGAGCTTCGTACCGAAATCGATAAGCTGGATGGTGAAATGCTGGAAATTTTGGCAAAACGGATGGAAATCATCAACGAAATAGGTGATTACAAAATCGAAAATGATATTACCATCCTTCAAATGAAACGATGGGCAGGCATTATTGAAGACCGCCTCTCCATAGGAACCAATCTGGGGCTTGGCAAAGAGTTTTTGCTCAATCTCTTAAAACTCATCCACACCGAATCAATTAAAAAGCAGGAGGAGCGTTTTAAAAAAAATCCGGAACGGTAACAATAGAGAACCTTGTTCCCCCTTTCGCAACTTTGCTTACCTTTGCCGCAAATTATTAAGAGGTGTTAAAAGGAAAGAATAAATATCCGCTGGAAAAGAAACGGCAACCCAAAAAATACCGGTTAATTATTACCAACGACCAAACTTTTGAAGAAAAGTTCTCTTTCTCCATCTCGCGGTTAAATGCTGCCATTATTTTTGTCAGCCTGACCATCATCACCTTTTTTATCACCTTCCTTATCATTTTATTTACACCCCTTAAGGAATACATTCCGGGGCACGAAAGAGAAACCTCGTTGCGCGAAATTTACCGCCTGAACAACCGTGTTGACTCGCTTTTACTAGATCAGAAACAGAAAAACCTCTATCTCGAAAACCTTCGGCGGATACTTAATAACGAAGATACCATTCCGGATTTCCCGGTTGATACGGCTTCGGAAATAAACTACGACACCATTCAATTGCGAAGCTCAAACGAAGACAGTATTTTTAGAGCCGAATTTGAAAACGAACAGATGTTTAATCTTTACTTTAACGAAGGCAAACCCGTATCAACCATGGTTGGTAAGGTTCCTACCATCCGGGATTTTAACTTTTTTACACCGCTATCGGGAGTTATTACGTCTCATTTCAACATTACCAACAGCCACTACGGGGTCGATGTTGCCTCTACCAACAACGAAGCCATTAAAGCAACGCTGTCAGGTATCGTGATACTGTCTGACTGGACCATCGAAACCGGCAATATTTTGGTAATACAACATCCTGCCAACATAGTTTCGGTGTACAAACACTGCTCGGCGCTGCTGGTAAAAGAGGGCGACCCTGTTAATGCCGGCGACCCCATTGCCATTGCCGGCGAATCAGGCAAACAACAAACCGGCCCCCATCTTCATTTCGAACTCTGGTACAACAGCACACCCGTTAACCCGGAAAAATACATTTTATTTGAATAGATTACCATTTTGAAAAAACGAATAGCCATATTAGGTTCTACCGGATCCATCGGTAAACAAGCTTTGGAAGTGATGGACGCCTTCCCCGATCATTTTGAGGTGGAGGTTCTCACAGCTTACAAAAACCATGAGTTGCTTGTTGAACAAGCGCTGAAATACAATCCCAACGTGGTAGTTATTGGTAACGACAGGTATTATAAAGAGGTATCGGAAGCCCTTGAAAACAGCGACACAAAAGTTTATGCCGGAGAGGATGCCATCGAACAAATTACCTCAATGGACAGCATTGATATGATTTTGATGGCCATTGTCGGATTTGAAGGACTGAAGCCCACGCTTTCGGCACTGGAGAACAGAAAGCCGGTAGCATTGGCCAACAAAGAGTGTTTGGTAATTGCCGGTGAGCTCATCACTAAAGCTGCCCTTGAAAATCACACACCCATTATTCCTGTTGACTCGGAACATTCGGCTATTTTCCAGTGTTTGATGGGTGAAGGAAATAATCCGATTGAAAAAATAGTGCTAACAGCCTCGGGCGGACCTTTCAGGGAGACATCGACCGAGGGTTTAAACAACGTTACACCCTTTGGCGCTTTAAACCACCCCAACTGGAAAATGGGTAACAAGGTTACGGTTGACTCGGCCACCCTTATGAACAAAGGGCTGGAAGTGATGGAGGCCAAATGGCTTTTCGGATTGCAGCCTAACCAGATCGAGGTGGTTATACATCCTCAATCCATCGTCCACTCGCTGGTGTACTTTACTGATGGCAATGTAAAAGCGCAACTGGGGCTTCCCGACATGAGGCTTCCTATTCAGTTTGCGCTTTCGTATCCCGACAGGCTGACCAATCGTTTTCCCAGGCTGGATTTGTTAAAAATCCATAACCTCACTTTTGAAGTCCCTGATGTGAAAAAATTTCGTAATCTTGCACTCGCTTTCAAGGCTCTTAAAAAAGGTGGTAATACACCTGCCATCTTAAATGCTGCCAACGAAATAGCGGTGGAGGCATTTCTTGATAACCGGCTCGAATTTTCACAAATTCCATCGGTTGTTGAGCAATGCATAAACGAGGTTAGATTTATCAATAGTCCTGTTTTGAACGACTATTTTCAAACCAACGATCTCACCCGCCGGAAAGCCAAAAAAATAATAGAAAACAATAGTAAGAAACAATGAGCATAGAAGTTATACTGATAAAAGTCGCACAGCTGATACTCAGCCTTTCCATTTTAGTTATCATCCACGAATTCGGCCATTTTTCTGCCGCTAAAATATTTAAAACCAAAGTTGAAAAGTTTTATCTCTTCTTCAATCCATGGTTTTCACTTTTCAAATTCAATTACAAAGGTACCGAGTATGGTATCGGGTGGATTCCCCTGGGAGGTTATGTAAAAATTGCCGGGATGATTGATGAGTCGATGGACAAAGAGCAGATGAAGCTCCCGGCACAACCCTGGGAATTCAGAGCAAAACCGGCCTGGCAACGACTTATTATCATGCTGGGAGGTGTATTTATGAACGTAGTACTGGCCATTGCTATTTATATCGGGCTGTTTGTCCACTACGGCGAAGAGTACTTACCTACCCAAGAAGCTAATAAATATGGCATTAGTGCCGATAGTGTTGCCATAGAAATGGGATTCCAAAACGGTGATAAAATCATCTCTATCGACGGGAAATATGTTGAAAACTTTCAAAAGATTCCTGCCGAAATTATTTTAAACGAAGCCCATTCAGCACAGATAATACGCAATAACGACACGGTCAATATTCCGTTTCCAACAGGTAGCCTGAACAAACTCATTAGCCAAAAAACACCTTTTATTTCAGTCAGGATTCCTTTCGTGGCCAAAGACTTCACCAAAAACTCTGCTGCCAAAGCGGGAGGCATGGAAAAGGGAGACACCATTTTAGGCCTTAACGGTCTGGACTTAAAATATTTTATGGAGTTCAGAAATGAAATTCAGAAACATAAAGATGAGGATATTGTAGTTGCCGTAAAACGTGGAAACGACACACTGGCACTAACCATGCATGTTCCCAAAGAGGGATTAATAGGTGTCTTCCCTCAAAGCGACCTTCAACAGTTTTTTACACTTCATAAAAAGGATTACAGCCTCGGCGAAGCCATCCCTGCCGGTTTTGAACAAACCTGGCGTGGAATTGGTAATTACCTGAAACAGCTGAAACTCCTCTTCTCACCCGAAGTAAAAGCTTACGAGAGTGTAGGCGGATTTATCACTATTGGTAACATCTTTCCTGCCGAATGGCATTGGGAAAGTTTTTGGCGGCTAACGGCCTTTTTATCAATCATGCTGGCCATCTTAAATGTGTTGCCTATTCCGGCACTCGATGGCGGACACGTGCTGTTTTTACTTTACGAAATTATTACGCGCCGTAAACCTAGCGATAAATTTTTAGAGTATGCTCAAATTACCGGTATGGTTTTACTTTTCGGTTTGCTAATACTGGCAAACGGAAACGATATCATAAAATTATTCAGATAGGTTAATCCGCTTTTGGAAACCACTCAATAACCATTTGCCGTGTATCGTTTAAAGCTTGTTGGGATATTTTTGTTTTTAAGCACTGTTTTATTGGCTCAGGCTCCGGCCGGGTACTACAACAGCGCTTCAGGATTAAGCGGTTATCAATTAAAAACAGCTTTATACAACATTATTAAAGACCATAACGATCAGGGATATTCTGCCCTGTGGAGTTTCTATTACTATGGCGACACACTCCCACAAGCCTTAACCAACAGCGGAACATCCACCGATATTATTTGGGATATTTACTCTTACAATCCGAATGGGGCTAATCCTTACGAATATGTGGCAGGCAGCAACCAATGTGGAACATACAGCGCTGAAGGGTCGTGCTATAACCGCGAACACACCTTTCCTCAAAGTTGGTTTAACAAAAGCTCCCCGATGAAGAACGATGCCGTACAGGTTCTGCCCACCGATGGATATGTAAACGGGAAAAGAAGTAACTACCCCTATTCGGAAGTAAATGCCACCTGGACTTCACAAAACGGCAGTAAAGTCGGATCCAGTAATATTGCCGGTTTTTCGGGTACTGCTTTTGAACCCATCGACGAGTTTAAAGGTGATTTGGCGCGTATCTACTTTTATATGGCCACCCGCTACGAAAATGTTATCGCCAGCTGGCAATACAATAGCAATGCAGATGATGTTCTTGACGGAACCAGCGACCATGTTTACGATGACTGGTTTTTAGATTTGATGATGCAATGGCACGAACAAGATCCTGTTTCACAAAAAGAGATTGACAGAAATAATGATGTTTACGATTATCAGGATAACCGGAACCCATTTGTTGACCATCCCGAATATGCCGAATCTATTTGGGGATACGACACTACCAAAGCGGAACCCTCTAATCATGTTGCCAACTTTACCACCACTACCGTTACCGACAGCACCATCACCCTTACCTGGAACGATAACGACGGTACCGTGGTAGCTGATTATTATTTACTCATGATAAATACCACCGGTGTTTTTACCGCACCGGTAGATTCGGTTCCCCAAAACGATGATACCGATTTATCAGACGGGGAAGGCGATATCAATATTAACCATGGCAGTGAAACATACACCTGGGCAGGGCTGGATACTGCCACCATCTACTATTTCATCATCTATCCTTACACCAATACAGGCACAAATGTTAATTACAAAACCGACGGAACTGTACCAGTAACTCAGGATACCACTACTGCACCGCAAGGTTCGGGAAACAGCGGCAGCACCGACTCAACGGTTTTATTAATTATTTCTGAAGTGGCTGACCCGGGAGATAATTCAGGTGCCCGGTATGTAGAACTCTACAACGGCGGAGCCAACGATATCGACTTTTCCAACCAAACCTGGTATCTCTCACGACAGGCCAATGCCGATTCGTGGGGTGATATTTTGCTGACCGGAATAATAAAAGCCGACTCAGTCATGGTAATTGCCAACAGTACTTCCAACTTTAACTCGGCCTATGGATTTAATCCTGATATGGCTAACGGGTTCGTTTCGGAAAACGGAAATGATGGTTACTTTCTATTTAAAGATGGCAACCACTCATCAGGCACGCTGGTTGATGCCTACGGAGAAACAGATATTAACGGCACAGGAACCGCCTGGGAATATGAAGATGGTAAAGCAGTAAGGCTATACACCGTTGACAGTGCCTCGGCAACATGGATGGCGTCTGAATGGAAAATTGAAAGTGCTGATGTAGCCGATATGACTCCCAGATGGCATCATAAAACCTACTACTGGACAGGAGCTGTTTCAACCGACTGGTTCACCATAAACAACTGGCAGGTAAATAGTTCCACTCCTGATTATTATTACGATGCAGGCAGTTATTTAATTATCAATCCGGCAGGCAATAGCCCTACCCTTTTTTCAACCGACACCATTTTTTGTACCAAACTAACCATGGACACAAATGCAGTTATTACCCTTGACAGCAGCGTTTTGAAAGTGGGAAAGTGAGATGGGGGAAGAGGTTATGAAGCTGTGAAGCAATAAAATAGTGATCTAATAGGTTAATAGGCACTATTTTATTCAAAACTTTATTCCTTGCTATGATTGGTTTCAAAGCTCATCAAAAGTTTACTGCTTTATCTTAACACCTTGCTACCCTACAACTTTGTCTCTCCTGTTGCTTTCCGTTACAAATAGCACAAAAACAAGTGCAGCGCACCGTGACCATAAAAAAGATTACTTTTGCGGCTCGCAAGCAAGGCGTTTATGATTAAATATTTTTTAACATTTACTCTGGCTTTTGTTGTAATTATGACAAAAGCACAGATACCGGCAGGTTATTACGATAATGCCAACGGGCTATCGGGTGGCGCACTAAAAGCTGCTTTACATGACATTATTAAAGGTCATCATGAGCTGAGCTACGATAGTGTAACCATTGCTTTACGGGTAACCGATCAGGATACGGTTGACACCAGCAAAATTATTTGTCTGTACACCGGCTGGACTTATGGCAAATATGACTTTGGCAATGGTTCAGAAGACTGGAATCGTGAACATGTTTGGTCGAAATCGCATGGCGACTTTGGAACAAGTCCACCGGCAGGTACTGACCTCCACCACCTGAGACCTGTTGATGCTTCGGTAAACTCGGCCAAAAACAACCGGGATTTTAACTGGGGTGTAACCCAATATATTGATGGTTCAGGCTCCACCGACTGTTACAAAGATACTGATGTTTGGGAGCCCCGCAATGAAGTAAAGGGCGATGTAGCCCGAATGATTTTTTATATGGCCACCCGCTACGAAGGTGATAACGGAGAGGTGGATTTAGAAATAATTGACTCGGTGAACACCTCCCCCAACAAAGAGCCTCTTTATGGCAAACTTTCCACGCTTCTTATTTGGAATCAAAACGACCCGGTTGATTCGTGGGAACAACAAAGAAACGATTCCATCTACTATCTTTACCAGCACAACCGCAATCCCTTTATCGACCACCCCGAGTATGTTGATTCCATTTGGGGAACGGGAATAGAACCCGAACCCTCTAACCATGTAACTAACTTCATCGTTGCTGCCACTACCAGTTCGTCCATTACACTTACCTGGAATAATAACGATGGGGCAGTTATCGCTCAAAACTATCTGCTGTTAATAAACCAAACCGGTGTTTTTACACCACCTTCCGACAGTACAGAATACCCTAATGATACCGACCTGTCGGATGGTAAGGGAACCTTCAATGTTGCCCATAACGCCCAAACCTTTACCTGGAACAATTTACCGTCCGGAACACAGTTCTATTTTACGATATACCCGTACAATAATATGGGTAACAATATCAATTATAAAACCGACAGTATTGTTCCTCAAACCAACGATTCAACCGACCTCTTACTCTATTCTCCGGTATTAATTATCTCTGAAGTTACTCACCCTTCCAATAAAGCCACAGCCAAATATGTTGAAATCACTAACATAGGCGAAGCAGATATGGACTTTTCAACAGAAGAGTGGTATCTTTCAATTCAGTCCAACGGAGGGCCTACCTGGAGAGATATCCCGTTAACAGGCTTTCTTAAAGTTGATTCTTCGATGACCCTTGCTTACAGTGACTCTATTTTTAATGCCTATTACAATAAACATCCCGATATTGCCAGCGGAAACATTACCGGCAACGGAAACGATGGTTACTTTTTATATTCGGGAGGCAATCATAACACCGGCACCTTGGTTGATGCCTATGGAGTTATTAACCAAAATGGAACAGGTACAAGCTGGCAATATATTTATTCGAGGGCTTATCGAATTTATTCAGTTCTAGCACCTGATTCTGTTTGGCATGCCGATGAATGGGAAATCGTAAATGCTACCACTTCAGAAGTTACGCCCAAGTGGCATCGAAGAACCTTAACCTGGACAGGGGTAGTCTCGTCAGAAGTAAATAATAAAGCCAACTGGGAAGAGCCCAATGGTGCTCAGGCACATTATCCCCCTGATACCGGTTGTAAACTTATCATCACTACCAACGGTAATGCACCGGTCATTTCAGTAAACGCTATTTTCTCCACCATCGAATTTGATACCAATGCAATACTTAGCATCAGCAACAACGCCACGCTGGAGGTGGTAGGAAGATAGAGACTTGAGAAATCTATTTATTTAGAGTGTGCGCTTAATTAACAAATATGGCATCCCCTTACGGCGTAGCGATTCACTACTTGTAACACCAGGTATCAAGTAAACACCTTCCCCGTAGAGGATGAATGAAAGCTATACGGTAGAAAAAAGTATCATATATCCCCTACGGGGAAATCGCGATACGCCTCTTGTGTTACAATTCATCTTTCCCCCACAGGGAAAGAGCTCCCGCTAAGGGATATAAGGAGGAACTAAATTCAGGCAGCACTACCGTAATATCTTTACCTTTCTGAAACAAAAAAAACAGGAGCCTGCACCTTAGCAGACCCCTGTATCATAAGACATATCCCCTCTAAAAAGATTGTCTCTTATATTAACCCAACTTAGCTTTTAAGAACTCGCGGTTCATACGGGCAATGTTGGCAACCGAAATCTCTTTCGGGCATTCTGCTTCACAAGCATAAGTGTTGGTACAGTTACCAAAGCCAAGTTCATCCATTTTAGCCACCATCGTTTTCACACGGTCTTTAGCCTCAATTTTACCTTGAGGCAACAAGGCAAATTGTGAAACTTTGGCCGAAACAAACAACATGGCAGAAGCATTTTTACAAGCAGCCACACAAGCACCACAGCCAATGCAGGCAGCAGCATCCATGGCTAACTCAGCACTATCACGATTGATTGGAATACTATTAGCATCCGGAACCCCTCCCGTAGAAACTGAAATATAACCTCCCGACTGAATAATTTCATCAAATGCTGAACGGTCAACAATAAGGTCTCTTACAACCGGGAATGGTTTGGCGCGCCATGGTTCAATAACGATGGTCTCACCATCTTTGAACTTACGCATGTGAAGTTGGCAAGTGGTTGTAGCAGCTTCGGGTCCATGGGGATGGCCATTGATAAACAAGCTACACATCCCACAGATTCCTTCACGGCAATCGTGATCGTATGCTACCGGACGTTCACCTTTTTCGATAAGCTCATCATTCAAGATGTCGAGCATTTCTAAAAAAGAGGCGTCGGTTGATATATTATGAACGTCATACGCTTTAAACTGACCTTTTTCTGTAGGAGAAGCCTGACGCCATATTTTTAATTTTAAATCCATTGTTCTATTCTTTAATGTTATAAAATTGATTTTTTCTCAATTAAGCTGTTTTATAGTTACGTGTTTTAACCTCAATGTTTTCGTAAACCAACGGCTCTTTATTGAGAACAGGCTCTTTATCGTCGCCGGTATATTCCCAGGCAGCCACATACATAAAATCCTTGTCATTACGTTTAGCCTCTCCTTCAGGCGTTTGATGCTCTTCGCGGAAGTGGCCTCCGGCTGACTCTTCACGATGTAGCGCATCGCGAGCAAGTAACTCTCCCAATTCAAGGAAATCGGCAAGGCGCAATGCTTTTTCCAGTTCAATGTTAATTCCTTTTTTGGTTCCGGGAACCTTAACATTAGTCCAAAACACCTTACGTAACTCCTGAATCATTTTAATACCCTCTTCAAGGCCTTTTTTGTTACGAGCCATGCCGACATGATCCCACATAATTCGTCCCAAACGCTTATGAATAGAGTCTACCGTTTCGGTACCATTAATTGATAATATTTTATCGATACGGCTCTGAACATCTTTTTCAGCTTTTACAAATTCTTCTGAATCGGTATTAATATGGTCAACAGTAATTTGATCGGCAAGATAATTCTGCATGGTAAAGGGCAATACAAAATAGCCATCTGATAAACCCTGCATCAACGCAGAAGCCCCCAAACGGTTGGCACCGTGATCGGAAAAATTGGCTTCACCTCCCACGAACAGGCCAGGGATATTACTTTGCAACTCGTAATCCACCCACAGACCACCCATGGTATAGTGAATGGCGGGATAAATCATCATGGGAGTTTCATAGGGGTTATCGTCAACAATTCGCTCGTACATATCAAACAAGTTTCCATAACGGGCTTTGATAACATCAATACCTAATCGTTTGATGGCGTCTTTAAAATCAAGGAAAACAGCCAAGCCGGTTCCCACGCCATACCCTGCATCACAACGTTCTTTAGCAGCACGCGAAGCCACATCGCGAGGTACGAGGTTACCAAAAGCAGGGTATCTTCTTTCGAGATAATAATCACGATCTTCTTCAGCTATATCACGCGGACGAATCTCTTTTTTCCTAATCTTTTCTGCATCTTCTTTTTTCTTGGGAACCCAAATACGGCCATCGTTACGCAAACTCTCACTCATCAGCGTTAATTT
>QMPP01000028.1 GCA_003650425.1 Bacteroidota bacterium | reverse complement strand
CCCTTTGAGGAGCTGGAAGATGCTACGGTGGAGTGGTGCGAGATTATGCATAAGCGCAGCCCCATGGCACTGCGAATGATTAAGCTGGGGATGAATGCTGAACTGGATGGACAGGTAGGACTGCAAGAGTTTGCTGGTAATGCTACCCTGCTGTACTATATGACCGATGAAGCACAAGAGGGAAAACACGCGTTCCTCGAAAAACGTGATCCTGATTTCCATCAGTATCCTAAATTTCCATAACCGGTATGGCCTCTTTTAAATCATGGATAAAAGCCTTTAGGTTGCGTACGCTACCGCTGGCACTTTCGGTAATTCTAACCGGTTCGTTTTTAGCCATTCAGGATGGCGTTTGCAACTGGTGGATAATAGGCCTTTCACTACTGACCACCCTTTTTCTTCAGGTACTCTCTAACCTCGCCAACGATTATGGTGACTCACTTAAGGGTACCGACAACAACGAGAGAGTAGGCCCACGGCGAACGGTTCAGAGTGGTGAGATTAGTCGCGAATCCATGAAAAAAGCCATCATAATCTTTGCTTCCTTGTCGTTACTTTCAGGAGTTGCGTTGCTCTATTTCTCGTTTGGCGATAATTTTAAACTGTCGTTGCTTTTCCTGATAATGGGATTGGCGTCAATATGGGCAGCTGTTAAATATACGGTAGGCGACAACGCTTACGGATATTTCGGCCTTGGCGACCTGTTTGTCTTTGTTTTCTTTGGCTTGGTGGGAGTTGTGGGTTCCTATTTCCTAAATACACATGCTCTTAGCGCCGAAGTTTTTCTTCCTGCATCGGCCATGGGACTGTTTAGTGCCGGAGTGTTAAACTTGAATAATATGCGCGATATCGACAACGACATCAGGTCGGGTAAGCACACCATGGCATCCAGGTTGGGCATCGTGGATGCCAAAAAGTATCATCTCACCCTAATCATTATTGGATGGATTTTGCTTTTGGTGTGGATGATGCTGCAAAAACATCATCCGGAACGGTTGATTCTTTTGGTGGCACTCCCATTTTTTCTTTTCGATCTGTTCAAGGTTTTACATACCAAAGAAAAACCGGCGCTCGACCCTTATTTACGTAAGCTGGCTTTAAAAACCCTGTTGATAGCCCTGCTTTTTGGCGTTTCCATATTATTATAAACCGATGTTAAAAGCTGATTATAAAAAGATAACCCTGATTTTTAAACGCCCGGGCGGAACCTCACGCGGCGTGCTTACTACCAAAGATTCGTGGATTTTATCGGTGAGGGATACGAATAATCCTGATATTATTGGAACTGGCGAGTGTAGTATCATCTACGGTTTAAGCTCTGACCCGATGAGCACTTATGAAGCTAAACTAAATGAATTATCTCACCGTATTAACGAATTTCCTGAGGTTGATTTGTCAGAATATCCCTCCATCAGATTTGGATTGGAGATCGCTTTATCAGACCTGCAATCGGGTGGAAAAAAACTATTATTTCCCTCTTCTTTCACGATGGGTAAAAAAGGTATTCCTATTAATGGCTTGGTTTGGATGGGTGAATTCGAATTTATGAGGCAACAGATAATCGATAAACTTGAAGCCGGTTACGATTGCGTTAAGCTAAAAATAGGAGCCATCGACTTTAATAAAGAGCTGGCGTTGCTAAAGATGATTCGTAAAGATTTTGGAAAAACTGAACTTGAGTTGCGGGTGGATGCCAACGGCGCTTTTTCTGCGGATGATGCACTGGAAAAGCTAAAACAACTTTCGGAGTATCATATTCATTCTGTTGAGCAGCCTGTACGGCAGCATCAGTGGCAGGAGATGGCGGAGCTTTGTCGCTTGTCTCCCATTGATATTGCCCTCGATGAAGAGTTGATTGGTCTAAAAGACAATGAGGTTACTACCATGCTTGAAACCATAAAACCCGGGTACATTATTTTAAAACCAAGCTTGTTGGGAGGCCTGCGCCGTTCGGAATTTTTTATTGAGCAGGCCGAAAAACAGGGTGTTGCCTGGTGGGTAACATCCGCTTTAGAGTCAAACATTGGCTTAAATGCCATTGCACAATGGACTGCCACGTTAAATAACCCTATGCCTCAGGGACTTGGAACGGGTCAGCTTTATACCAACAATTTTACATCACCACTTTACATTGACAAAGCACAGTTATTTTATCATCCGGATACTGAGTGGATGACTGATATCTATTAATTTGATTTAGCCCTGATTTAGCTCTGATTGAGTCTTGATTGAGTCTTGATTTATCTCACGGTTTGTAACCGTGAGAAGTTAGTAATCCTTCGGTAATTATAGGAAACCGGACAAAATGCCTTCTGCCCCGTCCTTCAGGTTGGGGCAACGATCAAATTAATTTACCAGCGACTCATCTTCCTGTCCTTCAGGTCGGTGCAACGAGAATGTTACTAATTTACTATGCACATTCCTCGATACAATTTTTCTTCATAACGTCATAAAGAACCACTCTGGATAACCTTCGTTGGGTTTTTTTTGCGGTTTGAAACCGTGAGCAATTAAAATCTCCGACAAATTTAACTTATGATATTTGAAAACCTGTTTACAGATTGTAACCTGTAAACAATTGTCAACTCATATTTTTCTAATTTTGCATGCAATGAACAAAGCACAAAATCTATTACGGCTTAATTTCTCCTCATTTGATAAATCGTGGGTTCTTAATTATGCCTACACGCAGCTGAGAGACGGCTGGGCACTTACCTCCTGGAAAAAAGAGATTTTTTATTTCATTATCGATTGGTTATCGGAATCGAAAACCATCAAAGTAACAACATCCGGTTCAACAGGAAAACCAAAAACACTATTACTATATAAGGAGTATGTTAAAAGAAGTGCTGAAGCTACCAATCTTTTTTTTGATTTAAAGAAAGGTGATAAAGCATTGCTTTGCCTTCCGGTAAAATATATTGCAGGAAAGTTGATGATAGTGAGAGCCCTCGAAGGAAAATACAACCTCTTTTGCGTTGAGCCCTCATTAACGCCTTTGTTTGACGAAACATTCATCAATTTTTCTGCGATGACACCGGCGCAGGTCAGCTCATTGTTATCGGAAGAGCAGGGGAGGTTATTACTCGATAAAATTGATAAGTTAATTATTGGTGGCGACAGGATTCCAACGCCGCTTGAAAAAAAACTTCAAACCATTAACACAAAGGTGTGGCACACTTATGGTATGACCGAAACCATCACCCACATCGCACTTAGAAAAGTGAATGGATACGAAGCCTCTTCATGGTTTATTCCTATGGAACATGTGTCGCTTTCACGGCAAAACCGACAGATGGTCATTGATGCCCCTGCCATAGGGGTACACCAAATGCTAACAAACGATGTTGTTGAACTTAATCAGGATGGTAGCTTTATAGTGCTTGGAAGAAAAGACAATGTCGTTATTAGTGGTGGCATAAAGCTGTTTCCCGAAGCAATTGAAAATAAGTTGGAGGAAGTATGTAAAAAGCCATTCTACTTTTTAGGCGTTAGCGATAATGTGCTGGGCTGTAAATTGGTAATGTATGTTGAAAGTGATGAACCTATTGATGTTGATGGTTTAAAAAAAACAATTTCCATGTTGCTGGATAAGTACGAAATGCCTAAAGATATTATTGTGAAGAAGCACTTTAAAAAAACAATTTCTAATAAAATAATAAGAGAATAATAATTTAGCTATTTCCGTTCCGGTTCTTCCGCTAGTTTTCGAGCCTATCCGGGTTATAACCTTAACGATCAGTCAGCCGACATGGCTTCAAACTATTTACAACTTGACGCCATTAGTAAGATGCCTGTTTCTGAACAAGTGTTTCCTTTTATCTCGTACTCGGTAGGAGCCACCTGGTTTTCTTCGCCTGATTTTGCTTCCGTTTGGCGCTTCTCGGTTACGTTAGGAGGTGGTGCAGAGTTTTTCATTACCGATAAAATTGGTATTTTGGTGCGCGCTTGTTTACTGTTGCCCATGCAGTTTGCAGATGTTGGCGGATGGTGTGGTATTGGTATCGGTGGCTCGGGGTGCGGGTTAAGTTCCAACGGCTATTCCGTTATCACGCAAGGTGACTTTACAGGTGGCCTTATTTTTAAATTGGGTAAGTAGGCGCTTTATTTCCACTGTTTTACTGTAATCGATTATTAACAATTGATTGTCCATAATTATTAGCATACTTGCTTAAACGGCATGTCGTGGTTTCTACCTTTGTATGAAATCACAAAACAGATCGTGAGCAAACGAAAGCTATATTTCTTTCCCGATAATATCGAAAATGAGGCGCAGATTAAGCTAAACTATAAGCGTCTGGCATTGCTCTATCATCCCGACCGGGGTGGTAGTGAAGAGCTGATGCGGGAACTTAATGTGGAATACGATTATTTAAAACATCTTATCAAGGCAAAGAATCTCACTAAAAAAAAGGTAAAAAGTGAATTCGCTTTCTTAAAGGTTGGTAATACTGTATTTGTTAATGGTACCGAGTGTACTGTGGTCGATGTTTTTCCTCACTCATTTATTGCACAGGCCAAGGGTAGGGTGAAGCTGGCTATTTTTGATAAAGAAACCGGTTATGCCATTAATAACCGTAAATATAGGGCGTCGTTAACAAATTCTACCGCGCTAAAACGATAAAAACCCCATTTTGGGAATCTTATTGTTTCCTGATATTCTGTATGTTTATTTTAAGATGAAGTGATTATTTCTTGATTATGAGTCATATATTTGCTATTAATCTCACAGACTAAAATTAATAGTCAATTATTGTTGTGAGTAAAGCCTAAAATTCCTATTTTTACACAAGATTGCCAGATTTAAAAAAAATTCTATGGTTGAAGTTACTATCGATAGTGAACATCAGTTGATGAATGTTATTTTTTCAGGTTTCCTGGATGTAAGCAAAATCGAATCTACCTACGGCGAATTGCTAAGTAGCCACATTACAAAAGATGAGATAGTCATAGTGATTAAAGAGGTGGATAACATCGACCTTAGTTTTCTTCAGTTATTACATGCTTTTTTGCTGAAACTTAAAAAGGATAATAAGACTTTCTCTTTTCAATGGGATGTTGAACCCGAATATTTTAAACTGGTGGAAGAATCGGGATTTATAGCCGATTTTAATAAGATATCAAACAAGTAGTTTATGGCTGAAAAAAAAATATTGGTTGTTGATGATTCATCAAGTATTCGTGCGCTGCTTAAGATGGCACTTGAAGATGAAAACTACAAGGTTACATTAGGAGAAGATGGTCTGGATGCCCTGAAGTACCTTGATGGAACACACTTTGACTTGGTTATTACCGACCTGCACATGCCCAATATGAATGGATTGGAGCTAATACATGAAGTTAGAAAAATGGATTGGTATAAGTACACGCCCATCCTGTTTTTAACAACTGAAACAAAGACTGATTTAAAAATTAAAGCCAAAAAGGAGGGGGCTACCGGATGGCTTACCAAACCTTTTGATAATGAAAAATTGAAACGAGTAGTAAAACGGGTATTAAGATAGATGGAAGCGCTAAAACAAAAGTTTCTGGAAGAAGCATCGGAACTGCTGGTTAGCCTCGAAAGTGGCTTGCTAAACCTGGATAAAGACCGCGAAAACACGGAGTATGTAAACCAGGTTTTCAGGGTGATGCATTCGCTTAAAGGTTCAGGCGCCATGTTTGGATATAATGTGCTAAGTGCCTTTGCTCATGAACTTGAGAGTATTTACGATTTGGTTCGCGAAAAAAAACTAAAGGTAACCCGTACGTTAATTGATGCCACATTCGATTCAATCGATATTTTTAGGGTGTTGTTAATGGATGATGAGGATATTTCGGAAGATACCATTGCCCAGAAAGATAAAATGCTGGAATACTTTAATGCCATTGCCGCCGGTAAGGTTGTTGATGAACGTGATAAGGACTCGTCTGTGAGGAGCGAGAGTGCTATATCGGAAGCTGTTAAAGCTGCTGCTGAACCTAAAACTATTCCAACCTGGCGAATACACTTTGAGCCGAGTCGTGATGTGATGAAAGACGGTAGCAACCCTTTGTACATGATCGACGAGCTGAGAGAATTGGGTCAGTTAAAAGTATTTTTAACAGCAGATAAAATTCCACCCATCGAGGAGTTAAAACCTGACGAATCTTATGTGCTTTGGAATATGTTGCTCGTAACAAAATTTAGCGAAGACGAAATAAAAGATGTTTTTCTGTTTGTAGAGGATGAAAGTAACATAGTTATCGAAAAAATAGCCGACTTTGATATCTTAAACCATCCAAAGTCTGAAACGTTATTGCAGTCGTTTAGCGATTATGAGTACTTTAGTGAAAAAGAGTTTAAGAAAGTTTTGGCAGAAATAAATACCGTTGATGATGCATCACAGGAGGAGCTAAGCGTAGTTGAAAATCAGTTGATAAAGCAGGATGAAAGCTACAAGCACAAAACAGTTGAACGCAAAATTGAATCGCCGGCATTAACAACCATCAGGGTTTCATCATTTAAGCTCGATAAGCTAATGGATCTCGTTAGCGAAGTAATTACTACGCAGGCTCGCCTGGAACATTACAACGAGATGGAGCCAAATCCTGAGCTGGGAGCCATTACCGAAGCCTACCAAAAGCTATCAAGGCAGCTGCGCGAAAACGTATTGGACATGCGGCTGATTCCGGTGAACAACCTGCTTCACCCGTTTCGTAAGCTTATCCGTGATTTGTCGAATGAATACGATAAGGAGATTGAATTTGTTACCAGAGGAACCGATACGGAGCTCGATAAGTCGATTATTGAGAAATTAACCGACCCCATCATGCATATTATTCGTAATAGTTTTGATCATGGCATTGAATCAAAGGAGGAGCGAATAAAAAAAGGAAAGCCTGCCAAAGGCGAAATTCTATTTGAGGCTTATTATTCTGGTGCCAGTATAGTAATAAATATTTCGGATGACGGTGCTGGGTTGAATTTGGATAAGATACATCAAAAGGCTGTTGCAAAAGGAATTATTCGTGATAATGCCGAGCTTACCAATCGTGAGTTAAGCCATCTGATATTTCATCCCGGATTTACCACCAATGAGGAAGTAACTGATATTTCAGGACGCGGTGTGGGGATGGATGTCGTGAAAAAAAATATTGAAGAGCTGCGTGGTGAAATCGATTTGTTGAGTACACCCGGCAAAGGAACAACCATTCGGATTACACTTCCGCTTACTTTGTCTATTATCGACGGACTGTTGGTTTATATTAACAAAGTGAGGTACATTGTTCAAATGGATAACATCAAGCGAATTTATAAAGTTACCGGCGAAGAAGTGGCTGCCTGCCTCGATAATGTAATTATTAAGGAGGGAAAGCAGATACCATTTATCAACCTTACCGAGCAATTTTCTGATAATGGCGAGTCTCCTGAACCACCCCATTACATGCTGGTAATTTACCATGATACACTTGAGGTGGGATTGCTGATTAATAAGATTGTTGGAAAGTATCAGGCAGTAATAAAACCCCTCGGTAAGTACCTTAGAAAGATGGATATCTTTTCAGGAGCTTCTATTTTAGGAGATGGCAGCATTGCTATTGTAATGGACGTAAACAAAATTATTTTAAACCTTCAAAAATAACACTATGGCTGAAGAAATAAATACAGACCTTCGTACCTACCTTTCATTTACACTTGGAGGAGAGGAGTTTGCCCTGGATGTTCAGAATGTGATTAAAATTTTGCAAATGCAGCATTTTACAAAAATTCCGCAGTCGCCTGAGTATCTGAAAGGAATTATCAATATCCGGGGGAATGTAATTCCTGTGGTCGATACCTATTATAAATTTGGTTTTAATCCGCTTGAAAACGAATCCAACTCGGTCATCATTATTTTAAACCTTTCTATTAGGGGCGAAGACTCCAACGTGGGCATTATGGCCGATAAAGCCAACGAAGTTTTTGAAGCAGCAACAAGTTCAATTCAGGATTACCCTTCGTTAGCTGAAAAATACAACAGCAATTTTATTACCGGCGTTTATAAAAAACAAGAAACATTTATTTTAATCCTGGACATCGAAAAGATATTTAGTAGCGAAGATATCGCTGAATTGAAAAATATTGGATAATTATTAAAAATATACCATCATGAAAAATATGAAAATTGGAACAAAGATGACTGTTTTGCTGGTTATTACCATGGCTGTGATTGCCTTGGTAGGGCAAAACGGACTTTCAAACCTGCAAAAAATTGAGAACGCCGCCAACGATATGTACACCAACAGGGTAGCACCCTTGCAGCAGCTGAAAAATTTTTCTGACGAGCTGTTTATGTCGATAGCTTTCCCTATGCAGAAAATCCAAAACACCGATAGCATTGATAAAACCATGGTTTACGATTTGATGATTAAAATCGATCATATTAAAACATCATGGAAATCGCTTGAAAATAATATGGCCAATCATACCAGTAAAGAACTAACTGATAAAACAAACCTCGATTTTTTAGAAACCATAAAACATGCTGAGGATATTTTGCAGACAGCTAAAACATCGAAAAGTATAGCCGAGGAAAAGAACTATAATTTTACACTCTTTTTTACCGCTTTAAATAAAACCGTTAAGGATGTTAACCAACTCATGGAATATCAACTAACGGAGGCCAGACAAATTAGCCTTAACGCGGAAAAGATAATTGGAAACACGAAAAGTCAGTCTATGATTATTATCATTGTCGGATTACTCATCATCTTTATCCTGTCAGTTATTTTAATTCGTGGTGTGATCAACAAGCTTAAAATTAGCAATGATGTTATTAACGAGATGGCCAAAGGTAATCTTGAAGTTGAGGTACCCGAAATGCCGGACGATGAGTTGGGTAAAGTGATTAACAACATCGAAAAAATGCGCCTTAAATTGAAAGAGGTGGTATCAACGGTTTACATGGCTGCTGATAACTTGTCGTTGGCAAGCCGCGAGTTGAGTTCTGCCTCACAAAATATTTCGCAAGGTGCTACAGCGCAAGCTTCTTCAACCGAGGAGGTCTCCTCATCTATCGAAGAGATGGTGTCGGCTATTCAGGAAAATGCCAGTAGCGCCAAGGAGACAGAAAAGATTGCTGAAAATATGGCAGACAAAACAGATAAGATGGTCAAAGCCGGTATCGACAGCAGGGAAAAGATTAAGGCCATTGCGGAAAAAATTTCCATTATCGATGAGATTGCTTTCCAGACCAATATTTTGGCGCTAAACGCAGCTGTTGAAGCTGCCCGTGCCGGTGAGCATGGCAGAGGCTTTGGCGTGGTGGCATCGGAGGTTGGTAAATTGGCTGACAGGAGTAAAAAGGCTGCCAGCGAAATTGAAGACCTCTCAAAATCGAGTGTTAATGTTATTGAAGAAGCGGGTGGGTTGATGCAAAACATTGCGCCCGAAATTAATAAAACATCAAATCTGGTTACTCGTATTAACAACGCCAGTCAGGAGCAGGAGATGGGAGCCAATCAAATAAATATTGCCATCCAGCACCTTAACGAAATTACACAGCAAAATGCTGCTGCTTCCGAAGAGATTGCTACCAGTGCCGAAGAGCTGTCGAGCCAGGCTGAGCAATTGCTGCAAACCATGACCTTCTTTAAGATTAATAACAAGGAGTTTACTGTTTCATCAAACTTACAAATGAAACCACGTCGTCAAACCCCTTCGCCTGTATTTGAAAACGAAATGCCTACCAAACGAATTAAGGATAAATCTTCCTCCGGTGTTTACATTGATTTGGGAAGAGAAGATGATTTAGATGGTGGGTTTGAAAAGTTTTAACCTCTATGGACGATAACAAAGAGTATATTAGTAACAGTAACTTTGTGCAGGATTTTGGTAATTTTACCGACCGTGATTTTCACAAGCTGAGTCACTTTATCTTTCACGAGTTTGGAATTCAGTTGCCGGATAAAAAAAAGTTTCTGCTTAAGTCTAGATTGGTAAAACGCCTTAAAATATTAGGTATTTCAAAATATTCCGAATACGTTAACTATGTTATGGAAGGTGGTACAAAGGGTAGCGAAGAGGTAATAGAAATGATTGATGTTGTTTCAACCAACAAAACGGATTTTTTTAGAGAAAATGCTCATTTCGATTTTTTAATCGACAAGGTGGTTCCCGATTTCATGGGGAAGGGTATTAAATCGCCAAAAGTGTGGAGTGCCGGCTGTTCCAGCGGAGAGGAAGTATATACTATTTGCATGGTGTTCGAAGAAGAGTGCCGTTTGAATCGCTTGCGCGACTATCAGGTTTATGGTAGCGACATCTCAGTTTCCATTCTGAAAAAGGCGGTAAAAGCCATTTATCCTTTCTCGCGTGCCGAGCAAATACCTGATCGTTACCGGAAACGTTATCTGCTGAAAAGCAAGGGCGATGGAAAGCAGGAAGTTCGTATTTTGAAAACCTTGCGTGATAAAACCCACTTCATCTGGCTTAATTTGATGGATGATCAATATATTCTGGCGAAGAATTTCGATATTATCTTTTGCAGAAATACTCTAATCTATTTCGACCGTGAAACTCAAAAGCAGGTTGTGTCTAAATTGCTGGAGCATTTAAAACCCGGTGGCTATCTCTTTATCGGTCATTCCGAATCACTCCTGAATCACAATATCCCCAATCTGCAACAAATTAAACCAACCATTTATTTGAAAATAAAATAAAACCGAAATTCTATGGGTAATATTAATAATAACGAGATTGATGTTGAGCGGCTAAAAGAGGAGATAGCTGATTTGCAACTTCGGCTGGAACAGATGAACGATAAGCTCGGGAAGTCGGAGGGTTACAAAAGCCACTTTTTGTCGCTTGTTACCAACGAAATAATAAATCCGTTTACTTCTATTTTAGGGCTGTCAAAAGGAATTACACGGCTAAAAGATGACGAGATGGAGAAAGCCCGGAAGTTGGCTAAAATTATCTATTCCGAAACCTTCTTTCTCGATTTTCAGTTAAACAATATTTTTATGGCAGCAAGGCTGGAAGCCGGCGAAGCGGTGGCTAACCCTGTTAAAGTCGATATTTTAACCTTGATTAATAATGTGATAGTTGACTTTGAGGTTGATATTACCAAAAAGCAACTCTCAGTTAAAGTTGATCATAATAACTCGGATAAACTAACTCACTTTGTGTCTGATCCTGCTATTCTGAAAACTGTTGTTGCAAACCTGCTTAGCAATGCCATCAAGGCATCCAATATCAATGGGCAAATTATTATTAGTGTTGAAGAAGCTGATGCTATGTTACATATTTCGGTACAAGATTTTGGGGTGGGTATAGATGCTGATAAAGAACATGAATTATTCGACCGCTTCAAAAAGCTGGACGATACCATAAACTCGATCAATACTGGTACTGGCATTGGCTTGGCTGTGGTACAAGGAGTACTCGACTTGTTGCATGGTAGTTTGGAGATGGAGAGCGAGGTGGGTAAAGGATCGCTGTTTAAGGCAACCATCCCCGAGGCTATAAGAACCGAGTGTGGTTTTGCTACCGATGATGGCGAACTGTTTTTTGATATGGATGATGACTCCGAAAGCTTTTAAAGTTAAATGATAGAATATAAAAAGCACTTTTTGTATCCGGCTGCCATGTTTGCAAGCAAGGAACCACATGTTATTACCACGTTGCTGGGTTCGTGTGTGTCGGTTTTTTTGTATGATACCTATCAAAAAATAGGAGGGGTTAACCATTATATGCTTCCTTTGTGGAACGGCGACGGGTTGGCATCACCTAAATTTGGTAACATAGCCATTAAAATGTTGTTTGAAAAAATGAAAGGCATGGGCAGCCGGAAGGATAACCTTGTGGCAAAAGTTTTTGGGGGGGCAGCTGTGCTGGAAACTAAAAAGCAGGTGTTTTTTATTGGCGACAGAAATGTGGATGTAGCCTACGAGTATATGAAAAACGAAGGCATTAAAATTATTGCTGCCAGCACGCGTGGCAAGCAGGGACGTAAACTCCTTTTTAATACCTGTACCGGCGAAGTAAAACAAAAGTATATTGAAAAAGTGCTACAGGGTACCATTAAATAAATTAATGTCTCGTGACGTAAAAATGAAATAACAACAGATCTATGGCGGTTAGGAAAAAAATAAAAGTGTTAATGGTTGATGATTTGGAAGTCGCGGTCATGGCCATTGAGCATATCGTTAACCAACAGCCCGACATGGTTTTGTATGCATCAGCAGCCAATCCTTACGATGCGGTAAAGGTTATCAGCAAGGAAAAGCCGGACGTAATATTGCTTGATATCCAAATGCCGAAAATGGATGGTCTCACTTTTTTGCGAAAGATCATGTCGCAGCATCCCGTACCTGTGGTTATGTTTTCCGGTGTGGCCGAAAAAGGCTCATCCAATGCTATCAAAGCATTACAGTTGGGAGCCGTTAGCATTCTTCCCAAGCCCAAAAGTATTATTAATAATTTTGAATTTCATCAGGAGCTGGTAACCACATTGCGAAATGCCTATGCTGTTAAAGACAGAATTAACAAGCTTATCGACAGGCATACCCTTGTCGGAAATATGAACTCACCCTTTACTGACTCTTCATTGAAAAAAAAACGGGAATCTGACAGCCCAACCGATAAAGTTATCGCTATTGGAGCCTCCACCGGAGGTACCCAGGCATTGCATTATATATTGGATCGACTTCCCGCTAATGTAATGGGAATAGTTATCGTGCAGCATATGCCTGGTAACTTTACGAGGTGGTTTGCCGAGAGCCTTGATAACTCATCAGCACTAAAAGTCTACGAAGCAAAACCCGGGATGGTTTTGCATAAAGGTATGGCAGTAGTAGCCAACGGATTTTATCATTTGATATTAAAAAAGACCCCAAACGAATATGTGGTTACTACTCATGATGGTCCGATTGTAAACAGACATAAACCCTCTGTTGATGAACTGTTTAAATCGGTGGCTAAAACAGCCGGTTCCAATGGAATTGGTATTTTACTTACAGGAATGGGTGATGATGGGGCTGCCGGTTTGCTGGAAATGAAAAAATCTGGTGCTATCACCATTGCGCAGGACGATCATTCGGCAGTAGTGTTTGGAATGCCTCAGGCTGCTATTAAGATAAATGCAGCTAAAATGGTTATGAACCTTAATGAGATAATTAATTTTATCAAAAATATTGATTTGTAAATTTTTTTTTGTAGTTTAACCAGCTAAATAAATAATGGATATGCCTCATCAAAAAGAAAATATTTATAAAATACTCGTTGTTGATGATGTTGAGTCAAATTTAAACATGATAACGGATATTTTGAGGTCGGTACCCGAATACCGAATTGTATCGGCAACATCAGGAAGGGCTGCTATCAGCAGAGCTAAAGCAAACTATTTCGACTTGATTATTTTGGATATTGTTATGCCCGATATCAACGGTTTGGAGGTTTGTCAAAAGCTAAAAAAATACCCTGTAACCCGCGAAATTCCAATTATCTTTTTAACAGCTGACACCAAGGATCCAAAGAATATTCAAAAAGCATTTCAAGTCGGAGGATCTGATTATATACCAAAACCCTTTTCCAGAGAAGAACTGTTGATTAGGGTTAAAATGCAGATAGATCTTAAAAGAAATAAGGAGGAGTTGGTAAAGGCGAAAAATGCAGCGGAGATGGCTGCCCACGCGAAAGCCGTTTTTTTGGCTAATATGTCGCATGAAATCAGAACCCCGATGAACGGGATTATAGGGATGGCCGAGCTTCTGAAAAGAACACCCCTGAATGATGAGCAGAAAGAGTATATCGAAATTATTAGCGCCTCAGGCGAAAACCTGCTCACCGTGATTAATGATATTCTGGACTTCTCGAAAATAGAGGCAGGAAAAATTGTGCTTGAAAGTATCCCATTTTCTGTTCGCGATGAAATTAGAAACGTGATTAGTATTCTTAATTTTCAAGCCCGCAAGAAGGGAATTAACTTAATTACCGAGATTGACGAAGATGTACCTAAATACGTTAAAGCTGACCCCGTTAGGTTAAAACAGGTAATCATCAATTTGGTTAATAATGCCATTAAATTTACCGAAACAGGAAGTGTTAGCGTGGAGGTGAGTTGCCAGGAGGTTAACAATAAAAAACGGATTTTCCTTTTTAAAGTGATTGATACCGGCATTGGAATTCCAGAGGAGGGTGTTCAACGATTATTCAAATCTTTTTCTCAGGTTGATATTTCAGTTACCCGCAAGTATGGAGGTACAGGGTTGGGACTGGCCATTAGTAAAAACCTGGTGGAGTTGATGAACGGCGAAATTGGAGTTGAAAGTGAAGAGGGTAAGGGATCAACCTTTTGGTTTACTGCTAAGCTTGAAGTGATGTCACACGAAGAGGTTGAAGCACTACAACAACAAGAAAAAGAGAATCATCGCAGCGATGCTCAGTCGGAAATACGCAGTAGTAATATTCTGCTGGCCGAGGATAATCTGATTAACCAAAAAGTGGCCATGGCTCATCTGAAAAAGTTTGGCCACAAAGTTACTATTGCTAACAATGGCATTGAAGCGGTTGATTATTTTAGCAAATTTAAGTACGATTTAATTTTGATGGATATCCAAATGCCTGAAATGGATGGGCTGGTGGCTACTAAGCTGATTAGAGACTTTGAAAAGGAAAATAATGAGCGGGAACGTACACCCATTGTTGCCATGACGGCCAATGTGATGACTGAGGATGTTAAAAAGTATATGGATCAGGGAATGGATGATTTTATTGGTAAGCCATTTAAGGCTGATGAATTAAAAAAAATCTTCCAAAAGTATCTTGAATCATAAAGTTATTATTTTTGCAAAAAAATTAGAAAGAAAATGGTATTATCAAAAAGTCCGAATTTAGAAGGTATCGCTATTTTAATAGTAGAAGACGTAGAAACTAGTGCACGCTTTTTTGAAGCTGCGCTTAGTCGAACCGATGCAAAATTGTATTGGGCAAACACGGGCGAAAAAGCAATTAACCTTTTTGACACCCATCAGGATATTGATTTAGTAATTCTCGACTTGAATCTTCCTGAAATCAGTGGCTTTGATGTGCTCGACCACATCCGTAACAGAAATCAAGATATTCCGGTCATTGTTCAGTCAGCTTATGTCCTTTCGGGTGAACATGAACGTAGCATGGATATGGGAGCCAATTTCTTTCTTGAAAAGCCCGTCCGGCTCGAGGTTCTTTTCAATACCCTTAATCAGTGTGTTGTAAAATAGTCCTATTTAGTTTTTAATAAATTGACCGCTAAATTCAATGTTTTTGGTGGTTAGCCGGAAAAAGTAAATGCCCGGCATCAACCCACAAACCGAAACCGGCTGCCCCTTGAAATTATTTATTTCCAGTAACGATTTTCCTGTAGCATCAAAAACAAGGAGACTGTCGTTGCTACCATATACAAGCTCTTTTGGAAACATCAGTAATTTATCAACCGGATTGGGATAGATGCTCAGGCTTTCGATTTCTCTTTTTTCAGGGATGGAGCTTATCCAGTCGTTAAAAAGCCACAGATAAGCTTTCTGAAACTGCGTTCTCCATAAATATTCATTGTGCTCTCCGCCGACAATCACATCGGTTGTTACTTCGTTACTACTAAAACCTGCATCCCTCAGTAAATCTGCCATATTGTTCATGTTCTGTACCGTTGTAGCGCTTTCACTGTCACCACACATAAGATAAAACTTTACATTATGCTGTTTACCTGTTTGTTCGGTAAAAGTGTACACGGAATCAGAAAACCAATAAGAGGGAGAAAAAATTCCTGCCATGCTGAAAACCTCCTGATACTTAACAACGCCATAGTGTGAAATCAAGCCCCCCAGCGAGCTACCCATCAGAGCGGTATGATTACGATCGGAAAGAGTTCGATAATGCTCGTCGATGTAGGGCTTTAGTGTTTCAACCAAGAACAGCATATACTTATCACCATCGCCCCCTCCGTATTGTGGGTTACTCCATGGTGTGTATTCATCAATTCGGTCGATGCCTCCATTGTCGATTCCTACTACAATTGGCACCTTAATATCGTTTTCTGCAAGGGAGTTTAATGTTTCATCCACTTCCCATTCTCCGGCAAACGAGGTTTGTGCGTCGAACAGGTTTTGCCCGTCGTGCATGTACAGCACCGGGTAGCTTTTGTTTGAATTGTTATAATCGGGAGGTAGGTAAATCCACACCCGACGAGAACGGTTAAGCTGGGGAATATAAAAATCATTGGAGACAATGTGTACGTTTTCAGCTGCCGTTGAACCACTTCCACCACCCCCGTCATTACGCCAGTTGCAAACCACCGCACGAACCGTGTCGTCATTACCGTAAATAAAGGTGCGATTGTCGATTTCTTCACCATCAGATCCTTTTTCCACGGTTTCCCAGCTTCCTTTTGTAAATTTATATTCAATTAAGGTTCCTTCGGGTTGAGCACCCAGGGTAATTTCGAACAGGTTATCATCATTGAGCCACAACATCATTGTGCTGTCGCCCGGATTCCATCCGTTGAGGCTTCCTGCAAAAAATAAAGGACGGTCGGAAGGAGTATTTTCGGGAACTGAATCTAAAATAATAGTAACCTGTGCCGATGTTGTCAAAACAACAAGCATCAGCAACAGGAAAAGAGAGCACTTTCTTGTCATGAGCTAACAATCTTAAATATATTTCAGCTCTACAAGGCAGGATTTAATCATTTGCCAGGTACGCTCAATATCGTGGTCAAGGCCAACGCTAAAACGTACTAAACCCGGCGAAAGCCCCATCTCCTGCTGAATATGTTCCGGCACTTCGGAAGAGGTGCTTTTACCTGAATTAGAGAAAAGTGTTTTAAAGTACCCCAAACTTACTGCGTGGTAACCAACTCCTTTTTCCTGCATCAGTTCCATAAATGGGGCTGCCTTTTCAGCTGTTTTCAAATCAATGGAAATCATGCCACCATAGCCGAAGTCCGCGTTTCTTATTTTGTTAAAAAGCTCAAAATTGCGATGTGAGGGCAATCCGGGATAAACAAAATTTAATCCTTCATCTTTAAACTTATGTGCCAGATACATGGCATTCTCACTATGCTTTTGCATGCGGATATGCAGTGTGCTGAGGTTCTTCAGAATCATCGATGAGCGTAGCGGATCAAGCACAGGTCCAAGCAACATGGCAGTACCGTCGATAACGCTGCTGATGGCGTTGATAAACTCCTCTGAGGCACAAATAGCTCCGGCTACCATGTCGTTTTTGCCGTTGATAAATTTGGTCATGCTGTAAACAACAATATCAGCTCCCAGTTGTGCCGGAGCAATTATCATGGGAGTAAAAGTGTTGTCAACCACCAGTTTAATATCGGTTCCCTTAATAATCTCTGCTAAAGCAGGAATATCAGAAATTTGAAGCATCGGATTGGTCATGCTCTCGGTATAAAGCACCTTGGTGTTTGGTCGAATGGCTTTGCGGATGCTGTCGTGGTCTTCGATGTTAACGAATGTTACATCAATATTAAACTTTTTAAGGTAGTTGTTTAAGAAGGCAAAGGTACCTCCGTAAGTGGTAACGCTGGTGATGATGTGATCGCCGCTATTGCATAGTTGAAGCAGCGTGGTGGTAATGGCCGCCATGCCTGATCCTGTAACCCAGGCTAATTCTGTGCCCTCCATGGCTGCTAATGCATCCGAAAGGTAACGGTTGGTCGGATTCCAATGGCGCGAATACAGAAAACATCCCGGGGCTTCACCATGGAATGCATGGATCATCTCCTCCTCTGACATAAAAGTAAAGGTAGCGGAGTCGGTAATGGAAGGGTTTACACCACCAAATTCACCAAACTGTTTTAATTCTTGTATGGCTGATGCCGGATCGTGTTTTTTTGACATTTTATTGTTTTTTTGATTAACTGTACAAAAATAATCAACAATGATTACTTTCGCTACATCAATCTCTATTTAAAATGGATTTGAATATTAAACCTATTATTTTTTGGTATCTGCTGTTTCTTGTTACGACAGGGCTCTTTTTGATGGTTAATTTTGTGTGGCCCGATGGAAACTATCGTCAACAAACTATTGATGGCGATGGCAGGGGGTATTACGACTACCTACCTACTATTTTTATTAATAAAACAGTCGATTTTAAACAAGCCTTCGAGTACGAAAAAGCTGCCCAACCATTGGAATACTTAGGCCATAATTTCCATAAAGTGAATCATGTTTACATCAATAAGTTTCCTGTTGGAACGGCTCTGATGATACTCCCCTTTTATCTTGTGGCGCAGACGGTATTAACCATTGCCGGTTGGCCTGCTGACGGTCGTTCAATACTATTTCAGTATGCTGTGGCACTAGCTGCTTTGTGGTGGTTGTGGGTTGGTATTTTCTTTTTAAGGAAACTGATAAAAAATTATCCTGTTTCCGAAATATCAACACTTTTAGTTGTTTCAGGATTACTTTTCGGAACCAATCTGTTTCATTATGCCTTTGTGGATGTGGCTTTTTCGCATGTGTACTCCTTTGCCGTTATTACGGCTTTTTTATATTTTTCACGGCGCACATTTCTCACCCGGCAAAAGCGCTGTGTACTAATAAGTACTTTTCTTTTCGGTTTGATAGTGCTTATCAGACCTGTTAATGGTCTGGTAATTTTGGCTGTTCCTTTATTGGCAGACAGTTTGGCGGGTTTTGAAAAGAACATACGAGCGTTGTTTGGTTCTTTTAAAACCGTTTTGTTAATGGTGTTGATGTTTTTGCTGGGAATTTTTCCTCAGCTGATTATTAACTATTTGCAAACGGGCAACCCTGTTGTTTATGGTTACCAGGAGGAGGGATTTACCTTTTTACATCCACACTTTGTTGACTTTTTATTTGGCTTTAAAAAAGGATGGCTTGTTTACACGCCGTTTATGCTGTTATTATTTCCGGCTACTCTGGCTTTATGGCGAAAGTCGAAATTTCATTTTTGGAGTTTCCTATTCTTTTTATCGATAGTCGTTTATATTTTCTCCTCATGGTGGAACTGGTATTATGGCGATGGGTTCGGCATGCGCCCCATGGTAGAATATTATGGTTTGTTTACGTTGGTAATAGCCCTGTGGGTTGATGTCCTAAAACCCATGGCAAAGAAAATAGTATTGGTGGTAATCGTTTTGTTTTCTGCGCTTAATCTTGTTCAAACCTATCAGTATTCAAAAGGGATTATCGATGTTGATTCGATGAACCGGGAAGCTTATGAGTATGTCTTTTTGCAAACATCCGACAACTATAGAAACGTTGTTGGGTCGGGCGATGAAAGTTTCTATGGGCATCTTACTGAAAAACCACTATTGAAAACGACAAACTCCTTTGATGTAGTAACTTCAGGATGGACGGTATCCAAAAGTATTGATACGGCTGTTTTTATTTCCTTACCAGCGAGCTATGCTTTCAATGCAGAGGTTCCTTATAGTGCATCCTTTAGCTTTATTGCAGATAGTGTAATTTCAAGGAACAGACTTTATGTAAAGCTTGGCTTATATTATTGGGAGCCTGCTCTTAATGCTGTTCAGGAGGCACTTTACGTGGTAGATGTCAGGGATAGTCTGAACGATTTAAAATTTTATAAAACATTTCGTATTAAACGCCTTCCTGACAAGGAGTTCCGTCACTGGAGGAAATCGCATATTGGCGTTTTGATGCCCGAGCTGGAGGTGGGCGATAAAGTAAAGGTTTACTGCTGGAACAGAGCCCAAACGCAGTTTAATATTGATGACTTTAAAATAGTGCTTTATGGGATTTACTGAGATATCGACCATAATTCGGTAAAATAAAACCCTTCGCTCGTCCTCGACTGTGACGAGGATGAGCAAATTTGCCGAAACAACAACGAGAATGGTAAAACATTAATTTTATATGCTCTGCCTGTAAGTATAGTTGCTAATTCACTTGATAGAAGATATGCGTTAGAACCTGTAACATATAATTCTTCAAGCAGTTTCTCAAATTCAGGAAGGTTTTGACCTTCGTCAATAAAAACATAATTCGTTACACTTTCTTGTAATTGTGCTAATCGTAAATTTCTTTCTAATTTTTTTTCAGCAAGAAAACGAAATTCGGGTAACTCCATATTTATGGAAATAATCGAAACAGTCGAATTTTTTTCCTTTAAAAGCTCTTGAAATTGTATGAGTAAAGTCGATTTTTCCGAGCGACGAACACCTGTTACGACCTTTATAAAGTTTTTGTCTTTTAGAATAAGAAGTTTGTCAAGCAATATTTTTCTTAAAAATTTAGGTATATAATTCTCTTTAATTTATTACTGTAAAGATAATCTAAATTCCTCAAAGATATAATATATGTTATGTTTGAGGTATTACACCTCTCTGATTTACAAGGTATTTCATAATCATCCACGTAGTTAACTTTAAACAACTTCATTATATTCCTGAAGCCAGCACATCAATAATGTGGATGGTTTTGATTTTTTTACCATGTTTGTTGATGTATCCTTGTTGGTGCATCAGACATGATGAATCGGTGGATACAATGTACTCAGCACCTGTGTCAATGGCGTTTTGAACTTTTTGCGATGCCATGGCTGTGGAGATGGGTTCAAATTTAACGGCAAAGGTGCCTCCAAAGCCACAGCAAACGTGGGTGTCTTTCATCTCGACAAGTTCAAGTCCTTTAACATGGCTCAATAGTTCACGTGGTTCGTTTTTAAGACCGTATTCACGTTGAGCAGCACACGAATCGTGGTAGGTAACTTTGTGCTTAAAGGTTGATCCAAGGTCGGTAACGCCCAGTACGTTAACCATAAAATCGGTGAATTCGTAAATGTTTTGCTGTAGTGCTTTCGATTCCAAGTGGTAGCTGGTATTATGAAACAGCTCGTTATAAGAGTTTCGCACGTATCCTGTACAGCTAGCCGATGGTCCTACCACCGGACGCTTGCTGTTGAAATTCTCAATAAACTTACCACCCAGTTTTTTGGCATCATCCCAAAATCCGCCATTGAAAGCCATCTGCCCGCAACAGGTTTGATTAGGGTTGTAATGAACCTTAATGCCCAGTTTTTTAAAAATCTTAACCATATTCATGGCTGTTTCAGGATACACCTGGTCGATAAAACAGGGAATAAATAAATCTATTTCTTTAATCTTCATTATTGCAGGTTTCAATTATTAAACGCAAGCTCTTTCAGGAATGGATACCGAAATACCCAATGTATTTAAATCCTTCCAATAACCCGGGTAGGATTTGCGCACAACACCGGGATTACTAATCCGAACCGTATCAATTAAAAGTGACAGTGGAGCAAAACTCATGGCCATTCGATGGTCGTTATAGGTGTCAAACTCAATTTCTGAAATTGAGCCGATGGATCTGCCCGGTGTTAAAACATAACTCTGACCGCTTTTGGTCAGTCTTGTATCGATTTTTGCCAATTCGGCTGTAAGACCTTCAATACGATCCGACTCCTTTAACCTTAAGTGATTGATGCCCGAAAAAACACCTTTGATACCCAAAGCGGCACAAGTAACCATTACGGTTGGGGCAATATCAGGATTATTGCTAAAATTGTACTTAAATTCGCTTGAGACATTACCTTTTTTTAAAATCTGGATACCGTTTGACTGAAACTCGGTTTGTACTCCAAATTCCCGAAAAATATCTGCCAATGCACGATCTCCCTGGCAACTATCCTCTTTTAAGCCCTCCAGAAATATAGAAGCATCATCCGACAATGCCACCAACTCGTACCAATAAGAAGCAGAACTCCAATCAGGTTCAATATAAGCCGGTTTTAAGTGGTACTCGCCCGGAGCAACTTTAACGGACTCACTATCCATTTCAACATCAATGTCTGCTTGCTGCATAAGGCGGGCAGTCATTTGGATATAGGCTTCAGAAACAGGTTTTTCCTTATAATTAATGGTTAAGCCATACGACAGATAGGGAGCAATCATCATCAGAGCTGAAACGAACTGGCTGCTTTGGCGTGTGTCGATAGTAATATCGGTACTTTGCAGCTGGTGTCCTAACAGTTTGATTGGCGGGAAGCCTTTTTCCTCGGTATATTCGATGTTGGCTCCCAGCTCATGTAGTGCCTCTACCAGCGGGGCAATGGGGCGTTTTTTCATTCTCTCGTGACCTGTTATCAGCCACTTGCCTTGTCTTATTGCAGCAAAAGCAGTAATAAAGCGCATGACCGTGCCCGCGTTTTTTGCATCAACAATCATGGCGATACGCGAGTTGGCACAAGTATCAAGAAAACTTAGATAAAACTTTAAAAGTGCTGTATCTTCCGATTTCGAAAGGTTTTCAAACCTGACATCACTTCCCGAAAGAGCTTTCATGATTAACAGTCGATTGCTAATACTTTTAGAGCCTGTTAGCTTAAAATATCCATTGAGACTCTTCTTGTGATTTTTTAAAATGACAGGTTCCATTAGTTACATTTTTTGTTGTTAATATAAAAAAGAAAACTGTCACGGATTAATTCGGCACTAATTCCGCCAATATCGTGCACAGCTTTTCCTAACTTTCGCAATAAGCTAAATTTAATATCTCCGTCAATAATTTTTTTATCCTGTCGCATTAACAGCATCATTTTCGGGATATCCTTTTCTGTAATAGGAAGTCTGTTAAAATTTATATCAATGCGGTGGATAACCTCTTCTACATTATCGCACTCCAGCTTAACCATCTTCGAAGAAATCCAGGTTTCGCAAATGATGCCTGCTGCTATCGCTTGTCCATGGGTGATAGGCTGATCGGATTTCAGATAAAAGGTTTCGATGGCATGCCCGATGGTGTGCCCGAAATTAAGAATTTTCCTTATCCCGTGTTCGGTTTTGTCGTAACGCACGATGTCGATTTTATCTTTGGCTGACCGCATGATAATTTTATTCCACTCTTCAATTTCGGTAAATTTTCTGTCACCCAGTAATTTCCAGAGTTCTTTATCCATGATGAGTGCGTGCTTGGTAACCTCGGCAAACCCCGATTGCCAATACTTGAATTCCAGCGTTTTTAAAAACACCGGATCAATAACAACTGCTTTAGGATCGACAAACAAGCCTACCTGATTTTTAAAAGAGAGAAAATCGATACCGGTTTTACCACCAATGGATGCGTCAACTTGTGCCAAAAGGGTAGTGGGGATGTTAATGAACGGTAATCCTCTTTTAAATGTGGAAGCACAAAACCCGCCTATATCACTCACAACGCCACCTCCCAGATTGATGAGTAGTGAATCGCGGCTGGCTCCCATGTTTGTAAGGCTTTCCCAGATATGCGTAGCGTGTTCAATGCTTTTACTGCTTTCGCCGGCAGGAATTTTAATGTACCCGCGTACTTTAATATCGGGAAGCTTGCTCATTAATACATCTAAACAAAACTTTTCAACATTTTTATCCATTAAAATAAAAACTGACTGGTATTGTGTAAACAGTTTTGCTGCCTGCTCCAAGGCTCCGTCGCCAATAATGTAATTGACAGTTTTTGTATCAAATAAGAAGGGTGAATTCATCATAATGAACAAAGATAATTATTCGCACAGATAATAAAGAGAATTCCGGGCTCTTTTGTTAATCATTTTTCAACTAAGTACTCATTCCGCCACATACATTGATAACCTGGCCATTAACGTAAGATGAGAGATCAGAAGCAAGAAAAGTAGCTACATCGGCCACGTCTTCCGGTTTGCCCGAGCGGCGAAGGGGTATGGTTTTAATCCATGCTTCGCGAACATCTTCGGGAAGCTTGTGTGTCATTTCCGTTTCGATAAACCCCGGTGCAATAGCGTTGCAACGGATGTTACGTGAGCCAAGCTCTTGTGCCACCGATTTGGTAAAACCAATCATTCCCGCTTTGGAAGCCGAATAGTTAGCCTGCCCGGCATTACCGTTAACGCCAACCACCGAGCTCATATTAATAATCGAGCCACCTCTTTGTTTCATCATCACGCGCATCACCGCCTTGGTAAGGTTAAAAACCGATTTAAGGTTGACTGTTAACACGGCATCCCAATCCTGCTCCGACATCCGTAACAATAAATTATCTTTGGTAATTCCGGCATTGTT
>QMPP01000027.1 GCA_003650425.1 Bacteroidota bacterium | reverse complement strand
GGCAGGTTTACTGCATTTTTACAATAACTTCATATTCAATTTGGTTTGTTAAGATTTTTAGAGATGAACTATTCATTAAAAACGAAAATACTACCTATCATCATTTAGAATTTAAAAGCACTTTTAACGCATTATATGGCTATAAACATTTCTATAATAAAAAGAAACCATTTGATTTTGTTAAGAACAAGTTTATTTAATAAAGCAAGCATTTAATGGCGTTTGCATCTTACACTTACTAATGCTTGCATAAATACATCAAAAAACAATAACAGAAAAAATACAACTTTTATCTATGTTGTTTAATTTTAACAAGATGCAGAGTAATTAATTATTTCATAAATACTTTAAAATAGAAAAAAATGAAAAAATACATTTATCCCATTTTAACTTTTTTGTTTATCCTTTTTATCTTCAACCAAAACACTTTTGGGCAGGATTCACTTGAAACATCAGCGGCAGCTTACTTATTTACCCAAGCCCAAGATTCTGCATCAATGGCATTAAATATGGGAGGAGAAAACAACGACATGTTTTTAGATAATTTATTGGTATCCGGGGATACACTTGGTTCGTTACCACTGGATATTATAAAAATTAATAGTCTAAACAAAATATATGTAGTTGATTTTAATAATGCCAATAATATTTCTTCATTTCCATCACCATTACCCACCGAAACGGCATGTTATTACAGTAATACTGATGATAAAATTTACGCGGGTTTTAATTTTTACCAATATGGGCAGCATGATGTTTATATATTAAACCCATATAATTACTCTGTTGTCAATAGTTTAAATACTAATATATATACCTCAAATATTTATAATGCTGTACATTCGTTTAACGAACTGGGAAACAAAATAATTGTTTCTAAAAATAACGAGATTAGTGCATTTGACAAGACAAATCAAAACTTGCAGCTAATAAAAAAGGGAGTTCATAATGTTTTCTTCAGAGCGGTTGCCGCATCAGGCAAAGTTTTTGTAATTAGTACGTGGACAGGTTCGCTTGATGTTATCGACACCAGTTTGAATGTTATCAAATCGATAAATTTGGGAGAACCTTTATATTTTGGATGTTTCAATGCCAATGAGCATAAAATTTATTTTTACAACAAGCATTTTCAAGACAATAGCAAAGTATATATTTTAAATACGTTAACCAACGATATAAATTATGTTTCTGTTGGCAGTAACGTTTCTGATGTGCTTTTTGATGCAGTAACCGATAGAGCTTACGTGTCGTCTTATAGCGATGAAACTAAAATAAAAGTAATTGACGGGAAAACCGATTTACTGTTACCGTCATCGCAATGGGTACAATTGGATCATGGGTATTGCGGTAAAATGTTTATTGCTCCTGACAGAAACATGATATATGTACTTTATCCTGAAACAAAAAATGCAAGAGTAGGTACTATTATTGATGAAATGCTTGTATCGGAAATTAATGTACCGGCTACAAGCATTACTTTAAAGTACAATCCTTTTAACTTTAATATATACGTGTATGTGCCTTACAACGCCGGTAAGCAATACGAACAAGAGGTATTTGAACTGGTTTACGAAGACCCTGATAATGACGGGGAGGGTTCCTTTACGACCATGAACTATGTTTCATTAAAAAACAAAAACATGAACCGGGTACTCGGGACTTTGCTAAATAACGATTTGATTATCGACCCCGACAGCAATAAACTTTATGTTGCAAATGGCGGCTTTAGCAACATTTCAGTTATTCAATGTAAAGGCGATCAGGATGCTTTTGTGAAAGGCGAAAACTGGATCTCGTTTCCGCGACTTCCACGGCAAAACAACGACCCCGTTGAAACAAAAAGTGTTTTGGAAAATATTGTACCATTGCCTGCTAATCTCAATCTCGAGGGCCGGGTGGATAATAGCGATGATTCACATAACGCTTTTAAATCTGGTTCAGATTGGGGCACGGAAGGTTTACCAAGTGTCCAATCCACGAGAGGGTATATTTTAACCATAACCGATCCCCATTCACAGTTTGTATTGCCGTACAATGGCAGCCGGCTGATACCCACTACCCCAATTACAATTTATGAAGGGCATAAAAACTGGGTGGGATATTTTTTGCCCTGGCAGCAAGATCCGTTTGATGCCCTCACCAATGTTTTGCCCGACTTGAAAAGTATCAAAGGACAGTACTGGGCTGCCGCCAACATGGGAACAGTGTCCGACCCCGAATGGATTTCTACAAAGCCGTACCCGCTACATTATGGCGACATGCTTATTTTAGAGCCTTTTACAACCACTTCGTTTATTTGGCTAAGCACCCTTAACCCTGGCGATGTACGAACCTTTGAAGATACACAACATTACACGTATACCCCCCAGGGCGATTATACCCCTGTTTTTATTGAGCCTGATACCACCCACATGCCTATTGAAATAGGAGCTTTTGTAAACGATAGTTGCGTGGGAGCAGTAAAGGTTAACCCAGACGACACGCTTGTTTTAATAAGAGGTTATATTCCCGAGAACTCAACCGACAGCCTTGTTTTCGAAAACTACTACGGCAACAAGTCAACCGAAAAACATGTTGTAAATACCTATTTTGTTTACAATAAGGTAAGCAGGGTAAATGAACAACGTTGCATCAGGGCAGACGAACATAAAGACTTCTACCTTATATCGTTTAATGGCAGTCAACAAAAAAAGATAATCAACAAAAGCAACCCTTTTCCTGTTATGGTGTTCCCCAATCCGGCAGAAAACTTTATTAATGTGGAATACAACTTGCAAAAAGGAGCAAAAATAACCGTTACACTGTATAACATCGAAGGCCAAACTACTGCTGTTTTCCTGGCGAACCAGTACCGCGATGCAGGCATGCATACCGAACGATGGAAACTGCAAAAGAGCAATGGAAAAAAAATCCTAAAAGGGCTTTATGTAATAAAAGTAAGTTATGAACGCAATAGCATAATTAAAAAAATCATTATTAACTGATAGTAACTTTAACCTGATATAGTAACTATTAAAAGAAGAACCTGCTTAATCATAATAATTGTCAATTAAATAATCAAACTGATGAAATATCTTTTTACCTCTATAATTTTTTTCTTTGCTTTTATTTCGACTGCATTTGGCGATACCTTAACGGTAAGTCAGGATAGCACCAGCAACTACATAAAAATTCAGGATGCCATTAATCAGGCAGCCAATGGTGATTTTATTTTGGTTTACCCGGGCGTTTACCACGAGAACATCAACTTTTTAGGAAAAACCCTGCTTTTGTCAAGCCTTTATTGTCAAAACCCTTCCGACTCCATTGTTAACCAAACCATTATTGATGGAAACCATGCAGGGAGTTGCATCACGCTTACCTCGTACGAGCAAAATTGTTTTATTACCGGTTTCACTATAATGAATGGAATCGGAACCCTGCCATTTGCCGAAGCTTTATTAAGAAAAGGTGGTGGAATTTACGTGTGGCACAGCTCGGCTACCATAGAACATTGCCATATACATGACAACACTGCAGCAAAAGGAGGTGGAATTTTTGCAGCCTTCTCTTTTACCAATTTGGCCGGCAATTTAATCTATAACAATCACGCGCATTGGATTGGTGGGGGGGTAAATATTGTAACGGAAGGGGGGTACGCTTCGCAAGTATATTTCGACCCTTCCGACTTGAACAGTATTTACCTTAACTATGCCCCGGTTGGCTACGATATCTCGATGAACGAGCCGGTAGTAAGCAACTTAATACATCTTGATACTGGTACCGTGGCTTTGCCGAACTATTATTATATCATGTGTGTTGATTGGGCAGTAACACCCATTAACAACCTCTCCTGGCAGGTAGATAATGCAAAACTTGCGCGTGTTAACGGTGATGTTTATGTTAGTCCTTCAGGAGACAATAACAACAGCGGTACTTCACCCGAAGACCCGTTAAAAAACATTTGGTACGCGCTGTTGAAAACAAAATCGGATTCTACTCATTTAAATACCATTTGGCTGTCGGAAGGCATCTATTCGCACACGGCAACCAATGAAAAATTCGGGCTTGGTTTAAAAAACAACGTGGCCGTGGTAGGAGCCGGTATTAACAACACGGTTTTAGACTTGGAAAACAGCTCGTGGGCTGGTCAGTCGATAAATAAAGACAGTGTTATTATCATAAAAAATTTAACTTTTAAAAACGGAAACGGTTACAAAAACGGTGGTTTTAATATGGCGGCTTTTTTACATGAATATAACCATTATATTTTATGGGATAATTTACGTTTTGAAAATATGAATAGTAAGATATGGACATCCTTCGTGGCTCTTTGTGACACGTTCATCGTTAAAAACACGGTTTTTGACAGCATAAGAAGTATTGACGCACTTCTTCCCGTAACAAACTATAAAAAAAGTGACACCATGCATTTCCAATTTCAAAATTGTACTTTTACAAACTGTTCACCAAGTACATACAGGGTTAACAGCATGGCATTACAAATAGATGGTGGCGATTACGCCCCCGACGGGTCAGGGAGGATGGAGGGTAGCTTGGTAAATTGTCTTTTTGCTCACAATCGCGACAGCAGTATCGCTTCCGCTCCCTCTACTTCGGCTTTGGCTCTGACATTTCATATCAAGGCTTCCATTATTAACTGCACATTCTGTGATAACCGGAGCTCAAATACAAGCGGTGGTGCTTTGAGTGTAGGAAATAGTTCAAAAGCATACATATACAATACCATTTTTTACAACAATATTGCCAATCAGATGACTATTCTTGATAATTTGCCCGAGGAACATAATACGGTAATGATATACAATTCGTGTATCGAGCATGGAATTGATGGTGTTGTAAATTACGGTCCGTATAACCTTTTTTATTACGATTCGACAAATATTTCCGATTATCCCGAGTTTGTAGAAAACGAAGATTATTATTATAACCTGAATGACAATTCGCCATGCATTAATGCCGGCACACTTAACTTTCCCGACTCGGCTTTATTACCGGAAACCGATTTGGCAGGCAACCCGCGCGTAGTTGGCAGCACTATTGACATTGGTGCTTATGAATGGAATCCGATGGTGGGCTTTAGCAACAACCAACCTGTCGTTCATAAACAAAAACACAGAATCAAGATAGCACCCAATCCATTTTCAGAACAAACTCACATTATAGTAAACGCAAACGTAAAATCGTCAATTGAAATAAATATTTATACTCAGAGCGGTTTACTGATAAAACATCTATGTAAAATTACATCGGTTAAATATAATGCCGATATTTTGTGGAACGGGACTGACAATAGCGATTCCGATCTCCCCTCGGGCATTTACTACATTGTAATGTCCTCAGGTGACAAAGTTATTGAAAGCGTAAAAATTATTAAACTATAACATTGGAATTAATTAAAGAAAACTTTAATCAACTTCACTAGCAAGCCTCTTACGAAGTCAGCATAACCGGCATAATCAGCATCAGGATATCTTCGTTTTCATCTTCGTTGCTTTCAGGCTTGATAATTCCGGCGCGGTTAGGTGCCGACATCTCCAGCGTTATGTTTTCACAGGTAAGAGTGCTCAGCATTTCCTGCATAAACTTGAAGTTAAATCCAATTTCAATGTCTTTGCCCTCATAACTACAGGTAAGTCGTTCTTTTCCTTCACTGGAATAGTCGATATCTTCTGCCGAAAGCACCAGCTCTTTACCGGTAATTTTAAAACGAACCTGGTGGGTTGATTTGCTACCGAAAATGGAAACCCGACGCAAAGCATTCAACAGGCTTTGTCTTCCGATGGTTAATTTGAACGGGTTCTCGCTTGGAATTACCGCTTCGTAATTGGGATATTTTCCTTCAATTAAACGGCAAACTATCAAAATATCATCAAACTTAAAGGTTGCATTGGTTTCATTAAACTCCATTACCACCTCTTCATCGTTTTCAGAAATAATATGACGGGCCAGGCTCAATGTTTTTTTCGGAAAGATAATAGAATCGGCCGTTTCACTTTTTATCTCATTCCGGCGATAGCGAACCAGCTTGTGAGCGTCGGTGGCAACGAAAGTAAGGTTGTCTTCGTTAATTTCGCAATAAACCCCCGACATTACCGGACGGAGTTCGTCATTTCCGGTAGCAAACAACGTGTTGTTAAATGCGTTTACCATCATGACCCCGTTTACCGTCACCTTCTTTGTATCCTCCAGTTCGGGTACTTGGGGGAACTCCTCAGGCGATTGTCCAATCATCTTGTATTTTCCTTCACCGGCTAATATTTCCACATTCAGGGTTTCCGGGTCGGAAATAATGGTAACCGGAATCTCCGGGAAGGTTTTCATAATATCGAGCAGCTGGCGGGCCGGAATAGCCACCGAACCTGCATCATCAGCTTTCTCGGGAGTAACCATTACCGATATGGTTGTTTCTAAATCGGAAGCGGTAACTGTAAGCGTATCGCCCTCTAAAACAAAAAGAAAATCCTCCAAAATAGGCAGGGTGCTATTGGTGGACAACACACCACTAATTTTTTGCAAACTTCTTAAAAGTGTGGTGCTGGATATGATAAACTTCATAGTAATTTATTTTAAGAATCATCGTTTTAATATTGGGAGTAAAAATAGGAAATATTACCGACAATCGATAACCTACTCAAAAGAATTTATTCACAACCTAAAAATATGGTAACGAACGAATTGTACAGGCTGCTCAACAAACAACAATTTAGCAGATGGCAAAACAATCTCTATTGCTGCCAGCGTTTTTTGATAAGCTCCATCTTACGAAGGAACGCCACCATTTTACGTTTAGTAGAAATCACATACTCGTAATAATCCTCATCACTATCGGGGTTGCGCATCCGCTTTTCATCTTTCATACCGGCAAGATGTTCGTTGTAGTTTCTGTCGGAAGATATAGATTGCATAATCCCGTTTTGATAAGAGAAGAAGTACCAGGTTTTCCTGTCGGTTTCGAGGTAAAAATGGATAGCGCTACCGGCTCTGCCTACCTCAATCTGCATAAAACCTTTTAACATTTTATTAATGGCACTTCCATTTACAAACCCCACTCCTATGGGGCCGTTGGAGATGTATGAACGTGTTTCGGAATCCCACACCAGGTTCACATCCGAAAAAATGATAGCGCCTTTAATTTGATCCGGCATCTTTTTCATGTTACCATAAAGGCTAAGCTCACGTTTCAGCACATCAGCATCTTCTTTATTAAGCAGCTCCCTGATGGCCACGTTAAACTGGCTTTTTCCCACGTTTACCACATCACCGGGAATCATTCTCAGGCTATCCAGCATCATCGAAAGGGCATCTTCATCAAAATAGAAGTCAAAAATTAGCGAGGTATTAAAAACGGTAGAGTCGGGAATGATATAGTGCGTAAAACTTCCAACAGATGCCAAACGCGTTTGGGTGAAATTGGTACCCAAATCCAGTAAGCCGTCACCACTCAATATACAGTATTTATTGTCTAAACTAAGATAATTACCCGGTGCTTCCTTATTTCCTTTCAGGCGAAGCGGATTGCCTACAAGAAAAGTATTTTTAGAAGCATCATATTCTAACTTACCATAACTTTCAAAAGCAATAATATCGCTTGCCGACTCACGACTTTGCAACACCAAAGGATAGAATTTTCGTCGCGCCGATGATAACGCCAAGCCAAAACGCGCTCGTGTACTGTCGGTAGTCAACGTAGTGGTATCCACTTCAAACTGCACATGCTTAGGATTTATGAAACGATTAAAAGCAACCCAGTTGTTTTCGAGTCCGATGCACTCCTCGTTCAACCTAAAGCCTCCTTTGAATTTCAGGTAGGGCTTATCAGCTTCTAAAATAATATCACCCCGGAAAAAATATTCAGGACTTAAAAAAAACAGCTCGTCCGGTGTTACATGACCTACTGCCGTTGTTTCTCCATATTGACTAATAGCAACATGGGGAAGAAAAATCTGTTGTGGCAAACCATTTCGGTCGATATAATCGGTAAACCCTTCAGCACTATAATCATGGCGTGATTTTATCGCAACTGTTGCATCATAAATTTTATGATACTTATTTAAAGTATCGGCAATGATGTAGGCATTGTAGAGGGTATCCATCCTGGCATTTTCATAAATTTTAACCGATTGGTTGGCCGGAAAAACAGCAGCATCACCCGTTTTAATAAAGCGAACGCCCTCAGCATTAATGGTGTAGTAATTCAGGTCGTAAACGGCTTTTCTTGCAAAAAACCTGAGCGAATCCTGGCTTGGCTCCAACGACAGAAACTCGGGGCCGGTAATTCTTTTGTCCAGCACATTATTATCGGAAAGAGAATCCATCTGCCGGAAAAAACGGTTTTGTTCGCCTGACAACACCAGCTTATCCTCATCCATCAGCCACTTAACCTGGTCGAGGGTTGAAATATACTTGTTAAATGGTAATTCAACAAATGAGCCTTTGTACAGATGGTCAAACTCACCCAACCCCTCTTTAAAATCGATGTGGGCGAAATAACCTTTGGAGATAAATATTTTATGAAGTCCCGTATCATCAAACAGGGTAAAGTCGGCAGAATCGGCTGACATGGTGTTGTAATGAAAATCCATGGCTGTCGAGAGCACTTCCGATCGATCAAAAGTAAAAGTCCCGCTCCCATGCATATAATGAGGATTAAGGAACAAAGAACCATTTAACCTGGTATTGTTGTAAATTACCAACTGGTGGGCTGTATCTATAGTGGTAAGGGCCATCAGATTAGAATCGATATCCCAAACCATTTGCAACGAATCGCCATGAACATCAGGGGTATCGTGTATCGACTCATCTCCGTTGGCAATAAAATTGTAACCGGTTCCTTTAAGCGAATCGGGATAAAACACCAAATCGGGCGAATTGAAGGTAGCATTCAGATAGTCCACTCTTCCGGAACCCCTGAAACCATTATTGTCAAGTTGAAGGGTGTTGAAAAATCGTCCTTTCCCATGGTAAATGTTGTAGCCCGTATCGGGTGTTTGGTGCACAAATCCCAGCGAATAATCGGGCATTACGCGCAGCGGTTCATGCAGCACAGGAATGATGCCATCGGCCATCAGGCTGCCCTGAAACGCCAGCCCCGTAGTGCTAAAGGCAGCAATGCTGTCGAACACGAAAGGGTCAACTTTGTAGTAAAACCGATCGGATGTCAGCGTGCTATCCTGGATATCCTTACGGTTAAAATATACATACCCATCATCTTTACTAACAAATACAGGGTATTTTGGGAATTTGTGCAACCCCGATTTGTTTTTTGGATGGTCAATATAAATCTGTCCGTTCATCTGCGTAATTACATTATCAACTTTGCGGTAGTAATATTTGCGTGTCTGCAAAGTGTCCCTCTTCACCAAGTAAAACTGCATGGTATCGATATAGTTCAGGTTCAGCATAAAACTATCGTAAACAAACATGCTGTTGTGTGAGTAAAAGTCGAACAGCCCCACTTGCACTTTTCCATCGAATGAAAAGTCACGATTCTTTTTAACGGAGATGGTTTTATCGTAAGGAAAAATATAGACGGCCTGCGAATCGCTGATTTTTACCCTGGGAACACCAAAAATATCCAAATCCAACGACTTCAGGTCGATGATTGCGTTGGGCTTGTTGCGCACTTTTGAAACAAAATGGATTACATCGTAATCGGATTGCCCCGACTTGGCAAACAGGTAATAAAAAAGCTTGTTCTTTACTTTAGCTGTTCGGGTTTTACTGTTGTAAATAACAAACCCTCTATTGGACAATTCCAGCAGCAAGGCAACGGCCTGCTCGGAGGGCATTTTCATATAATCGGCAAGCAACGGCACCTCCACAACCCGGCTTCCATCGGAATCAAAATTTTTAAGATACCCATCAATGACATAAAGCGGATTTTTTTGATCCATCACCTGAAACGAGTAAAACTCTTTCAGTGAAAAATAGTTGCTCGATTCGAAAGTAGCGCTGTTTACACCACGCACTTTTTTAAACTTTTTAAAATAGAGCTTATCATCGTTCATGTTCCAATACAGGGCGGGTACATCAATATCCATTTTATGATAAGAGTCGTAAAAAGGGATATGATCGGATGAATTGAGCATAGAACTGTAGAGCACCATCTCGTTTTTTTTACTTTGATATCGTAATCGCAGATCAGGATGGTAAATAGAGTCGCCTTCGAGGTAAAAGATAAACTCGGTATGAGCACTCTCAAGTTTTTCATCCGAAAGTTTGAACCGGTCTGACAAAAACCTCGCATACACCTCATCACGAAGCCGCACGGTAACCAGCGCTTTTTGCTCATCAGAACCGACACCATACAGATTTTTCCCCTCCAATTTCATGTTACATTTTAAATCGAGGTTGGGATATACCTCCCCCATCTCGATACCATTTTCATAAGCCGTAAACATGGGGTAAACCGAGTTATCACCCGGCGGACTTAACAGCACTTTCTCTTTTAGGAGACCCAAAATCGGTACTTTAAAAAATCTGGGATAATAAAGTCTGGCCGAATCGATGGTGAAATAGTTATTGCTTAACCGAATGGTGTAGGCATCAAAATGCGCGTAGGTTGCCTTGCCCTCCTTCTCCCCAAATCGTTGCCATGCAATTTTACCATTCGGCCCTGTCCATAGCTCTTCGTTGTAGTTAAAAATTCCCGATGTATTTTGAATAATGGTACTATCGCGTTTGGTGGCACATACCAGGTTAAGATGCTCGAAAGAGATGGTAAAAACAGAGTCGTAATGAAACCGAAACCGGCCATCACGGTAATACCAGGCAAAAGAGCTTTTTGTTTTGTACAGCTGTTTTTTAATAAACAGGCCGTTGCTGTTTTTTAAGAAGCGTAAAAAATTGCGGGTTGTTTTTTCGTCCAGCAGGTGCGAGGCAAAGCTGTGCCAGGCCAATATACCGGGTGGAGGCTGATGCGATTCAGCCAGCAAAGTAAGACTATAGAGATATTGATAGAGATTAGGATAAGCACGAAGTTTTTTCGTCCTCATCTTTTCAACCAGCTGCCTGACAGCGGTTTTTTCGGCCTTGTTAAATCGGCCCACACTCCAGCTGGCATAAAAACGTTCCAGCAAAACCGTTGATTTTTTTTGCCACGTTTTGGAAGGAGTCCCCATCAGGATAGCAGAGAGCTGCTGATAAAAAACTTCCGAATCAGTAGAAAGAGTATCAAGCGATGGCTCCTGTGCTTTTACCGAAACAGTAAATGCCAGCAGCAATACAAACAGACTTAATCGCTTACCCACCATGCTTTATTTACTAAATTTTGCTGCCGTCCAGTTGTTTTTTACTTTATGATTATTATAAGTCAACCCCAAACTTTCAGCCTTTTGTTTAATCTCTTTTAAATCATTTTCGTAGAAACCGCTAAAATAGATAAACCCTCCGTTTTTTAAGCACTGCTCGTAGGCAGCCATATCGTTCAGTAATATGTTTTTATTGATATTTGCCAGCACGATATCAAACATTTCCTTTTGGGGCAACGAGGAAGCATCGCCATGTAGTGCCTCTACCATCTGCGTATTGTTAATCTCAGCATTTTCCAGCGTACTTTCGTACGACCAATGATCGTTGTCAACGGCAAGTACTTTTTTGACCCCTTCCATCACTGCCAAAATGCTAAGCACACCCGTTCCGCAGCCCATGTCGAGGAGTGTTTTTTTCTTCAGGTTATTCTCCTCTTCAAGCAGATACTCAATAATGAGCGCGGTGGTTTCGTGATGTGCCGTACCAAAAGCCATCTTCGGGTTAATAACAATCTCAAAATCAACATCACTACGACTTTTATGAAAAGGTGCCCTGACGTACACCCTGTCGGCAATTAACACCGGATTGTAATTGCTTTCCCAAACAGCATTCCAGTTTTGATCTTTCACCAGCTCTTCCACCGGTTTACTGTCTGAATGGAAGTCGATCTGCGCTAACGCATCCCGGTTAAAATCTTTTTGAGGGATATATGCCAAGATAACGTCGTCAGTCTCTTCAAAACTTTCAAAGCCAATATCGGCCAGGGTGGCCATTAATATTTCAACAAAAACCGGTTCTTCCGGCTTTTTGCAGGTAAGCTTAATGTAATCCATCAAAAGGCAGGTTTAAAAGCTATTGGCAATAGCCACAAAATCGTTGGCTTTTAGCGAAGCACCACCGATGAGGCCACCATCCACATCTTTATTGGCAAACAGCTCTTTGGCATTGGCTGCGTTACAGCTGCCACCGTAAAGAATGGTGGTATCCTCTGCTGTTTCTTTCCCAAATTTTTCAGCAATAAGGGTACGAATGTAAGCATGCATCTCCTGAGCCTGATCTGTAGTAGCGGTTTTGCCCGTACCAATCGCCCACACCGGTTCGTAAGCAATGAGCAAATTGCTAAACTCATCGTTACTAAAATGAAACAGGGCTTCTTTAATCTGAGTTTCTACCACTTTAAAATGATTTCCGGCTTCGCGCTCTTCCAATTGTTCACCACAACAAAAAATCGGGTGGATGGCATTTTCCAACAACCGTTCCACTTTAAGTGCCAGCTGCTGATTTGTTTCGCCAAAATATTTTCGACGCTCGCTGTGGCCAACAATGCAGTATTCCATGCTCATCGATGCCAACATCGAAGCGGCGATCTCACCGGTATAAGCCCCTTTTTCGTACTCACTTACATTTTGAGCTCCAATGGATAGCACGTTTTCGTAATCGTTGGCATAATCAGAAGCCAACTCAAGGTAAACAGCCGGAGGACAAACAATCACTTCGCAACCGGGGGTGTTTTTTTCAAGACTTTCTACAATATCAGCAATCAACTCTTCGGCTTCCTGAAAGGTAGCGTTCATTTTCCAGTTACCAGCCACTATATTCTTTCTCATTTTTTTATGTTTATGATTCAACATTATCAACAAGTGGCAAAAATATACTATAAATCATTATAAAAGATTTTTACCCTACAGGATAATGAAAATTTAACAAAGAAGTTGTTAACTTTGTAATCGAAGAATAACAGTAAAATAAGCACCACAATGAAAATATTTTCAGTTGACAAAATCAGAAAAGCCGACGCTTATACCATTGAGCGCGAACCCATCTCCTCCATCAACCTGATGGAGCGAGCCGCCACACAACTCTTTTTGTGGCTATCGAAGCGGGTTGACAACAGCCACACGGTTAAAATTTTTGCAGGCCCGGGAAATAATGGAGGCGACGGGCTGGCCTTGAGCCGGATGCTGGCAGGGGCAGATTATAAAGTTGAAATCTTTATCGTTCGCTACACCGACAAAACCTCCGATGATTTTAACACGAATTATGGAAGAGCAACAAAAACAGAGGGCTGCTCAATATCTGACATCAACAGCATCAACGACTTTCCTGAAATAAATGAAGACGAAATTGTGATAGATGCTATTTTTGGTTCAGGATTAACCCGGCCGATTGAGGGATTCCCTGGCAAAGTTATTAAAGAAATAAATAAAAGTACAGCCATTAAGATAGCCATCGACACACCATCAGGCATTTTTTCCGACAGCAGTTCTGTTCACAACCAAGGTGCTATTGTATGCGCCGACTACACTTTGAGTTTCCAATTTCCCAAGCTGGCTTTTATGATGCCTGAAAATGACCCTTATGTTGGAGAATGGCATGTTTTGGATATCGGACTGCACGCCGACTACATTAATAACACTCAAACGGCCAATTTCTTTTCAGTAAAAGAAGATGTAGTGCCATTGGTAAAAAAAAGACGAAAGTTTTCGCACAAGGGCACTTATGGACATGCCTTACTCATTGCAGGAAGTTACGGTAAAATGGGAGCCGCTGTGCTGGCAGCAGAAGCCTGTTTACGCTCGGGTGTCGGGTTACTACACACGCATATCCCCAAAGTGGGCTATCAAATTATGCAGACTGCCCTACCCGAAGCGATGATAAGCCTTGACAGATACGAAAACTACTTCTCCGAAGTACCTGACTTGTCGCTTTTTAATTCAGTGGGAATTGGTTCCGGACTGGGTATGGAGCATCAGTCGCAAATGGCACTAAAGTTACTGATTCAGGAATTTCATGCTCCCATGGTTTTTGATGCCGATGCTTTGAACATCCTCTCGGAAAACCCGACCTGGCTGGCCTTTTTGTCGGCAGGAAGTATCCTTACTCCCCACCCAAAAGAGTTTGAGCGGCTCGCCGGAAAATGGCATGATGACTTTGAACGACTGGCGTTGCAACGTGATTTCGCTAAAAGATATAATGTTTACGTTGTATTAAAAGGAGCAAACACTTCCGTTTGCACACCCGACGGCAAATGCTATTTCAATTCTACCGGTAATCCCGGTATGGCTACGGCCGGCAGCGGCGATGTACTCACAGGTATTATTACAGGATTGCTTGCGCAGGGTTACTCATCCGGACAGGCGGCGGTACTTGGTGTTTATTTACACGGCCTTGCAGGCGACATAGCAGCCAAAAAACTTGGTCAGGAAGCGATGATTGCCGGCGATATGATTAGGGCATTGGGAAAAGCCTGGAGAAAGCTGGAATAGCCTGGTCAAGATTTATTAGCTGTCCTACTGCTTTACCAGTTTTACAGTTTGAGTCTTTTTACCGTTGGTTACTTCCACAAAATAAAATCCTTTCGGCATATTATTCTGATAAGCACTCAAATCAATTCTATACAATGGGGAGGAAACCGTTTGTTCAAGCACAATGGCGCCCAACATATTAATTACTTTGACTGATGCTGCACGGGTATCGCCAAGTAGCCTAATGTTGATGAAGCTTGTAAATGGGTTGGGATAAACAGAGGCGAGGTTTGCGCCACTATCAGCATTGCTGTCGATGGAGGTTAAAATCCACCAGGCACTTTGGTAGTTTGGAACACCATACCCTAACAACGAATCGGGGTTAGCATATTGTGAAGCACTCTGCATGATGGCCTGCTGAATTTCCATGTTGGTCATTTCGGGCATGGCCTGCCACAAGCAAGCTGTCATACCGGCAATGATGGGCGATGAAAAGGAAGTTCCATTACCGTAAGTAATCCCGTTGTAACCATCCGACACGGTTGTTCCCCAACCGGTGGCTACCACGTTGGGTTTTATTCTGCCATCAGGCGTAGGCCCCGTGGAACTAAAAGGGGCATAAAGACCACTGTTATCCACCGCGCCTATCGAAAATACGCTATCACCATCAGCAGGAGCGCCAACATATTGCCATGAGCCGCCACCGCTGTTACCGGCGCTGTTAACCACAAGAATGCCTTTTTTGGCTGCCATGTCGGCACCATTGGTAATTACCGTGGTATTGCCATCCATATCGGCATAGGTATGATCTTGCGAAGGATCATCAAATTCGGTGTATCCCAACGAGCTGTTGATAACATCTGCCCCCACGCTGTCGGCAAATTCAGCAGCCGAAACCCAGTTATACTCTTCAGCAACGTATTCCTGATCACCATTTTCTGACCTTAAAAGCCAGTAGGATGCTTTGGGGGCTGTTCCAATCATAAGTCCCGGTATATTGGCAGCCATGGTTGACATCACCATTCTTCCATGATAATGAGCCGAATAAACGTTACCATCGGGGGTAACAAAATCTTTGGTTCCCAAAATTCGTCCGTCGTTACGCAGGCTGTCAAACAGCAAATCCACATCCACCTGGTTGAACCCTGCATCCAGCACGGCAATCACCATGCCTTCGCCACGAAATCCTGCTTCATGCAATGGAATACCGTTAATGAGGTCAATTTGTCCTTCGGCGTAGCCATAATCAAACGCAGCAACATCACGGTTTAAAACCATGTTGTCAGGTATGTTTTCCATCCCTGTCGACTCTTTTTCAAAAAACGGCTTTTCACTTCCGGTAACCGAACCGGAAACCGATCGCACCACCGACACATAGGGCAACGTATTAATACTATCAATAACTAAAGGATTAGTTGTATGAACCATAACTCCGTTCATCCACTTGGTTGGATTTAGAATTTCAGCACCCGTGGCTGCCACTCCGGCAATATATTGAGGATTAACCGGCAGGTCGGTTTCATCAAAACTGATACCCTGTCTGACACGTCGGTCGATGGCTCGCTGTGTTAAAAAAGCCTCGGGGTTATCCAACGAATAGGGAGAGTTGTTTTTATCGGTAAACTGAACATAATATTTTCCGGGTGCTACCTGCGCAACGCTCTGAAAGATAATGGTTACTAAAACAAAAAAGAGTATTTTTTTAAGATTCATCATAAATTATTTAACGAAGTTGTTTAAGATTGAAATACTATTTTAACATTAATTCTATGTAAATCATAATTATTTATGTGGTCAACTTTAAACAACTTCAATATTATTGATTCGTTTTAACGTTCCTGATGGACAAGAATTATTTGATTGACAAAAGTAGCACAAACTTAGTTGCCATTGGAAACGTCAATTTTAAAGTTATTGTTTTCCTCGTTGATGTCAGGAATATTGTTATCTCCCAGCGTAATGCGATCAATTTTTTTATCAGGATTAGCTTTTACAATCACAGCACTTTCGCCTGTTTTCCAAACCATGGCCGTTTGGTAGATATCCTCTTTAGAACCATCGGTATAATAACATCTTATTTTCACCGGCAAAGGAAGTCCGCCATAATTTTGAACAACAATTTTATTGTCGAGCGTTACCTTTTTTATCCCTAAATCAGCATAATCCTTTTCAAAAAACCAGGGCAGAAAATACCATTGCAGCGAACGCCCTGTTCCCGCTTCCATAGAGGCAAAAAAGTCGTATGGCATGGGATGCCTGCCGTGCCAACGCATCATGTAAGTATGCAATCCTTTTTTAAATAAGGTGTCGCCAAGCATATCGCGAAGGTAGGCATACGACATGGAGGAACGGTTATAGGCTTGCGAACGGTAGGTAGTCCAATCGGATATCAGGTAGGATAACGTCATTAAAGTTACCTCTTTTTCACTGCCACTCATTCGCTCAAAAGTAGAAGAGAGCCGTTGAAAATAGTTATAATCGGGTGCCATAGCCTCCATTATTCCATTGGTCAGATAGGCAGCCCAGCCCTCATCCATCCACGCATATTTACGTTCGTTGGTCCCCATATAAAACGGGAAGTAGCTGTGTGATATTTCGTGAAAAAACAGTCCCTGAGCCGAAGGTATAGAAGTGGGGTCACCATCATTGGCCATCATAGGCGACTCCATGCCACCGGTACGGCGACCATTGCTCCACGAAGTCATGTGCGGATAGGGATAAGGTACGCCCGGAAGTTCTCTCGACATATAATTCACGCTCCAGCGACACCACTCAGCAGCCTTCGGAAAGGTAATCATCGAGTCAGGATAAACAACATCCACAAAAGTGCGCCGTCCGGTAATGGTGTCAACCACCAATGAGCTACCCTGCCAGTTAACCTCTTTGTTAACACCAAAAGTAAAATCGGTAACATATTGTGCAATAAAGTGCCAGCTGCTACTAACCTGATAATTTTTTAATACTTTTTTACTGCGGCAATCATCGGTGGTAAACAGCGTTGTGATTTCATCCGACTTGTAAGCTTCATCAATCTTTTTACTGATTTTCTTTTTATAAAGCTCCTCACCATTTTGCAATGTTCCCGTAGCCCATACCATATACCCGGGAGGCACTACAATGGTAACATCATAATTATTAAAATCGTTGTAAAACTCGGTAACGCCGTTAAAATCGGTTCTGTCCCAGCCATCAATATCATCGTAAACTGCTATTTGCGGATACCAGTACCCAATCATAAAATTGTTTTTTCCGTAGTTCCCCATCCGGTTCCAGCTTTTTTGAGGAATGTGAAACGACCAATCCATCTCAAGATTAAGCGAATCATTTGGCAGCAGTGGCTCAGCAAGTTTTACCATGAGGTTTGTTGCCAACTCTGACTTATCTTTAAAAACATCTTTTCCAGCCATATTAGTAATCTTTAAGTTATGATAGTCAACCCCATTGGTGATGTCAGAAGGGGCAATTTTCCAGCTGCGGGCGTTTCCCTTTTTATAAAAGTTCTGATACATCCGAAACACGATGTAAGTAAGGGTATCAGGACTTTCGTTATGATAAACAACCGTTTCATGACCTGAAAGTTTACTCGCTGTGGCATACAACGTAGCATTAATTTTATAATCGGAATGATTCTGCCAATAGTTGACTCCCGGCAGCCCATCCACCGATCGTGTACCCTTCCGATAGGCTTCTTTAATCTCCTTCGGAATCATCCTGTTCCACGATTGAGCCTCAGTTCCGATGGTAATAAATAAAAGTGATAATGTTAATAACAGAAACTTTTTCATAAGATTAATATTTTATTATTGAAACTGTTTAAAGTTGAAATACTTTTTTACCAATAATTCCGTGTAAATCAGAAAACAAATATCTTTCTAATTAATCCTCCTTTGTTTTCCCTCCAAAGAGGGAAATAATGGAATTTGTTTTCTGATTTATAATGCACTTCATAATTATTTGAGTGGCCAATTTTAACAACGTCATTCATTAATTAGTTTTATCGACAGGTACACAAATATTGATAAAACGGGTAAATGTAAATAAATAATGACAACAAAATTGGTTGTTAGAATGCCTATCTTTGTGCAAATTTATAAGAAGATGGAAAGTGTTAACCCTTATTCACAAGAAATTATCGCCCGTTACGATGAAATAAATGAACGGGAATTGAATTTGTTAATTGAAAAAAATCATCAGGCCTTTACCGGCTGGCATGTCTTAAGCTACTGGCAGCGTGGCACTTATTTTAAAAAGATGGCTGTCTTACTGCGCGAAAAGAAACAGGAACTCGGTGCCATTATCACGTCCGAAATGGGTAAGATAATTGGTGAATCGGTGGCAGAGATTGAAAAATGTGCCTGGCTTTGCGACTATTATGCCGAGGCCACCGCCGGATTACTGAAGCCCGAACACTACGAAGCAGATGTTAGCAGCAGCTATGTTCGATTCGACCCCATCGGGTCTGTTTACGGTATTATGCCATGGAACTTTCCTTTCTGGCAGACATTAAGGGCAGCCGTTCCCACCATGATGGCCGGCAACACTTTTCTACTAAAACATGCACCCAACGTGCAGGGGTGTGCCCACGCCATTGAACATCTTTTTATGGATGCCGGGTTTCCCGATTCCGTTTTTACCAATTTGGTAATCCCCGTGGAGCTATCCGACCGGGTTATTGCAAACCCCTTGGTGCAAGGTGTTACGCTAACGGGTAGCAGACGTGCCGGACAGGCAGTAGCAGCAGCGGCAGGACGACATCTTAAAAAATCGGTGATGGAACTTGGTGGTTCTGACCCGTATATTGTTTTAGCCGATGCACAGTTTAACGAATCATGTAAAACGGGCGTCTGCTCACGCATGTTGAATGGTGGTCAGGTTTGCATTGCCGCCAAGCGTTTTATTGTTGAAGAAAGCATCCTCGAACAATTTATTGAAGAACAAAAAACGCTTTTGGAAAATATGCGATTGGGCGACCCCATGCTTGAAACCACCGACATGGGACCTATGGCGCGCGCTGATCTTCTCGAAAACATTGAATATCAGGTTAACGAATCGGCAAAAATGGGGGCTACCATCTTAACAGGTGGCTCAAGGCTCGATAACGAAAGTTGGTTTTATAAACCTACCCTTCTTATCAATGTAAAAAAAGGAATTCCTGTTTACGATGAAGAGACCTTTGGCCCTGTATCAGTAGTGATTCCGGCCAAAGATCCGGAAGAGGCTATTCGCATTGCCAACGACACCATCTATGGGTTGGGCGCCAGCCTTTGGACACAAAATATCGCGTTGGCTGAAAAACTGGCCGCCAAACTGGAAGCCGGTGCTGTGTTTATCAACGGTATGACAAAATCAGATCCTCGCCTACCTTTTGGAGGTAGCAAGCAGTCGGGATTTGGACGAGAACTCTCAAATTACGGCATTAAAGAATTTACCAACATAAAAACCGTTTGGATAAAATGAGAATAGACATCATTACCCTTTTCCCCGAAATGTTTGACGGCCCTTTTTCGCACTCCATCATCAAAAGAGCCAAGGAAAAACACCTGATTGAAATCCACCTTCACCAGCTGCGAGATTACAGCCCCGACAAAAAACATCGTCGGGTTGACGATTATGCATTTTCCGGCGGTGCAGGGATGGTGATGATGATTGAACCGGTAGCCAACGCGATAGAGGCTCTGAAATTAAAGCGCCATTACGACGAGGTAATTTACATGAGTCCCGATGGCGGACTTTTCAACCAGGCCATGGCTAATCAGATTTCCATGTTCGAAAATATAATAATCCTTTGCGGCCACTACAAAGGAATCGACGAGCGTATCCGCGAACATTTTATCACCAAAGAGATTTCGGTAGGAGACTACGTTCTTTCAGGTGGTGAGCTGGGTGCTGCTATCGTGGTAGACGCAGCTGTAAGACTCATTCCCGGTGTGCTGGGTAACGAATCCTCCGCCCTTACTGACTCGTTTCAAAATAATCTCGTTTCTCCTCCGGTATATACCCGTCCACGCGAATACAGGGGGTGGAAAGTACCTGACATCTTGCTTTCAGGCAATGAAAAAAATATCGATCAATGGAAGTTGGAGCAAGCCATTGAACGGACAAAAATGCGACGCCCCGAGTTGATGAAGGGTAATGACCAATGATTTAAACCGATTTACTACCTTTGCACCTAAATACGCTACCGGGCATGAAATATCTTAGAATATCAGGATTGTTTTTAATGGCTGCTTTATTAATAAGCAGCTGCTCGGTAAACCGGTTCATTCCTCCAAACAAAAAGCTGTTAAAAGGGTATAAAGTTCAATATAGCACCAAGAAAAGCGAAGCAATCGATAACTCTGAAGTAAAAGCCTATTTACGTCCTAAGCCTAACAAAAGTTTTTTTGGCATTAGTTACAGTCTTTATATATACTACCTTTCAACGATTCACAGCGGAAAATTCTATTCGTGGCTCAATAGCAAGCTGGGAAAAGAACCTGTTTACTACGACCAATGTGATCCTGACAGGGTGGCGCACAACATGCAGCGGTTTTTATCTAATTCAGGCTTTTTTAATTCTAAAATTGACTACTATACCAAGGATACGCGGAAAAAGACAAAAATTGTATTTAATATCAGTACCGGAAAACCTTATATTATTGACACGGTAAGCTACCAGGTTTTCGACAAAACCATCAGAGACTTTATTTTAAGAGACACGGCCAACAGTTTGGTTAAGCCGGGCAAAATATACAATGCTTATACTTTGGACGATGAGCGTTCAAGAATTACTGATTTCTTACGCGACAAGGGATATTACTATTTTAACCAAAATTATGTTCTATTTAAGGTTGACAGTAATCTTTCAAATCATCAACTAACCATTAACACGGTAATAATTAACCGTAAATTACCTAATTCCATGCTGCTGGGTAGTTTTATCGAGTTTCCGCATAACCGCTATTTTATAAAGGAAGTTGAAGTAATTCCCGATTATAATCCCGTAAAATATCAAAGCTACAAGGCTGTTAATCATAGCATAACCTTTTTTAAAGATAGCACTTATCAATATACTTATCTACTCCATCTACCGGTTCCACGATTTAAAGCCAAAGCATTTGATCAGTCCATAAAAATTAAGCCGGGAAAACCCTATTCTGCCACCGACGTGCAGCACACCTACCGCTCTCTTTTCTTGATGCCCATAATACAAACTGCCACCATCTCCTTCGACACTACCGGGATGGGAGGTGATACTTTAGGAAACAAATTCATGAAAGCTCGTATCCAGATGGCCACGGGAAAGTTAAATTTCTATAGCATCGACGGAGTACTTACCAACAGTAGTGGCGACCCGGGCGTGCGAGGCAACCTGGTAATAGCCAACCGGAATATTTTTCGGGGCGCTGAGCTGTTACGAGTTAGATTTAATGGGGGATTTGAAGCGCAATCGGTTTCTACCTCCGACTCTGTCTCAGGTGATAACAACAATTTTTTCAACACCTTTGAGGCGGGTGTTGATGCATCATTAATTTTTCCAAGATTTGTCTCCCCCATCCCCTTCAGGAAATTCAGCCAAAAATATCATCCCACAACCAATCTTACTTTTGGATATAACTATCTGCTGAGATCCAACTATTCCCGTAATTCAACCAACATTTTGGTTGGTTACTCGTGGCGCAAGAACAAAAAAGTGCGATTCATTGTAAGTCCCGTCAACTTCAACTATATCAATGTAAACCCCACACCCGAATTTCAGGAAATACTGGATCAGGAAACCAATCAACGCCTTAAAGAGCAATATTCCGATCACCTTATCGCCGGTGCCAATTTCAGTTTAGTTTACGACAACCAAAAGATTAAATCTTCCAAGAGCCTCGACTATGTCCGTTTTGACATTGAAACATCTGGCAATATTTTTTACCTGGCTCAGCGTGCTTTTAACATTAATATGACCAATAAAGAATATTATCAGTTTTTAGGAATACGATACTCGCAGTACATAAGGTTTAACATCGATTACCGGCACTATTTTCATTTGAATAGTAATGGGCATATAATAGTTTTTCGGGGGCTGGCAGGGGCAGGAATACCCTATTTAAATTCAAATGAGATCCCTTACGAGAAAGCCTTTTACGCAGGTGGCGCCAATGATATGAGAGGATGGCGTTTCAGAACCTTGGGACCCGGTGGCTTTTCCGGTAATAATGATTATGAACGATTGGGTGATATCATGCTGGAATCAAATCTGGAGTACCGTTTTCCGATATACAGCTTTTTAAAAGGTGCTTTTTTTACCGATATCGGAAATATTTGGTCCGGCAATACTGAAAACTTTCCCAACGGGCAATTTAAGCTAAACACCTTTTACCAACAACTTGCAATCGACAGCGGGTTTGGACTTCGATTTGATTTTACCTATTTTATTTTCAGACTCGATGCCGGTATCCCACTTCGCGACCCCGCTTTCCCAAATAATAACCGGTGGCGATTTAACTATCTAAAATTTAATCAGTTTATTATCAACTTTGGTATTGGATACCCCTTTTAATTGTAACAAATGGAACCTATTTTATTAGATAAGAGGCTATTGGAAAGATTTCCGTTTGACCCCACCGAAGATCAGCAAACAGTAATTAAGCACCTTACCGCTTTTGATACAAGTAAAAAGGAAAATCCGTTGTACATTTTAAAAGGATATGCCGGAACGGGAAAAACCACGTTGATAAGCATCTACATAAAAGAGTTGAAGGCGGCCAAACGAAAATGTGTTCTGATGGCTCCCACCGGAAGAGCAGCCAAAGTATTATCGCACTATACAGGTTACAACGCGCACACTATCCACCGAATTATTTACAGCATTCAAACCAACAGCGCCAACGAAACCAAGATATATCTTAATAATAATAAAGCCGAAAATACAGTTTTTGTGGTGGATGAAGCCTCTATGATTGGGGATAATGCTACCGGTGCCAATTCATTTTCAAGCAGAAATTTATTAGATGATTTAATTCGGTACACTTTTGCGGGAAACAATAACCGTCTGATTTTTATTGGCGACACGGCACAGCTGCCTCCGGTTGGACTGAGCCTGAGTCCAGCGCTAAACCTTACCTATCTTAAAAGCCTTTACCCACTCACCGCCTACTCGTACGAAATGACCGAGGTGATGCGGCAAGCACTTGATTCGGGTATTCTGTATTCGGCGACCGGTTTGCGCAAAAAGCTGCAAGAACAAAATACAGCGCCACCGATTATTTCAAAATCAGGATTTAAAAATGATGTATCACAGGTGGAAGATGCCATGGAGATGCAGGAGTTGTTTCAGGAGTATTTTTATGGAGAAAAAATTAAAGAGAGCATTGTTGTTTGCCGCTCAAACAAAAAAGCCAACCAGTTTAACGAACAGATAAGAAACCGGATTTTGCAACGCGAATCACAATTGGAAGCCGGTGACCTGCTGATGGTGGTAAAAAATAACTACTTCTGGCTTGACCAAAAGTCGCCGGCAGGATTCATCGCAAATGGTGATATTGTTGAAATAAGAAGAGTAATCGGGTTTCACCATCAGTACGGATTTGATTTTGCCGAAGCAGATGTCAACATGATTGACTATCCCGAACAAAAATCTTTACGTGTTATGCTCCTGCTCGATACCCTTTACGTTGAAAAAGCCAACATGGATTATCAGGAAACACAAAAACTTTTTGAAGGGCTTCAAGAGGAATATGCCTTTCTTAAGTCGAAACGAAAAATCATGGAAGCCATCAAAACAAATCCTTACTACAATGCGCTTCAGATAAAATTTGCCTATGCCATGACCTGCCATAAAACACAAGGGGGTCAATGGAAAAATGTTTTTGTCGATCAGGGCTATTTAACCGACGACATGCTAAACACCGAGTATCTGCGATGGCTTTATACTGCATTTACGCGAGCCACCAAACGCCTTTACTTAATTGGATTCAACAACAATATGATTGATTAGGTATGAGCCTGCTCCGAAAAGCATTATTTCTTTTTTTCGTTTTTGCCGGGAAGCTTACGGGTAAAATACCAAAACATGAGGGCAACAGCAGCAAAATAGAGTAACCGCAACCAACCGGTAGCACTTACATTAACTTTTGCGACGAGTTTCAAATCAGGATTATCGCCACTATACCGTGTAACAGGATTCAAATAATAAACCGTTCCATCAATAAAACCGACTTCCGTTCTGATATACTGATCATTGGGGTGAATAACATAGAACGATGAATCAGTCGCAGCTACCGTTTTTACCACCCTGCCGCCTTGATGGATAAATCGAACAAAAGCTGCTTTTTTACTTAAAACTATTATTAAGGTATCATCATTCAGGTCAACGCTTTTTAAAGCCGGAAAAGCACTTGGCTTTTCTTCCCTATTTTCAACAAATACATGAGCATGTGCCGGTAAAGTTACCCCATAGGAAATCCCATTTTT
>QMPP01000026.1 GCA_003650425.1 Bacteroidota bacterium | reverse complement strand
GGCCTCTTTAGCTGCTTTGGCAGCGGCTACAAAAGGAGCGATGGCGGTTGACGGGTTTTTGGCAAAACCGGCCGCGTAGCTTTCAGTATAAAGCTCTATTCTGTCGGTGCCTGTTAACTTTGCATTTTCTACCATTTTAGGGTCAGGATCAACAAAAATAGAAGTACGAATGCCGGCTTTTTTAAATCTTGCTATGGTGTCGATTAAAAAATCTTTGTGCTTGATGGTGTCCCAGCCATGGTCGGAGGTTAGCTGGTTAGGGTTATCCGGGACAAGCGTTACCTGATGGGGTTTATATTTCAACACCAGATCGATAAATTTGGGAATGGGATTCCCCTCGATGTTAAACTCGGTGGTTATTAATGGTTTTAACAATTCCACATCCTTGTACCTGATGTGGCGCTCGTCAGGTCGTGGGTGAACCGTGATACCCTGCGCACCAAAACGCTCGCAATCCTGAGCTGTTTTTTGAACATCGGGCATGTTGCCACCGCGAGCATTGCGCAAAGTGGCTATTTTGTTGATATTTACACTTAATCGGGTCATATTTAATGGTTAAATAATGAAGGAACAAAGGTAGCATATTTGAATGGGATTTGAGATTTATTTGGCTTTTGAAATTTGGAGTTTAAATATTTCAGATATTTGCTTCAAATAATAATTATGAGAGCAGTAATCCAGCGTGTTAAAAAAGCTTCGGTAACCATTAATGGATTAGTGAAATCATCTATTCAATTGGGATTGCTGGTTTTGCTGGGTATCGAAGAGGCTGACCATAGTGACGACATTAAATGGCTTGCCGGAAAGATTGTCCGGTTACGGATTTTTGAAGATGACCACGATGTAATGAATCTTTCGGTTCAGGATGTGGAAGGCGAGGTGATAGTGGTGAGCCAGTTTACTTTACATGCTTCTACCAAAAAAGGAAACCGGCCATCCTATATCAAAGCCGCCCGACCTGAAACAGCAATTCCACTATACAATAATTTTGTAAAAGAGATGGAAAGCCTGCTTAGAAAACCTGTCGCCACCGGTGAGTTTGGAGCTATGATGGACATTGCCTTGGTCAACTCGGGACCGGTTACTATCTTGATTGATACGAAGAGCAGGGAATGAGGAACTAATGTATTATCGGGGTTTCTGTAAACGTGGGGCATTCCGTATTTGAACTTTTAATATAAAAAACCAAAAAGCCACAAGGGAATGACATTGTGATGTGCAAATTCTATATTGTCAGATACGATAAAGGCATTTTGCAACCCTGCTATTTGTTTCTGTTTTTTGTTTTTGCCTCCCACTTCTATCGTATATTTTTGATTGATGGTAAAATCTCCTTTCGCTGATGATGTCACCTGATACAATGTTCGTAATTGATTAAAGATAAATGTCTCTCTTAATGTTCCCTTGTTAATTACACTATCGGTGAGGGCATAAATTAAATTCGGATTATTAAGGTAAATTTTCTCCGGCTTATTCATTTTGCTTATTCCACGGGTGTCGGATTGCAATAGCAACAATAGGTCTGCTTTAGAAAATAGATACAAATACTTTTGTAATGTTTCTCTACTTACTCCTATTTGTGTGCTGAGCTTTAAAATGTTGGGCTTAAACGGCGATATTTCAGTAATAACCGCCAACAGTTTTTTTAAATTTTGTACTGCTGTGAAATTAATTCTTTCAATGGCAGGGAGGTCACTTTCGATTACCTGATTAACGGTTTGTTTTAACCTTTGTGCAAAGCCGTCCTCATCTTCTAAAAAAAACGGATAATAGCCAATTTGAAGATATTGTTCGAAAAGTTATATTAGTCTGTTTTTCCAATTTATCTTGTCATAAAGATATCGTTTAAAATTAGTAGTAACATTACTTACTCTTAATGCTGAATATTGATATAGCTTTTCCATTTCGACTTATTTACTTTTGCATAAAGTAATAAAAAATGCAATATGTACTTTGCAAAAATGAACTTATAATGCAAAATAGAGTTTGCAATATCAATTTATTTTAATTGAGTCAGCCATTAAAAAATGAGTTATTATTGTATCAGTTTTTTATAAGGAAACCTTATGAGAGTTTATAAACTAATTGCAGCTATTTTTTTCCTGATTTACTTGGGGTTACTTTTCTATTTATACAGAGGTTTAAACAGAAGTGAGGCCTATCCTAACAAGCCGATTACCATAGTGGTGCACTCCAAACCGGGCTCTTCCATCGACCTGATGTCGCGCAAGGTTGCCGAAGTGGCACGGAAGTATTGTAAAGAACCTTTAATTGTTGAAAACCATCCGGGAACACAGGGTATCGTGGCCATGCAGTATGTTATGGATAAAAAGCCTGATGGCTATACCATGTTGGGGGTTACCAAATCATTTTTAAGTACGTTGGTTGTGAACAAGAGCCATGTCGCCATCTCTGACTTTTTGTTTTTGGCTAATATGATAGCTGATCCCGAAGCGATTATTACCAATAATAAGAGCGGCCTTAATACAATACGTGACGTTGTAAGCCAAGCGAATGAATTAAATGGTAAGCAGGTATGGATTGGGCCTGGTACGGGTAGTCGCGATTATCTGATGGCCTTGAAATGCTGGGATGTGATGGGTATTAAGGCGCAATGGGTCGATTATAAAAGCGGACCGCAATCGGTTTTGGCTATGTTGCGTAACGAAGCTCCTGTTTACGTGGGAAACCCTTCTGATATTTTAGGAAAAGATGATTTGAAAATCGTGGCTATTGCAGCTCGAAGCCGACTGGAGAGCTTGCCCGATGTGCCCACTTTTAAAGAATCAGGATATGACCTTGATGAATCGATGTGGCGGGGGTTTGCCCTTAAAAAAGGAACGCTCCCACAGGCTGTTGAGTATCTGTCAGAAGTTCTGAAAAAAGTTTCAACCGATCCTCAATGGATAGAATACTGCCAGGGGGCTTACTCCTTTCCTGATTATCTTGAGAGTAAAACCTTTTCAAAAAAAATCGACGACGAAATGTCGGAAACCATTGATGCTCTTCAGAAAGCAGGGCTGTTAAACAACTATGTTAAAAAAGGCTCCATTCTACTGGCGGCGATGGCACTCCTTTTTGGTTTGATAATCTTTTTTGTTTTATGGCTATTGATTGGGTTTAATCGTAGCAGGTTTACCTATAGCCTGTTATTGTCCGGTCTGTTTATTTGGGTCTCGGTATTTTTCTACTATCAAACACTTTTGTTTGCTATACCGGCCGGATTGAATATTACCAGCCCGGCTCTTATTCCGCGATTATGGTCGATATTGCTGTTTATTACTTCGATATGGAATCTGATTAATGTGCTGAAAGAGAAAAATCAACCGGTTAAAAGAGGTAGGATAAAGCTTGTTGCTGAAATATTATTGGCGTTGCTGATCTATTTTATTGCCATTCCCGAGATGGGATATTTTGTTTCAACACCATTCTTTTTATTGGCTGGATTTTATATTCTTAAATATCGAAAATGGCCGGTAATGTTTACCTATAGTATTGGATTTGTGTTGTTTTCGTATGTAGTATTTCAGCTGTTGTTGAAAATTGATTTACCCTTGGGGGCACTCTTTGTCTAATGAAAATCTTGTTATGGAGATAATAAATAATTTGGGTTTGGGCTTTTCCTCTTTGATGCACCTTACGCCCCTGTTGATGATTGTTATTGGCGTGGTGGTTGGAATTATGGTAGGAGTCTTGCCGGGACTTTCTCCTTCCATTGGAGTAGCCCTGATGCTGCCTGCTACTTTTGGAATGGATGCCATGAGTGCATTGGTGCTGCTAACCGCGGTTTATCTTTCGGCAAACTATGGCGGATCCATTACCGCCATTGCCATTAATACACCTGGAACACCGGGGGCAGTGGCAACTACCTTCGATGGGTTTGAACTAACCAAACAGGGCAAACCCATGCATGCTCTAATGACTTCACTCACGGCTTCCACGGTTGGTGGATTGGTAGGGGCCATTATCCTGATCCTGTTTTCCATACCTCTGGCAAGTCTGGCTTTGTCGTTTGAGTCGTACGAATATTTCGCTCTGGGAGTCTTTGGTATGACCATTATATCATCGCTGGCAGGTGATAACCCGGTGAAAGGATATATTGCCTCGTTAATCGGATTGCTACTGGTAACTATCGGGTTTGATACGCAATTGCCGTTTTCCCGTTTTACTATGGGTATTCCTCAATTGGCCGATGGAATAGAATTTATTCCTGCCTTGATAGGATTGTTCGCTTTGGGCGAGATATTTTTCAGTATCGAAAACTTTAAGATCTTGAAAAAGGATGTGTCAGCAAAAAAGGCTATCCGGAAGAACAAGACACTACCACTTAATAAACTGTGGAAACTGCGATGGCTTATGCTGCGCTCGTCTGTTATAGGAACGTTGATAGGGGTCATTCCCGGTGCAGGGGGCACTATTGCCACATTTATCGCTTACAATAATGCCAAGAGCACCAGTAAATCGCCGGAGGAGTTTGGAAAAGGATCGCTGGAAGGGGTGGCTGCTCCCGAAGCTGCCAACAATGGTTCGGTGGGGGGAGCGCTGGTTCCGTTGTTAACATTGGGCATTCCCGGAAGTGCTTCAACAGCGGTATTAATTGGTGCCTTGATGGTGCATAAGCTGAATCCGGGTCCGCAGCTTTTTGAAAAAGAACCGGGATTGGTTTACGGGTTGTTCATTAGCCTGTTTTTTGCCAACCTTGTAATGCTGGCGTTGGGGCTACTGGGCAATAAGCTGTGGGTACGAATTATTGAAGCTCCCAAAAAGTTGTTGTACCCGATAATCATCGCCCTTTCGTTTATTGGAAGTTATTTTATTCAAAACTCCCTTTTTGATGTTGGTATCTGCCTGGCGTTCGGACTCCTGGGCTGGATGTTAAAGCGGGGTGGTTATCCCACGGCACCCGTTATTTTGGGACTTATCCTAGGTAAAATGATTGAAGAAAATCTGCGTCTTTCGCTGGTCAAGGGTGATCTCTCCGAATTTGTAACCCGCCCCTGGAGTCTAATAATCCTTTTGCTGGCCTTGGTTTCATTCTTTTTGCCAATAATAAAAAAACGTTTTAATCCCGTGAAAAAGTAGGAGGGAGCCTCTTTGTAGGCAATGTTTTGCAATGGAGATAACTTTACATGATTTAGAAAAAATGGTTGCATAGATTTTCATCTGCCTGATGATGAACCTCTCTTTTTTTTGCGTCCTTTGCAAATACATCTTCGCCCTCTTTGCTGTAATTTGTTATCAACAAAAAAACCCGATTCATCGGAATCGGGTTTTATGTATGCATTGAAACAAAGATTACATTCTTTTCTCTTTGATTCTGGCTTTTTTGCCTCTGAGTTTTCTAAAGTAGAAGATACGGGCTCTGCGAACAACCCCCACTTTGTTAACCTCAATTTCTTCGATGAATGGTGAAGCAATGGGGAAAATCCTCTCAACGCCAACATTACTCGAAATTTTTCTTACCGTAAAGGTAGCGGTTGAGCTGCTGCCGGCACGCTGTAACACAACGCCGGTATATTTCTGCAAACGCTCTTTATTACCTTCTTTAATTTTATAAGTAACAGTAACGGTGTCTCCTGCCTTGAATGCGGGGAATTTTTTTACCTCAACACTTTCTTCTACTAATTTGATTAATTCGTTCTTACCCATTTTATTACAGATTTGGAGTGGTTTTTCAAAAATGAGTGCAAATATACGCCGATTTATTTAAATTAAAAGCATAGAGTTTAGAATTTTTTTTCTTTAATTTTTTTATTCTTCTGAAAGGCTTTAATTTATTGGTATAACAGCTGTTATAAAACATGAAAAAGAACATGGTATTTTTTTCTGTTTCGCTAAAATCTATAAATATTACTTTTGACAACAGAAAAATATTGAAAAACAGCTTAGGTAACAACTCTTTTATGTACAACATGGTGTTTTCCGATTCGGTAGTTATAACCTGTCAATTTAGGGGGCGTTGTATGATGTGCCCGGGTTTAATAATTGGTCAGGTACGGAAGTAAGCAACATTTCAAGTGTTAAGATGATGTTTATTTACTGGTTTGATGATGTTAAAATGTGAATAATAATCGAACAAAAAGATTACTTTTGCCGTTTAAAAATTAATACAAAAAAATTATAATATGCCAACTACTAAGGAGCTAAAAGCGATAGCCAGCCAGATTCGACGCGACATTGTTCGGATGGTGCACGGGGCGGCTTCCGGGCATCCGGGTGGATCGTTGAGTGCCGCCGACTATCTTGTGGCACTTCATTTTGAAATCATGAATCACACGTCCAAACCTTTTGATATGGATGGGGTGGGACAGGATATTTTTATTCTTTCAAACGGACACATTAGCCCGGCTTATTACAGTGTGTTGGCTCGAAGCGGTTACTTCCCGATTTCGGAACTGAGTACCTTTCGTCAACTGCATACACGCTTGCAGGGTCATCCGGCGACCATGGAAAAACTTCCGGGCATTCGTATTGCCAGCGGTTCGCTGGGACAGGGTCTGTCGGTGGCTGTTGGTGTTAGTAGGGCTAAAAAAATTAACAACGACGATAAGCTCGTTTATTGCCTGATGGGTGATGGTGAATTGGATGAAGGTCAGCCATGGGAAGCAATGGCTTATTGCGGTGGGAAAAAAGTTGATAACATTATCGCGGCAGTTGATTATAACCACAAGCAAATTGATGGAGACACCGACGATGTGATGCCTTTATTGGATTTAAAAGCCAAAATTACAGCCTTTGGCTGGGATGTGCTCGAATGCAATGGAAACGATATGGATGAGGTTGTATCTACACTGAAAATAGCCAAAGAGCATACAGGCAAAGAAAAGCCTGTAATGATTTTGTTGCATACTCAAATGGGCATGGGTGTTGATTTTATGATGGGAACACATAAATGGCACGGTGCTGCGCCCAGCGACGAGCAGACTGAAAAAGCCCTTTCTCAGCTTGAAGAAACTTTGGGCGATTATTAAGGTTAGAAATAGAGATAAATAAAAGTAGCTAAAATGAAATACGAAGTTCTAAATTATAAAGATACACGCTCAGGGTTTGGGGAAGGGCTTTTTGAATTGGGTCAGGAAAATGAGAAGGTGGTGGCCTTGTGTGCCGACCTGATCGGATCCCTAAAAATGAATGCTTTTGCCGAGGCTTTCCCCAAAAGGTTTTTTCAGGTGGGTATTGCCGAGGCCAACATGATTGGCATGGCAGCCGGACTTACTATCGGTGGTAAAATACCCTTTACCGGAACCTTTGCCAATTTTTCAACTAGCAGGGTATTTGATCAAATCCGTCAGGCGGTGGCTTACTCAGGTAAGAATGTAAAAATTTGTGCTTCACATGCAGGTATTACCTTGGGGGAAGATGGTGCTACACATCAGGTTTTAGAAGACATTGCCATGATGAAAGCCCTTCCCGGTATGACCATCATTAACCCATGTGACTTTAACCAAACCAAACAGGCAACCAAGGTGATAGCCGATTTTGAAGGGCCGGTTTACCTCCGCTTTGGAAGGCCTAAGGTAGCTACCTTTATTCCGGAGGATATGCCTTTTGAAATTGGTAAAGCCATTGTGTTAAAAGAGGGAACGGATGTAACGATTGTGGCTACCGGACACCTGGTTTGGGAGGCGCTTAATGCTGCCGATATGCTCGAAGAGAAGGGCGTCAATGCAGAGGTGGTAAATATTCATACCATCAAACCGCTGGATGAAGAGGCCGTTTTGAAATCGGTTAAAAAAACCGGTTGTGTGGTTACGGCAGAGGAGCATAATGTGATGGGCGGTCTTGGAGAAAGTATATCTGGATTGCTGGCTCGTACCATGCCCGTTCCTGTGGAGATGGTGGCTGTAAAAGACTCCTTTGGACAAAGTGGAAAACCTGATGAGTTGATGGAACTTTACGGTTTAAAGGATAAAAACATTGTTGAGGCTGCCGAAAAAGTGATGACCAGGAAATAACCTTTGGAGGTTTCTTGGTTTTAGAAAGTAGAGGCTATTCCTATTTTTATTTTTGGGGATGGTAAGTAAGTATTGCTCTTTTTAAATCCTCTATCTATTTCATCTCACACATTCTAGTTCACGGTTTGCAACTGTGAACATAAAAATGTATTCTCTAGTCGTTAATAATAACTACTTTTGGTTTTTGGAAGTTGTGTGTCGCAGAATTCCTTATAAGTAATTACAAATTTTTATTTGAATAATTTTTAACCTGTTCTTTTAGTGGCTCTTTAGTTCCGTTTTTCATGAGAAAAAGAATACCTATATATGGTTAGCGGACACACATTGCTTATATCTATTTTTGTCGTATATAAATTACATAAAAACTAACATTTTTATTATTGAAGTTGTTTAAAGTTAAAATACTTTTTTATCAATAACATCTTGTAAATCAGAAAATAAATTTCATTATTTCCCTCTTTGGAGGGAAAACAAAGGAGGATCAATTAAAAAGATATTTGTTTTCTGATTTACAAGGTATTTCATAATCATCCACGTAGTTAACTTTAAACAACTTCATTATTTTAACCTTAAAAAAGTTTTATACGAAAAATTAAAAAGTATGAAGAAAACCCTGTCAAGATGGCTACTAGGTAATGTTGCACAAAAATATACAACAAACGCCCCCTATAACGCTATTATAGAAGAGTTAACCAACACCGTTAAGAGTAACTCATTTTCGGTATTGGTTACACATAATTTAAGAGAAACTTATGTAAAAAAGAACCTGGACATTCCTGATGATTTTGAGTATAGGATTGTGCAAATTTGTAATGCTCCTAAATCTCACAAAGCATTAAACGAACTAAGCTTTGATATGGGTATCATGATGCCTAAAAGTATTATTGTTGCGAGGGAAAATGGTCTGACAACACTCCGGTTCATGAAAATGAAACCATGGATGGTAAGTTTTATGTTTCCTGAGCTGGACATTGTTCCAATGTCGAAGAAAGTAAGCGTGATTATGGAAAAGATCGTTACCGAAACCATCGAAAAAGCAGAGATGAATATAAAAACTTATTCCTGACAGTTTGGAAACAGTCGATGTTTGGGATTGCTCACGGTTGCAAACCGTGAGCTGAGGTTAGGGGTAAAATATTGTTAAGACTGCCGAAAAAGTGATGAGCGGGAAATAGTCTTTTGTGGTTTCCTGATTTAAGAATGTAGAGGCTATTCCTCTTTTTGGTTTCGTGGGTGGTAAGTAAGTATGGCTCTTCTTAAATCCTCTCTGTTAAGATGGGTGTAGATTTCCGTGGTGATAATAGAAGCATGGCCAAGCAAATCCTGAACAGCTTTTAAATCGGCACCGTTTTGTACCAGATGGGTAGCAAAAGAATGCCTAAAGGTATGTGGGCTTATCTTTTTACGGATGCCGGTTTTTTCCACCATCTTTTTAATCATGATAAAAATCATCTGACGGCTAAGTTTCCCGCCACGCCGGCTCAAAAACAGGATGTCTTCATTGCCTTTGGTGGGACTTATTTTTACGCGGTCATATTTCAGATAGAGCAGAATACTTTTTTTAGCCTCATCCCCGACAGGAATAAAACGCTGCTTGTTACCTTTTCCGGTTACCAAAAGGATGCCTTCATTAAAATAGAGTTCCGACAGCTTAAGATTGATTAATTCTGAAACCCGTAATCCGCAGCCGTAAAGGGTTTCAATAATGGCACGATTTCGTTGTCCTTCAGGTAACGACAGGTCGATGGTATTGATAATTTGAATAATTTCTGAAATATCCAAAACATCCGGTAACTTGCTTCCTAACTTGGGAGATTCCAACATCTCGGAAGGGTCGTTGCCAATGGCTTTCTCTAAATCAAGATACTTGAAAAATACCCTAATACCGGATATTACCCTGGCTTGTGAATAGCTGCCAAGCCCCATCTCGTTAATAAACGCGATAAAATCCTTAAGATCGGAGTAGCTAATATCGGAAAGACTTTGTCCCCCTTTTTGACTCGTGAGGAAATCAAACAGCAAATCAACATCATGCATATACGCTGCTATGGTGTTATTCGACAGTCCTCTTTCCAGCCGGATATAGGTTTTAAAACCTTTTTTAAAGGGCAGGTAATTCATGCATGAAGTTATTTATACTTCGGTTTAAATAATCTTAATTTTTCTCCTAAAATAGAAAAGATAAATATAAAGAATTATTTTTGTTTGCGCTTGTTAATTGTAAGAATTTGTAAGTTATTCAAATTTAAATACTTAAAATAAAAAACAGTACAATGATTGATTTTTCCTTGACAAAAGAGCAGATAGAACTGCAAGAAAAGGTGCGAGATTTTGCACAAAGAGTTATGATTCCTAATGCCAGAAAATACGATGAGTCGGCGGAATTTCCATGGGAAATTGTAAAAAAGGCTTACGATGAAGGGTTGATGAACGGTCCTGTGGCCAAAGAGTTGGGTGGACATGGTCATAATATTTTTGAAAGTGCTTTGTCATCCGAAGAGTTGGGTGCCGGATGTGTGGGTATTGGTATTTGTATGGATGCAAACACCCTGGCTTTAACACCACTTTTGTTGGGAGCCAGTGATGAGCAAAAGAAACGTTTTTTCGGGCAAATTATAGAAAACAAAGGCGTTGCGGCTTATGCTTTAACCGAGCCTAATGCCGGTTCCGATGTAGCCGGTATCAAAACAACGGCGATTCTTAAAGGCGATAAATATGTAATGAACGGACATAAACGTTTTATTACCAACGGTGGTGTTTCTGATTTTATTACTGTTTTTGCTTTGGTTGATCCCGAAAGAGGCGCTCGCAGCCTTTCGGCATTTGTGGTTCCAACCAATTCACCCGGTGTTAAGATTGTAAAGAATCTGAGCAAAATGGGGCAGCGTGCCAGTATGCAAACCGAATTTATTTTTGAAGATGTTGAGGTACCAAAAGAAAACCTGATTGGTGGCGAAGGCCAGGGTTTTGTGCTTGCCATGAAAACTTTTGAACGTACACGCACAGGAGTTGCTGCATTAAGTGTTGGTAATGCCAGGGCTGCTTTTGAGACAGCTCGCGATTGGGGTAAAAAACGTATCCAGTTTGGAAAACCTGTAACCGTTAACCAGGGTGTTAGTTTTATGTTGGCCGACATGGCTACCGAAATTGAAGCAGCCCGTTTGGTTACCTGGTATTCGGCATGGATGTACGATACCGGTAATAAACAAAAGAACATGCTTTCAGCCATGGCAAAACTTTATGCTTCGGATGTGGCCATGAAAGTTACTACCGATGCCGTTCAGGTGATGGCCGGTGATGGTTACTCAACCGATTATTTGGTTGAAAAAATGATGCGTGATGCTAAGCTCTGCCAAATTTACGAAGGAACCAATCAGGTTCAGCGTTTGGTTATTGGTAAAAGTGTTTTGAAATAGATTAACAGATTGAATAAAAAAAAGGCTCGCATTTGCGAGCCTTTTTTACTTTTATTAAAAAACCGGTAACGATCAATCGTCCTGAGTTTTTCTGGTGTAATGCTTTTTGTATTTGTTCATAAACTTGTCCACACGACCGGCTGTATCCACAAGTTTCATCTTACCTGTGAAGAAAGGATGCGATTTGTGTGAAATTTCAAGTTTTACCAGCGGATACTCATTGCCGTCTTCCCAAACGATGGTGTCCTTTGTGTTTACTGTTGACCTGGTGATAAAAGCATAATCGTTTGACATGTCTTTAAAAACTACCAGTCTGTAATTGGTTGGGTGAATATCTTTCTTCATTTCTTTATGTTTTTCGATGCTTTATTTTAAGGGGTGCAAAAATAGTAAGGTTCAACTTAATATCCTAACATTTTTCTATTATTTTGAGGAATATTTTTACTGACACGATATGGATGGTGTATAAATATGATTATTAATGTCTTAAGGAATACTTAAAAGAAATTGCAACGTGTCAATACCATCGGCATAGTCCCACAACTCAGGCGATTGGGTTTGTCCAAAGGTAACTTTGTTGGCCGGAAAATTTAAATTGGTTACAACACATTGTATTTGATGGTTGTTAACCATGATTTCGTTTTTCAGGGTTTCGGGTGTTTGGTAATAGGAGTAATGAAGTACACTTACCGGCGAAGCGTATTGCTCATTTTCGGTAAGCAGGATGTTTTCCGTGTCAAAATGGTTAATGCTGTTTACCAGAAAAATGGCTTTGTTGTATTCGTAGTTGTTAAAGTATTTGTTGTTGTCAACCACTTCGGTTCTGCTTGCCAATACTTCTAAAAGCGGGTTAAAATCGTAGTTTACAGGAATAAATAGCCTGGCTACATTGCGACAGCCCATTCCGTAATAGAGAAAGATATCGTCGGCAAGGCCGTTTAATTCCTCTCTGGTTTCCAAACCCGATAACAACGCTACGCCATTTCTGTTTTTTCTGATGATATTGGGATACTTTCCAAAGTAGTATTCAAAGTAGCGCGATGAGTTGTTGCTACCGGTGGCAATAACCGCGTCAAAGTCTTTTAAAAACTCCGAGGTAAAGGTAATCCGGTCTTCAAATTCAGGTTCAAGGGTTGTTAAAATGGCAGCAATGGCCGGCATTAACTTGTCGTCGTCTGATGAGAGTTTGGCAAGTATCCGATGACCCGATATCAAAACGCTAAGAAAATCATGAAACCCAACGGCCGGCACATTACCTGCCATTATCACGGCTACTGTTTTAGGAGCGTTAAATTTTTCAAAGCTATTTTGGTAACCTGATACCCACTTTTCCAGTTTTTCTCTTTTTAAACTTTCACCCAGCGATAAAAGTGCCTTGCTGACAGAGTCTGGTGTAAACCAGCCGTTTTGTTGTTGAATTGTGTTTATAAGCTGAACAAGATTCATCACTTTTTCACGAAGTGTAGAATCAGAAATATTGTCAATTCGCGTTTTGTTATTAATATTCGCAAGAATGGCTCCCAGCGCTGCAAAGGCATCTGTTTTTCTTTCAGTAGTAAGCATCAAAAAAATTTTTTGCAAAGGTAAGTTTTATTCCAATCATTTTAAATCAATCGAGCTGGCTTTTACCCTGTTGCTTTTTTTTGAGGTTGTTGAGTTGGTGCTTTCTCTTGAAAAATCGGTATCGCAGTCCATGCACATTCAGCTTGAAATATTGTCGCTAATATTTTTTTACAATAAGGCATATTCTGAAGAGACTAAAAACGTTAGGCTTCCTCGCAAGTTTCCTGATAAGAGCCTTTAGCACTTTGGTTTTTTTTATTTTTCCGGATCATCTCTTTTTAGCTACTTTTGCCTCACGATAATTTTGAATTATGATTGACAAAACGATAATTGATGACTGGAATGCTGAATTTGAAGATGGTTCGGCTGAAAATTTGTTGAGCTTTTTTCTGAAAGAGTATAAGGGAAAGATTGCCCTCTCTTCGAGTATGAGCGTGGAAGACCAGTTGCTAACAAAGATGGTTGTGAATATTGACCCGGAAGCAAGAATATTTACCCTTGATACCGGAAGACTTTTTCCTGAGACCTACGACCTGATTGACCGTACCTCCAAAAAATACAAAAAAGAGATAGAAGTTTTTTTTCCTGAATCGTCTGACATTGAAAAGATGGTTCATGACAAAGGGATGAACCTTTTTTACAGCAGTATCGAAAATCGGAAACTCTGTTGTAATCTGCGAAAATTGAAACCGTTGGCGCGAGCCATGAAAGGGCTGGAAGTATGGATCACAGGCCTGCGTCGTGAGCAGTCGGTTACCCGTGTAGATATGCAAATGATTGAGTGGGATGAAAACAACAACCTGCTGAAGTTAAATCCTCTTATCAACTGGATCGAGGAGGAGGTGTGGAAACGTGTTAAAGAAGACAACATACCCTATAATCCGCTTTATAAAAAGGGGTTTGTAAGCATTGGTTGTCAACCCTGTACGCGGGCTATTTTACCTGGAGAAGACCCTCGTGCAGGCCGCTGGTGGTGGGAAAACCCCGATACCAGAGAATGCGGTTTACATAAGCGTTAAGTAGAATAATTAACTCAACTTTCGCAAGCTAACATATACAGGAAAATGGCCGCTAATGCGCTAATGAAGAAGTGATCTCTTTGCTTTTTGAGGCTGTTTGAAAAGTAATGCATTATGTCAGTCTGGAGTTGAGAGTTAAAAGAGTGAAAACGATGTAATCAAATCTCCTATCACTATTATTCATTCTTAAATCTTACTTACCTTCTTCCTGCCACATACCGTCACTTCGAGCGGATCCTGAGTGAATCATGAGCTCGCCGAAGGATGTCGAAGTGGGAGTCGAGAAGTCTCTCGGTAACAAGGGGATGTCTCCACTCTGGACGGTATGACGGATGTGAAATTCCAAAACCCAAGCTCCAAATCACAAATAAGCACCAATATCAAAATAAGAATAACCAAAACCCATTGAACGAGGTAGTTTTGGACCTTTGAAAATTGGTATTTTGATATTATTTGAAATTTGGTGCTTGCAATTTGGTGCTTTAAGCTTTTAGAGGCTGAAAATCAAAAATCAAAAATCTCAATCGGCCATCATCAATCAAAAGTGCCTAACGTTAGTTTAATACCCATATCTTTTCCAAAGAGCTTTTAGTTTGCTGCGCATCTCACTTTCGCGGGGATTGTTGCCCGGAACAAAGAGTTGTGTTCCTGAAATGGAAGAGGGCAAAAACTCTATATTCACGAAATTGCCCTCGTATCCGTGAGCGTATTTATAGTCCTTGCCATAACCCTGTTGTTTCATCAGTTTGGTGGGGGCATTGCGAAGGTGTAAAGGTACCGGCAGATTCCCTGTTTTTTTTACAAGCGACTGAGCCTCTTTAATAGCCATGTATGCTGCATTGCTTTTGGGTGAGGTAGCCAGGTAGATGGCCGTTTGCGATAGTATTATCCGGCTTTCGGGCCAGCCAATCTTACTGACGGCATCAAAGCAATTGTTGGCAAGCAGCAACGCGTTGGGGTTGGCGTTCCCGATGTCTTCGGATGCCAATATCAGCATGCGGCGAGCAATGAATTTAGGATCTTCACCGGCTTCAACCATCCGAGCCAGCCAATATACAGCTCCATTAGGATCGCTTCCTCGCAGCGACTTGATAAACGCTGAAACAATATCGTAATGCATCTCGCCTTGTTTGTCGTACATCACCAGGTTTTCCTGAACGGTTGCCAACACCCTCTCATCTAAAATTTCTATTTTTTGTTTTCCTGAGGCTATCTCCTGGCTGACGTATAACTCGATGGCGTTGTATAGCTTACGTCCGTCACCACCTGATATTCTGAACAGGGCTTCCGACTCTTTTAACACGATTTCAATGTTGTATCTTTTTTCCAGTACGCTTTTTGCCTTTTCAAGCATCAACTGCAGGTTCGATTCCGACAAAGGTTTTAATACATAAACCTGGCAACGCGACAAAAGTGGTGAGATAACTTCAAAACTTGGGTTCTCGGTCGTGGCACCAATCAGGGTGATGGTACCTTTTTCAACAGCGCCCAACAGCGAGTCTTGCTGCGATTTGCTGAAACGATGAATTTCATCAATAAAAAGAATGGCATTGCCGCCCAACGAAAAAGCCGAGTCGATAACCTGTCTGACATCTTTAACCCCCGAGCTGACGGCGCTTAGCGTATAGAATTGCAGGTTTAAACTGTTGGCAATAATATTGGCCAGGGTAGTTTTGCCTACTCCCGGAGGCCCCCACAATATCATCGATGGAATTCTTCCCGACTCAATGCTACGTCTTAATACGGCATTCTTGCTAATTAAATGCTCCTGGCCAATGTACTCGTCTAAAGTACTTGGTCTTAACTCTTCCGCGAGAGGTTGTGTTGCCATTTTCTTATTAAGTAAGTAATTTTTGGGCAAAGGTCGTTAAAAATCAGAGATTGCAGATTGCGATGTGGCAATTTTTGTTAAAATCAACAACACGAAAAATATACTATTGTTGTGTGTAATGTAAGGTTAAGATTGAGAACTCAATACAAAAAATATATGTAACTTTGTAAAAAAAAGAATTTTAAATGAGTAAGAAAAAATTGACAATAAAAGAATTAATAAATTCGGCAAAAGAATTTTGTGAACAAGAAACAAAATTTGCAAATAAAGATTTGTTTGGAGTAACAGACGGAAAAGCAGTAGGAACATATATTGAACACAAATTCAAAGATTTTCTTAATGAAAATTTTATTGTTGATAGTGGAAATTCTGCAAAAGGAATTGATTTACCTGCACCTGAAATTAATACAGATATTAAAGTAACTTCAATAAAACAACCGCAGTCTTCAAGTCCGTTTAAAGATGCAAAACAAAAAATATACGGATTGGGATATAACTTGCTTGTCTTTGTTTACGAAAAAACAGACGATAACGAAAATAAAACAGCAATACTGGATTTCAAAAGTTGCTCATTCATTGAAAAAGAAAGAACAGCAGACTACACAACAACATACAGGTTAATTGAAATGGTAAAAGATGGAGCAAATGAAGAAGACATTATTGCTTATTTAAACGATAAAAATATTCCTGCTGATGATATTGCTTTAAGTCAAATTGCAAAGCAAGTTATAAAAAACCCACCTAAACTTGGATATTTAACTATTTCAAACGCATTGCAATGGAGATTACAATATGGACGAGTTGTTTCTTTATCTGAAAAAGTAACAGGTATTACAAAAATTGTAGATAAAGTGAATAATTAACATATGAAAGTCTTTGAAGCAAATATTACTTATTCTGTAATTGATTTTTTTGAAAAATCAAAAGAACTTTCATTTGAAGATATTAATGAAAAATTAAAATCCATATCTGGTATAAATACTTTTTTCAAAAGACAATATGAATTTGATGAACTGACAAATACTATTTCAATTCAAAAAAAAATATTAAAAGAACCAGACAGAAGCGAATACGGAGATTTTCAAACCAATAAAAATTTAAGTGATAAAATTTGTGGTTTATTAAAAAAAAACAATATCAATCCTGAAATTATAGTAGAACCAACTTGTGGAAAAGGAAATTTTATAATTTCGAGTATTAGAACATTTAACAAAATTAAATACATTTACGGCATAGAGATATACAAACCTTATGTTTGGGAAACAAAATTTCAAATTTTAGACTATTTTTTGAATAACCCGAAAATAAATCCACCTGAAATAGATATTTTTCATTATGATGTTTTTGATTTTAATTTTAAAACAATTACAGAAAAACACAAAGAACAAAAAATATTAATATTAGGAAATCCGCCTTGGGTAACAAATTCAAAATTATCTTCTCTTGGTTCTAATAATTTACCTCACAAGTCAAATTTTAAAAATCATAATGGTTTTGATGCTATTACCGGAAAAGGAAATTTTGATATAGGAGAATATATTTCAATCAAATTAATATCTGTTTTCTCAGAATTTAACGGACATTTTGCTTTTTTAGTAAAGAATTCTGTCGTAAAAAATATTCTTTTAGAACAAAACAAAACCAAATACAGAATATCAAATATCAGACAATATAATATTGATGCAAAGAAAGAATTTAATGTTTCCGTTAATGCCTGTTTATTCTTATGTTCTTTCAACAATCAAATTGAAACCACAATTAATGAATATGATTTTTATTCGGAAAAGTTAATAAATAAATACGGTTGGTGCGACAACAAATTTGTTGCAAATCTTACTTTATATCAAAAATCTAAAAAGATTGACGGAAAATTCCCTTTCGAATGGAGACAGGGCTTAAAACACGATGCCTCAAAAGTAATGGAACTGGAAAAAATTAATGGGCATTACATCAACAATAAAAAAGAAACGGTTGATTTAGAAGAAGACTTGGTTTTCGGTTTATTAAAAAGTTCGGATTTAAAAGGCGGAGTGATTGATAAATCAAGAAAATATACAATTGTAACACAAACAAAAGTTGGACAAGCAACAAATTATATAAAATATAAATATCCCAAAACTTATGAATATCTTTCAAAAAACATAGACTTTTTTACCAAGAGAAAATCAACAATATACAAAGGTAAACCACTCTTTTCTATATTTGGAATTGGCGATTATTCATTTAAACCCTTTAAAGTTGCTATTTCGGGAATGTATAAAACAACTCTGTTTTCACTTGTAAAGCCAGATAACAACAAACCTATTATGCTTGATGATACTTGTTATTTTATTGGTTTTGATACTTTAATTGAAGCAAAAATAACAAGTTATTTATTAAATAAAGATATTACTCAAAATTTTATAAAAGCGATTGCATTTAAAGATGCAAAAAGAATGATTACAAAGGATTTGTTGATGAGAATTGACTTGAAAAATATCATTGAGGAAACAAATTTCGAAGAATTACATAAAGAATTTGGATATATAAGTATTGATACTTGGTTGGTTTACAAAAAAAATTTAGTGAAAGAACATTCAATAATAAATATGCAATTAGATTTATTTGAAACAAACACACTACACACAACACAGCATATACACAATGGTGGGTAATGCAATAAATAAAATAAATAAAATGATTATGAATAAGTTAACTGACATAGCAACATCAAACAGAAGTGCGAAAAACATCGCCACTGTGCATATGCGAGACCGCCAACCTCAGTTATTCTGAAGGTGTTATTTTCTTTTTAAAATCCTGTAGCCTAAAAAGAAGAGTCCGAGACCAACTGCAATTCCCATCAAAAGCTGTCCCCAGGCACCTAAGAAAACCAGTTTGCCTAAAATAGACTGATGCTCTTTGTTGTCGATTTTTATGCCTGAATACTTTGCCACGTGGCTCATAAACGAAACGGCTAAGTCTTGATCGGGGATGGTTTTATGACACGACAAACAAACACCGCGACGATCGAGTTTGGAGCGTGTTTTGTTGTTTAACGGACCCGAAAGCTTAAAATGGTGTCCTACCGTTTGAAGCTGTTTCCCCTTTTCTGTAACAAATCTTGACCAATCCATGGTCAGGTTGCCAATGCCCGGTTTTTGCGTGGTTGTTTTTGAGGGCAATACTTTTCCGTCTGCAGTCATCAGGTCAACTTCAAAATCCTGCGACGGGTCGCTAAAAATTAATCCACTGCCAATACCATATCCCATGGCTTTGGCTGTGGCGTGGCACTCTTCACAATCGCGGGCAATCTTTTGTATGGTGTGGGGCTGTACGGGCGACATATCGATGGCCAGTTGTCCTTCTTCTCCTGCACCTTCTACCCCCGGAATTTTAAAAATCTGATTTTGAATCAACGCTTTTCCATCTTTCCCGATAACAGTGATGGTGGTCTGACAGCCAGGGATGGTAGGTGAAACACGGCCTTCGCCGTTTTGCGACAGGGGAGGGTTCTCCCAGCGAAGGTAGCTGCGGGTTTCCGATATTACACCTTCAATTTTGTGTTTGTCTAAATCGCCACGGGCACAGGCAGTCTGGCCATGGTCATCATGGTCGGAGGCTGCTGCCAGCCAGTCGGTATGTTTTACCCCTTTGCTGTAATCAATTTTAACATGACAACCATAACACTGAGGCGCCCAGGTGGCATGGCAGCTATAGCACTCCATCCGGTCGTTGTGAATGCCGATTTGATCCATGGCTACCATTCCGGCTACGGAGAGTCTCTTCTCTTCTTTGAGTTTTTTTAAAGGCTGTAGCACTAAATCTTTTCCGCTGGCAAGATGTACCAGAACGCTGTCGCCGGTTTTTACCACATTTTTAAACGGGTTGCCACGAGCCGTTCGTAAGTAACCATCTTTTTTATGGTAGGTAGTTCCTTTTTTAAGATATTCTGCCAGTTGTTGAATTAAACCTCTGGAGGCTCCCGTTGCAGGGATGGTGTCAAACTCATCGCTGTATCCCAAGGGCAACTCCCAGGGGTATTTTTTGGTGGTGCCGTGGCAGTCCTGACATTCAATCTCAACCGGTGCCAGCGTGCTTCCTGCTAGAAAACCGTCTCCGTGCAAATCGTTGGTGGTGTGGCAATCCTGACAAAGCATCCCCTTTTGATAATGGATGTCTTCTTTTAAATGGATATATCGCTTGGTGTGTAGTTTAGGCTGATTGTCTCCCTCTTTATCGAAAGTGGGGGAGTAGGCAGTTTCCATTAAACCTTGGTAAGAAACCCCGATGCGTTTACCACGGTTGTGGCAGGTAGTACAGGTTTCAACGGGAACGCCTGTGTAAGTTATACCATGAACAGTAACTTTCGCATTGCGACTCGACTGAATGCTGTGGACTAAAAAATGGCCGGGTTTGTTTTTGTTGATGGTGGGGTCATATCCTTCGTAGAAGCCGTTGTTGGAATAGGGAATATGACAAGACGAACAACCAATTCCACGGAAATCGCCCCGTTTTTGCCGCCCTTTGGAACCGGTATGGCAACGAAGACACTCCTGCCGCAGGTAAGTATAGGCCGCCAATTGCGGATTTCGTTGAACCTCATCGGCGGTTGGAGCCTTCGGCAGTTTTTTCATCTCTCCGGGATAGACATTGGGATTCTTATCATGAATGGCTTGCATATAAGCCCGGTAGTCTTCCGTTCCCAGCCGGGCATGCGGGTCGTTAGGATTTTTGGTAACATAATTTCCAACATTATGATTGTACCCTTCCAAAGCACCAAAGCTCCACAATGCGCCTTGAATTTTTCCCTGTTCGGTCATCATCAACGAATTCATTTGGGCTCCTGTTTGCTCTTCGTGGCATTGTCCGCAGGTGTTTTCATTAATCCAACTGCTGCCCGGGTCAGGGTAAAAGTTTTTGGGTCCTTTATGGTTGAAAAAGTAGTTGGGTGTGCCGCTGTGTGCTGCTAAAGCAGTGGTGGCATCGGGGTTGCCTCCGTGGCAGACCACGCAACCGTTAGGGTCACCAACCTTAATGCCCAGTTTGTATATCTCCTTCATCATCCTGGTGTCGTGTTGCCGGATGGGTTCAATACCGTTGTGGCACGACAGGCATCCGCGGTTGGGGGCAGGGAAGCCGTTGTTGGTTTGGCTAATAAGTAAACTTGAAAAGAGAATCGATAGGGATAAAAGAAAAAATTTGTTCATGCGGTTAATTTTTTACAAAAATAGTAAGATATATTTAGAAAGCTAGATGTTTTAACCTTAATCCGGTAATCGAATAGTATTTAGGCCTGATTGTATGCAGCAGGCTGTTTTTAGTCTAAAAGACACACCGTCACTTTCTATATTCGTTAAATAGTGACGGCGTGTCTGATGTAGGTGGAATTTACGATTTTCCCAAAAGGTTTTGGGATGTGTGTAGGAAATTAGTAGCATCCTCATTGCCCCGTCCTTCAGGGCGGGGCAGAAGGAATCTTGTTGACTTTTCGAGTCAACCTATTTTAGGGCAAGTCACTTTAACGCTTAACTTTTAACTTTAGGCACTCTCAACTCTAGCGCACTCCAAACTCCAAGTACTCCAGGCACTCCCAACTCTGGTGCACCCCCAACTTTAGTTTAGTCAAACGAGAAGGGATTAACTTTGTTGATCCCATTAGGGGATTCCTGTACAATCATAGAAATCCAAATCTCTGGCGAGGTTTTCGGGTTTTTGTTTTTTACGCTTTGCCAAACAAGTTTGGCGCGCTTAAAAAAACAAAAACCCACAACTACCGTTGTGGGTTTCCTTTTGCGGAGAGTAAGGGATTCGAACCCTTGGTACCCGTGAAGGGTACAACGGTTTTCGAGACCGCCCCGTTCGACCACTCCGGCAACTCTCCGCGGCAAAAATAGTAAAAACAAGGGCTTCTCAAAATGGTTTGCGAATTTTTAACCTAGCTTTGTCATTAGAAGTGACAAATCAGTATAATGGGCTGACGAAATACATTGTCATACAATGTTTTTCGTCAGGGTTAAACCTGACATTGAAAATGAAAAATATCTTTACATTGCCTGGAAGAGAATTGCTTTCATTTTCAATCGTCAAACGAAGTTCAAAAAAGTCTAATGACTTTTTTGGGTTTAATTTTGTTTGCTGAAATCACCTTGAATACCATTACTTACCTATCTTTGCCAATCGGAAAAATCACCGGAGATTCATGAAGCTAACCACCCGTATATCGAAACAAAATTTTTATTCACTACTTTGGCATGCAGGGTTTTTGGCGTTGTCGAGGCCGTTTATGGATGTGGATACGGTTATTCCCGCTATGTTGGTCGATGCGGGCGGTAGTGCTATTCAAATCGGTATTCTTACCGCCATTATGATGGGCGGTTCCAGTTTTACCCAGCTGATATTTGCGCCGTTTATTAGCAACTATGCCTATAAAAAGAAGTTTCTTCTCATAGGTATCAATTCCCGTATCCTGGCTCTTTTTGGTATGGGTATCATGCTTTTTTATTCTGCAGCCATAAACCCTTCCATGGTAATTTGGCTGATTTTTTTGCTCATCACCATCTTCTCCATAAGTGGTGCATTTGCCAATATAAGTTACACCGATATCTTTGGAAAGTCTGTGTTGCAGGAATCGCGCAAACCTTTCTTTTCATTAAAGCAGGTTGTCAATGGAACCTTGCTTTTTATTTCGGCGCTGTTGGCCAAAAAAGCCCTTGGCATTACCGATTATCCTTACAATTACGGATACATGTTTTTTGTTGCTTTTGGTGCGCTTTTCGTGGCTTCGCTGGGTTTCTGGAATTTAAAGGAGGTGGTACCCTCGAAAATGAAAGTGAGCAGTCCCTCTCATTTTTTGTCGCTGATAAAAGCAGAATTGAAATCCAATCCCAGGTTAAAATATTTTCTTGGATTCATTAATACTATGGGGATTAGTATTTCGTTGCTGCCATTTATCATTTTGTTTGGAAAAGAAATCTATCATACCGAAAGCACGGCTACGGGGTGGTTTTTACTTTTTAAAATTATTGGAAGTGTAACAACGGGGTTTATCCTGTTTCTGTTGGCCGGCAAATACAAATATCGTAACCTGCTTTACGGCGGCGCTCTGTTTTCGGTGTTGATGCCGCTACTGCTTTTTATACCGGTACACATGCCCGCGCTGATAACTATTTTCGTGGTGGGAGGTGTGGTGTTTACAGCTTATTCGATTTCGATGAACGGGGTACTGCTCGAAATCTCGGGAACTGCCAACCGTGCGCTTTACACAGGAATTGCAGGTGCCGGAAACATATTACCAGCCGTTTTTCCATTGTTGGGTGGCTATATTATCAAGCACTATGGCTTTACGCCTTTTTTTATTTTGTACAGTCTTACCATTTTATCCTCTCTCTATTTCATCTACAAGCTCAACTGTAAAAAGTAGGCTGTCAATAACACTGCAATTCGTTTTGTCAAGACGATACTTTTCCATCACGCGCTGCAAAAACCGGTCTCTCACCGTCATGAGCAATACACCTTTTTCAAACCGTAAAAGATGGTTAATACTTTTGTCCCAAACGTAACCATCAAGCTCAAATTTCCCAACTTCATCCAAAATAAAAACAGGACTATTATTACTAAACCCTTCCTTTAGCCATTGTTCACCGGTTTCTATTGCCCGTTTGTCAAACCAAAAGTCTGCCAAATGAAGGTCGTCCATGTTACTAGGGATGTCGCGCTGACAAAGCAATCGTGAGTCGAGCGTGGTTACATTCTTAATCAAATATCCTTCGCTTCCTGTCGTCGTTTTAACATTATTGGCATAAAATCCGAAAAGCGCCAGGTTTCGGCGTTGCAGCTCCCCAACGCATTTTTTCAAAAACGTGGTTTTTCCTTCACCTCTATTCCCTGTAATGATAAAAACTTTCATTGGTAACATTTTTTTGTAAACAACAAAAATATCTATAAAAGACTTCCCTTCGATAAAAATATGTTGGGCGTGCCCCTGCGGGTCAGGCTTTCCGCTATACTCCTCGCCACACAGGAGGTGTGGCTGTGGGGTGCCGCTTCAATCCTTCACGCGGGTTAGCGCGCGGGTTGCTTATTTCGTCGTTTTGAAAGTGACTATCTATTTACCATGTACGGATCAGCACATAACCCTGAAAGGGTTTCATGTTATAACGTGCCGCCCTTACAGGGCTGCTTTTTTCTGTTGAGTATTCCCGGAGTTTCGCTCTGCTACACTCCGGGGTGTTACGTTTCGGGGCGTTGCCCCTTTATCAATAATTCTGAATCAGTTCATGGCTGGTAATCGTGTGTAATTTTCTGCAATGCAATGGAAGAAAATTGTATCTCATCATGGAGAGGGTAAGCACCAAAAAGCAAATCATTTCAAAGTACTAATCTTCAAAAATTCCAAACTACCTCGTTTATTGGGGGGTGTTATTATTATTTTGATATTGGTGCATATTTGGTTTTTGGTGCTTGAGGTTTTGAATTTTATCATGAGGATCATGTATTATGTTTTGTGTTGCTTCATACCGGTCGCCCGTCGATACATTTTTTTTATCCTGACATCAGAAAAAATCAGGATGGCCTAATATAGGATTGTAGTTTTGGATTCAATCATCAATCTTAACTTTATGCACACTAAGTACTCTAGGCACTCCAGGCATTCTAGGCACTTTAATTACTTTTTTAGTATGGAGTGCCTAAAGTTTGGAGTGCGCTAAAGTATTTGGGATAGGTCGTTCATTTATTATTTTCTCCCTCAATTATTATACTTACACTTTTAACTTTAAGTACTCCAGGCACTTTAGGCATTCTAGGCACTCGAAGTACTCCAGGCACTTTTTACGCGGCCACATCGTAAATCGCAAATCGCTTTCGGATATCGGATATTAATTGACGATTTAAGCCGAAAGCTTTCGGGATCGATATACGATATCCGATTTTTCATGTAGCAGAGTTCTCAACTCTTCACTCTTCACTCTTCACTTTTCACTCCCAACTCTAGGCACTCTAGGCACTCCAAGTACTTTAGGCACTTTTGATCGATAATTGAAGATTTTGAGTTCATTTTTTTGATATTTCCGATTTATCCGGTATCATTCGTATGGCCTCAATATACTACCTTTGCCTCCATGAAAGTACGAAGCAACCTTTTGCGCGAAATAAAAAAGTATTATCACGATGAGCTTCTGCCCATGTATGGTGAGATGGAAACATCT
>QMPP01000025.1 GCA_003650425.1 Bacteroidota bacterium | reverse complement strand
GACCTTAGTTTAGAAAACCTCCACTATTTTATCAGCAACATTCCATGGGTTGATGAGGTTTCGATTGGCCATGCCTTGATTTGCGAATCGCTATACCTTGGTCTGGAAAACACCATTCAACTCTATTTGCGGGAATTAAGAGGATAAAAAGTCAAAAGAGAGATTAAATCATTTCGTTACCAATCACGTTTTTTTGCACAAGCACCACGTTTAAACGAGTTGCATCTTCCTTTATCGAGGTTAAACTTAAACGAAAAGTAAAAGTCAACACTATCCATGTCCTTAAAATCAAGAATAGTGCCCATACATTCAGTACCAACCGTTAAAGTATAAAAACGTAACGCCAAACCAAACCGCCAACGCTCGTATTGGTATAGCGACAGCGGCAGACTTATTCCCAACATCCTGGTTTCATATCTCGGTATTACTGCTATTTGAGCCGCTCTTTTGGTATCTTTTAAATGAAAATGTAATGGCTGTATCCAAACCATGCCCACATAATAGGAACCCAGCGCATGCCAGTCAAATTGCAAACTCAAAGCGGTAGGCAAGCCAATTCTCATTTTATTATCCTTTAACGAGGCATTAGAATCACCCAGCATCAATTTGCTCAGATAGCGCATGCCAACATCTGCAGTCATCCCTTTTAGGGTATCCAGATCATCGGTATTTAAAGTTACATCTTCCACATTAAAGGTATGAAGTTCAGTATCTTTATGGAAAGATATCCCTCCTAAATCAAGAATTGCCAGCCCAACTTTATAGCTGTAATCTTCGTAAGCAAATTCACAGGGGCGATACCCTCTGTTGTCGGAATAGCGATTACTTTTTTTGATAAAAGTAAAACCCACATCGGCTCCCAAGCCAAAGCCTACCGAACTGAAAGGATGTGAAAAAGAGGAAGCAAGTCCCGTGGAGGGCATGGCAAAAGCCACATTGGTTTGAAATCGGTAAAAGTCAACTGTTTTCGAGTCGATGGCAATGTAATCAACAATACGAAATTCACTATATCCGCCATTAAGCCCAAACAATAATTTTCCGGTAATACCTGCCGAGAGCTGATTTCCGTTTCTGTCGTAAATGACACCGGCATACGAAAAGGCCAGCTCTTCCCAGGTAAGTAAGGAAAAACTAAAATCACTATCATCGAATCGGATTCCCTGTAAGGGTTCATAGGTTAAATCTTCGTACATAAAAACGAGAGTTTCCCAGGGAATATCCATGCCGGAAGAGGCAAAGCGAATGGATGAAGAAACAGCAAAAGCATTTTTTCCATTTTGAAACATGGCCGAGGGTCCCATGATTCTTGAGTTTATACGAGCCCATTTATGATGCTGATTTTTAAAATAGGTATAGTAACCATTATAAAGGTACTTACCATACTTGGGAATAATGGTGTCAGCGGTGATTAAACCAAATAGCGAATAATCTTTGTACGGGATGTAAGCAAAGTTATTGGAGAAATGTACCTGAGCTCCCGCAATATTGACATCTAAAAAGACTTTGTTGGAGGTTAACGATGCGGGGTTAAGCAGCCCTCCCCAAACACCACTATAATTACCTAACGACTGGCCCAATGACTCCTGTCCTAACATGGGATTATACACCATTCTTAGCACTAAAAATAGTATAATAAGTCCCCACCTTTTATGTATCAAATAAAAGTTCACGTCGTTAAAAATTAAATAAAGCTTTACCAATAACCTTTTTCCATCCGCAAAAATACTACAAGAATTGGCACACCTTGCAGTTTTCTAAGAGAATTAACAACTATTCAATGTTAACAACCTTGCTTTACCATAATAATATGATGTTAACATTATCTTATACTGTGTCATAATTAAAATGTTTCCCAATATCGGAAATTATATGCTTTTTTCGTTTTTCTCAAGATAAATCTTATACAGGATATGCAAAAACAAACATATTTTTATTACGTTGCAGGCTTGTTAAGAGATAAGCCCTATTTTTGACACTTGTTAAAAAAAACAGCGATGGGAACATTTTTTGCATTTCTTTACCGATTTAACCAACGGTTTTGGATACCGGCACTGGTTACCCTGTTATTACTGGTCTTAGGAGCCGGTTGGTATGGGTCAAAAATCAGATTTTCGGAAGATATCACAAAAATATTTCCCAACAATGACGACATAAAAAAGATGAACTTCGTTTACAACAACGCGAAGTTTTTAGACAAAGTTGTATTTATGGTGTCGTTAAAAAAAAACGCCGCCCCTGCCAACCCTGACTTGTTGGTAAATTTTGCCAACTGGTTAACCGACTCCCTGAATACCCGGTTTGTTCCATCTGCAATCACTTCGGTTGTAACCGGTCCTGACAATACACAAATAAACCGACTTTTTGATGAAGTATATAACAACCTACCTCTTTTTCTCGACAGTAGTGATTACGTTAAATTTGATTCGCTACTAACCGACTCATCCATAAAGTACACACTGCAAAAAGACTATCGGACATTACGTTCGCCCGCGGGATTTGCCACTACAAGTATGATCAGGAAGGATCCGATAAACCTTACGTTTGTTGCACTCAACAAATTCAAAAACTTGCAAGTTAACAACAACTTTGTTCTATACAAAAATCATATCTTCACCAAGGATCATGCTTACCTGCTCTTTTTTATTACACCTGCCCATCCTCACGAAACGGCTGAAAATAAAATCTTGTTTAAGCATATCGATCAATTATTGGGCTCCTTATCAGACAATTTTCCCGATTTAAAGATCCAATATTTTGGAAGTGCCGTGGTAGCTGAAGGTAATGCTGCGCAAATTAAAAAGGACATCACACTCACGGTTTCCATTGCTACCATAGCGCTTATTTTACTTATTTCGTTGTTTTTCAGAAACTGGAAGTCCTTTTTTCTAATCATGTTACCCGTACTGTTTGGGGGAGTAATAGCATTGGCAGGACTGGCGCTTTTAGAACGAGAGGTTTCAGCTATTTCGTTGGGAATAGGCTCCATACTACTTGGCATCTCGGTAGATTACGCACTTCATCTGTATTCGCATTACAGGCAGTTTGGTCATCCCGAAACCATTCTTAAACAACTCTCTACCCCCATTCTGTTAAGCACAATAACCACCTCGTCAGCATTTTTATCGTTACTTTTTATCAATTCAAAAGTATTGAATGATTTGGGAATTTTTGCTGCCATTAGTGTGCTGAGTGCAGCACTCTTTACCTTGGTGGTGCTGCCCCATTTTTTTTCGAAGAAAACCAAATTAGAAAAACCGGCTAAAAACAACTTTATCACTCGCATAGCCTCCATCGACCTTTCAAAAAAAAGAATGGTTATTTGGAGCATTATTGTAGTTACCCTTTTATTCACGCTGGTTTCGCATAAAGTGATTTTTAAAGCCGACATGAACGAGTTTAACTTTATGACTAATAAAACCGCTAACGCGGAAAAACTACTCAACAACCTTACGGGGAACAATGGCAAGCCCATCTTGGTTGTCTCAACAGGGAAAACACTCAACGAAGCCATACAACGCAATGAAATAGCGAACCATAAACTAACAGCATTGAAAGCAAAAGGTAAACTACCAACGTATGATGGTTCACCCCTTCTATTCCCTTCGAGGCAGGAACAGAAGCGAAAAATTGAACGCTGGAATAATTACTGGAATAACAAAAAAAACAGAGTAATTAACTTACTGGCTGAATCCGGAAAAGCACTTCATTTTAAGCAGTCTGCATTTACGTCGTTTACCAATCTTCTAAACAAAAAATATCAGCCAATAAAAATCCAAGATATTCCTGTAGTAAAGTCTATTTTTAACGATAATTTTATTGAAACCGACAGTCTGTTCGGTGTAATAAACGTGATTCATGCGCCCATCAGTCAATTGCCCGAAATTGAGCAATCGTTTCAACATCAGCCCAACCTGTGGATTATCAACCGGCAATCCATAACCCGACAAGTGGTGGCCATTTTAAAAGACAACCTTAATACCCTGGTTTGGTTTTCCATTATTGTAATATTTATTATTCTGCTGGTGGCTTATGGCCGAATTGAATTAACCATTATCACCATGGTTCCCGTAGTTTTTAGCTGGTTTTGGGTTACCGGCATTATGGCGCTGACAGGTATCAGTTTTAATATTTTCAATATTATAATCATTACTTTTATCTTTGGGCTGGGCATCGATTACAGCATTTTTCTGATGCGTGGCATGCTGCTAAACTACAAGTATGGCAAAGTTGACCCAGCCTCCTACCGGGTTTCTATTTTATTGTCGGTGGTTACTACTTTGCTGGGTATAGGAGTATTGATTTTTGCCCGGCATCCTGCGTTACAATCTATTGCCATAATGTCGATTATAGGCATCCTTTCGGTAGCATTCATCACCTTCACCATCGAACCAATCTTATTCCGATGGCTAATCACCTATTCCAAAGGAAAGCGTAAAAGGCCTGTTACCTTCCTGGATTTTATTTTTTCCATCTGGTCGGGAATTCTGTTTATAGGTGGAGGGGCATTGCTATCGATAATCGCGAGCTTGTTACAACTACTTCCCGGAAACGACAAAAAGAAAAAGCTCTTTTTCCATAAGCTCCTAAAATATTCAACCAAAGCGCTGATTTACTCCAATTTTCTATCTCCCAAAAAATTTATCAACCCTCACCACGAGGACTTTTCAAAACCGGCCATCATTATCGCCAACCATCAATCGCACATCGACTTGATGATTTTGATGTTGCAAACCCACAAAGTGGCCGTGTTTACAAACAAAGACAATTACAACAACAAAGTATATGGAAAAGCGCTTAAATATGCAGGGTTTATTCCTTCCTACACGGGTCATGAAGATGCAACAATACAACTTACGCGATTGATTAACGAGGGCTATTCGCTGGCCATTTTTCCTGAGGGACACCGAACCGATGATGGCAACATCCGGCGCTTTCACAAAGGGGCATTTTATCTTGCCGAGAAGCTAAACCTAGATATTATCCCCATGGTTATTTATGGCCCTAACGAGATGCTCAAAAAAAGTGAACTCTTTTTAAAAAGAGGGAAAATAACAGTTAAGATTTATCCTCGTCTTTCGATGGCTGACAGCCAATGGGGAAACGACTTGCGAGAAAAGAAACATACCATTCAGGAGTGGTTTCGCAGAGAATATGCAACATTGAAAGCGGAAGCAGAAACAACAGCTTACCTCGCGGGATTTATCAAACAAAATTACATCTACAAAGGACCTGTACTGGAATGGTACACAAAGATTAAGATAAGGCTGGAATCAAACTACCAACTGTTTGATGAAATCATCCCTCGAAAAGGTATTATTACAGATTTGGGATGTGGCTACGGATATCTCGGTTTTATGCTCTCACTACGGTCGGCGCAGCGCATTGTTCACGGATTTGATTATGATGAAGATAAAATTAAAACAGCAACCAATTGTGCCATTGCCGGGAATAGCTGTACCTTTTCGCAAGCTGACATCACCAATTTTGAGTTACCCCGGTCCGATGTATTTATTTTAAATGATGTTTTACACTACTTCCCCGAAGATCAACAAAAGAAAGTCATTTTACAATGTATGGAAAGCCTTCGCCCCAAGGGCATGATTATTATTCGCGACGGAAACAATGAGTTGAAAAAAAGACATCTCGGAACCCGGTTAACCGAGCTGATTTCAACCAAAACGGGTTTTAACAAAACGGAACATCCATTGTCTTTTATATCCGAGTCGATGATAAGGGACTTGGTTGACTTATCGCACTTTGATGTGGAAGTCATCGACAAAACCCAATTTACATCGAACATTATATTTGTAATGACTAAAAAACAGTAACGAACCAATCAATAATTTATGGACAACAAATACGATATCATTATTATAGGAAGCGGCATTGGCGGTCTTATGAGCGCTTTTGTATTGAGCAAACATGGCTACAAAGTCTGCCTATTGGAAAAAAACGAAAAACTGGGCGGTACCCTACAGGCCTACAAACGCAATGGTCGGATACTGGGAACCGGGATGCACTATATAGGCAGTTTGGATGAAGGGCAAATGATGCATAATATTTTTAAGTATTTCGGGCTTTTTGACGGATTGCAATATCAACGTTTAGATGACGATGGATTTGATGTTTTCAACATTGGAGGAAAAGAGGTCAAGTTTCCAATGGGGATGAACAACTACCGGAAGAGTATGGTTCAACAATTTTCTGATGAGGAGAAGGCCATCAACCAATATATTTCAGGATTATTAAGTACCGTTAAAGAGCAGGATGTTTACTCGTTGCAAGAGCCCTCGGAAGGCAAAAACTCAGAAAGTAACTTTTTGGCTACCAACGCCTGGGATTACATCTGCTCACTAACAAACAATACCAATCTCAGAAACACCATGGCCGCCCTCAACTTTGTTTATGCAGGCCGTAAGGAAGTTACGCCCATGTACAACCATGCCCTTATCAATTATTATTTTATCAGCAGTGCCTACCGCATTGTTGGCAACACCGAGATGATTGCCGACAAACTCGCTTCGCAGATAAAAGCACTTGGAGGTACCATTTTCAATCGGCAAGAAGTTGAAGAGCTTGTTTTTGATGAAAAAAAACTAACCGGCGTGAAGACCACCTCCGGCAAAATTTATTTTGCTGACAATTTTATTTCAAACGCACACCCCACCACTACCATGAGCTGGATACCAGAAGGTAAGATAAAGAAAACTTACCGTAAAAGACTCACCGGACTTAACGATACACTTTCTGCCTTTTCACTGCATCTGATAGTAAAACCGGGGACTGTAAAGTATCGCAATTTTAACTACAACTTTTACAAAAACAACGATGTTTGGTACGCCTCAACCTACGATGAAAAGAAATGGCCTGAGCATTACTTTATCCATTGGCCTGCCGACACCCTTAATCCTAAATATGTGAACAATGTTACCATTTTAACCCACATGAAATTTGAAGAGGTGGAAAAATGGAAAGAGCTGCCTGTTAAGCAACGAGGCGAAGAATATGAAGCGTTTAAAAAACGAAAAGCAGAGAAACTGTTAGACCTGGTGTCAGAACAATTTCCCGAATTTAAAGAGAACCTGGAAACCTACTACGTGGCCACTCCCCTATCGTTTAAAGATTATTTGGGAACTCCCACAGGTTCGATGTATGGTACCGAACGCAATTTTAAGCGTCCCTTCGATTCGTACATCTCACATAAAACAAAAATTCCCAACCTTTTTTTAACCGGCCAAAACTTAAACCTGCACGGTATGTTGGGGGTAAGCTTAAGCAGTCTGATAACTTCTGGCGAATTTGTGGGACTAAAAAAACTTTTAAGGGAGGTAAGAGAGACCTTTTAGCCTAAAAAAGTGTCAATCTGATTTTTTTAAAACCTAAATTACGTAGCATGTTTATTACCGAACCTTCAACAAATAAACGTTGAGCATATCCACGCAAAACAACTCTATCAAAACTTGTGTATTCAAATGAAATGTAATTTTTTAAATTATTGTCATGGATTGTTTGCATGCTTTTTTTTTGTGCAAAAGTAATTCTTACGACGAATTTCTCAAAATAGACCTTTAGGTCGGTATAGTAAAAGACGAGATTGAATTTGGTTACCGTAATGTAATACCGCTTTGGGCTTTTGGAATGAATTACTAAATTGAATGAAATAAAAAAAATACTTGGCGTTAATAAACAGGACTATGAGCGATCGAAACAACCTAGCGGTTAGTCCCGTATTGAACTAAATCCAGAACAAGTTTTTTGCTATGTAATTTACGACGGTTTTTGTGGGGGAATCTTTCGGGAGGTACTCTACATTTTGCAGTCTGGTAAATGATACTAAAATAAAGCATTTTTGTTTCGTTAAATAACTTCTTTGCATCGTGTAGGAATTTATTACTTTTACCAGCAGATTTAATAACATATCGTTAATGATTCCGATCGATAACGGTACAGAGTTAAAGTCATACAGAATGGAAATAATATAACCAATCAAATAATATCAAACAAATGAAAAAATCGAACAAATTTTTAATGATAATGGCATTCATGATGATGCCCGGATTTTTACTGACGACCTATGCTCAAAAGGCAATTATGCTTAAATACAACCTCAAAAACGGAGATAAATACACTTCCGCCATGACCATGAATCAGGAAATTGATATGGAGGTGCAGGGTCAGTCGATGGTGATAAACCAGGATATGAATTTTGAATTCGGTTATTCTGTTTCGGATGTTACTGCTGATAGTTTTAATTTGCACACAAATATCAACGCCATTAAAATGGATCAGTCGGTGATGGGTATGGAGATTAAATACGACTCGAAAGATACATCTACCTTTAACAATGCCACGGTGGGAACAAAAATTTCTGATCAGATGAATAAACTCATCGACCAGGAAATTATTTCTACAACCAGCGTTAATGGGAATGTTGGAACCATCGATTTGGGCGGCCTTGATTCAGATAACGAGGTAGCGAGCAACATGAAAAGTAGTTTTAGCCAGGCTGTTTATCCCGATCATAAAGTTAAAATTGGCGAATCATGGGAAAACGATATCACCACGAGTGGCATTGCCGAAATGAATATGCACCTCACCTACACCCTTACCAAGGCTACGCGAAAACAAGCGTTTATTGACGTAAAAGGCACCATTGCCTCGCCGGATGCAACGGCCAAATTAAAGGGCACTATTTCGGGCGAGATGACTGTCGATAGAAAAACCGGATGGGTAACCCACTCCACTTTCGATCAGGATTTTGAACTACAGATGGAACAACAAGGAATGAGCTTCCCTGCAACTATTTCAGGTACTTATGAAATCAATTCACAGAAGGTAAAGTAGATTTTTTACTTTTTGTGAGGAATAAGAAAAGCAGATACAGACTTTTACCGGAACCTGGTTAAAAGTATCGTTATCATTACTTGCTATTGGATAGCTACATGCCAACGGAATACCCCGGCGTTACTTCATAGTATTAACTCAATGCCATAGCGCTACCCCACCTTGTGATCCAGATGAAATTGCTTTAGCCTTTTTTCTAAATCACCGAACTGATCGTTTTGAACAAGTGAGGTACAAGCCCTGATGCCCTCTTTACGCTCACTACCCGTTATAAGTAGTGAAATGGCGCTTACCCCATAATATATTAGCTCGTTAAGTAGTTGTTCGGCATTCATGCCCGGGTAGCTGAAGGTAAAATAGAAACCGTCGGCAATGGGTTCGTCAACATCGGTGTCGTAAACAATTTCAAACCCGTTTCCGGTAAATAACCGTTTCATTTCATGTGCTTTCCGACCGTACTCTTTCACGTATTCAACAAAGTTAAATTCTCCATCGTTGGCAGCTTTGAGCATTGCCGCCAAAGCGTATTGAGCCGAGTGAGAAGTACCGGAGCTTAAGGGGTATAGCGTTCCGAAAATTAATGAATACCCGAGTTTGTCGTTTACATAATAACGCTTTAGGTCAGGATAATGAGCGTTAAACAAAGTATTCGACAGCGCCATAATGCCAATACGTTCGCCGGCATAACTGAAAATTTTACTGCTGGAGATAAACAAAATGTAGTTGTTGGTGTACTTGGCTACCGTGGGTTGGTAGGGTGGTTCACCGGGTTTTGCGTAATCTTTTCGGAAGTCCATACCGAAGTAGGCCAGATCCTCCAAAATAACAACACCATATTTGTTAGCCAATTCTCCGATAGTTCGTAACTCGTCATCGGTAAAACAAATCCATGATGGGTTATTGGGATTGGAGTAAAGAACCGAATGTATTTTACCTGTCTTAAAGTAAGATTCCAATTTTTCGCGCAACTTGTCGCCACGATAATTGTACACATCAAAGCTTTCATGTTTAATGTCAAGTACCTTGTGTTGCATCTTATGAACCGGAAAACCGGGATCGATAAACAGGGTGGTGTCCTTGTTTTTGTCAATGCGGCTCAGGGTTAAAAAGGCGGCAAACCCTCCTTGCATCGAGCCAACCGTAGGAACGCATCCTGCAGGATCGATGTCTACATCCATAAAGAGTTTGATAAATCTTGACGCTTCCTCTTTTAACACCTGTAATCCCTGAATGTTTGGATAAATGGCTGCCACCCCGGCTTCAAGAGCTTTTATTTGGGCGTTAACGCCAATAGGAGCAGGTGGCAGTCCCGGAACCCCCATTTCCATGCGGATGTATTTTTCGCCCGTGGCTGATTCAATCTCGTCAATCAATTTTTTTATCTCGCGGATGGTTCCGGTTCCTACCGAGTCCAATCCGCTTTCCTTTATTTTTTTATTTACAATATTGAAATCTATGGGTGTTTTTCTCATAATAATATTATTAAGCTGTTTGGATTTCTATTTTTTCATATTGGCTACGGCTAAAATTATGCCCAACACAATTCCCAGCAGGGCTGCAAAAAGCACCCTGAAATCGGAAGGCATTAAAAAGGTAATGGTGTGAGCCGGAATCCAGAAAAATGGAATGGTTTTTTTTAAAACAAAATTCCACTGCACATCCCAGTTAAGTCCTTTTAAAATCGAAGCGAACGGAATAGGAGTAAAAAGGCCTCTTATGGTTCCGCCGGTGGTTAAAATGTGGGTATCGGTCACTTTGTGGAGTGTCATCATCACCGGTGCGTATATCAGATTTATGGCGGCACTAATGGTAAAGGCAACCAAAATTCTCCCTACCGACAGGTTGCCAGCAAAGATGGCTCTGGCATGTTGCATGCCCATGTATTCCAGAAAAGAGGGTGTCCCGGAGGCGAAAACGATAAACGCAAACTTGATGGTGATGCCGAGAAAACCCCATACTACGGCTCTTGGTAAAATACCAAAACCGGGTTGCGTGTATTTCCCGGTTTTGATACGAAGTCCAATAACTTCTCCTAAAGTGGCTAAAATGGCAAACTTGATAAAGGCCATAATAAAGCCGTGAATATGATTTAAGTGAGTGTAGATGTCGTACAACCCCTCACTCATAAAAAAGGGCAAAAACAAGAGGAAAACTCCTGCTGCAAATAGGATGTCAAATCGTTTAATCATTTAAAAAAGATTCAAAAAAAAATAATTATTGTCGAGGTTCAAATATAGGCATTATTAGTTGATGAGTTTGGCTTTTGCGTTAAATTAATTGAGATATCTTGCAAAAATCAGAAAGCAAATTCCATTATTTCCCTCTTTGGAGGGAAAACAAAGGAGGAGTAATTAAAAAGATATTTGTTTTCTGATTTCCAATATCTTATTGTTAATAATGAAATTTAACATTAAACAATTTTAATAACGTTTTCCTCCTTTTAATTTTACCATTATCTTTGGCAAAAATAAATATGACTATGAATCCTGTTGTTAGTATCATAATGGGCAGCACCTCCGACCTGAAAGTAATGGAGAAAGCCGCTCAATTTTTTGAGGAGATGAAAATTCCTTTCGAGATGAATGCTCTTTCGGCGCACCGAACCCCCGAGGCGGTGGAACAGTTTGCCAAAAAAGCGCAACAAAGAGGCATTAAAGTTATTATTGCAGGAGCAGGTATGGCTGCCCATCTGCCGGGTGTAATTGCTGCCATGACCACCTTGCCGGTAATTGGGATTCCTGTTAATGCCACACTAGATGGTATGGATGCCCTGCTGGCTATCGTGCAGATGCCTCCCGGAATTCCGGTGGCAACCGTGGGCATTAACGGGTCTTTAAACGCAGCTATTCTTGCTACTCAGATGATGGCGCTGGGCGATAAATTGTTGATGGAAAAACTTCGAATCTATAAGGAGAACCTCAAACAAAAAATTGTTAGCGCCAACGATGAACTTAGCCGTGTAAAGTTCGAGTATAAAACTAATTAACTTTAACAGATTTTTGCTATTGCTTTCAGCGGCTTTTCCTATTTTTGCCGTCCAAATTGCAGGATATTGAAAAAAAGGATTTCTTTACTTTTTCTTTTGTCAGGATGGTTTCTCGCTTCGCTGATGGGACAACAACGTGTTTCGTTTGAAACAGTAGATTTATCTAATCAGTCGGTTAGCGACACTGCCAACCTGCATTCGCTGTTTTCCATGTTGTCAGTAAACAACGAAAAAAACATTAATAGCCTGCATCTGCTGCTTTCCTATAAGCAGAGTATCAAAAATACCGTCCGGGGAGTAAGTATATCGTGGCAAGATGTTTCGTTGTCAGGAGATACCTTTTTCAGAGATTTTCCTTTTGATACCCTGCTGCTTCCCGACAGGGCACTAATAACCATAACATGGTCTTCAGAAGGTGAGAATCAAATGCTGAAACAGCAGTTTTGGGTTTCCTTTCCAGCCACTAATTTGTTGTTTACCCTTCGGGGATATCATGGGAATGAAGTGACCGTTCAAACAGATTTTGATATTTCAAAAGCAAAGTATCAGCGCTTTATTGCAGCCGCCGGAGTTGCCAATCATTACTATGGATTTCACTCGGTGCTGACGAATATACTCAAAAGTAAAAACAAGGAATCCGACGAGGTAACGGTTAACTACCTTGAAGTGAACAGGGCTCTCTACCAGATTCAAAAATTACATTTGGTAACCAAACTTCATCTAAAAGCACATGATCCTGAAAAGTTGTTGCCTTTATTGGCAAAGGCCAGACGATATAAAACTCGTGAAAAGACGCTTTCGTTTAAAAAAATGACTCAGCCTATCACTAACGCTGAGGAGGAGAACATGGATAGGAAGTTGTCCGGGCTATCTGTAACCTACTTGTCTGATCAAAATAAGTATCAGCCCTATATGGCAGCCTCGTATCAGCTGATGGCTCGTTTGGTGCATGATGAGGAGACGGATACTTTTTACAACAAGCTGTGTGGTAACTTTACCCATCAAAATCGGGGTGATGTAAATTTGTGTCAAAGGGTGTTTGACGAGTTTCTGGCGCAAGCAAACCTCTACCGACAATCTGAACAGTACCCTTTTGCCATGATTATGCTCGACAATGCTGCTTTGTGGGCAGAGATGGCTCCGGGGGTGACTGAGGAACCCGCATTTAGTGCCGGGTTAAACGGTGTGCTTGATGGAATGATGACCTCCTATTTAAAAGTGGCAGCGGCAAGTTACCGGGTCGGTAACCGGTTAATGGGAATGAGGTATGTTGCCAAAGCGGATAATTTATACAGAAAAATATCAGCAAACCATCGAGGGAAAGTGTTCGGTAACCTTCCACTTTTTCAAAGTACGTTGGTGCAGTTGGCCAAAAACGAGGTGGTAAGCAAAAATTTTCAAGCTATGCTCGACCTCTTTTTCCAATTCCGGTATTTAAGCTACACACCTCAGCAGAAAAAGGATATTTTTAATCTGAAATCGCTTGCTTACCAAAGGTTATACCACCAATACATCCGGTCGGCGCAAACAGCGTTGGACAATGGATACATCGATGAAGCTTTGCAAAGGATGCAGACTGTTAAAAGCTATCGCCAATTACGAAAAGAGTTTGTGGCGGGTAACAAGCAAGCTAACGAAGAGATTGAAAAAATTGCCTACGGACTAATTTTAGAATTTATCCAACAAGGTGAAATTTTAATGGATAAAGGTAAGCATGACGAGGCAATGGATCATTTTAGTACCGCCCTCGAGTTGCAGAACGACTTTTTGCATTACAGAATAAAAAGGCTCGACGACCTGATGAATCAAACCGCCATTCCTGTTATTCTTCATGAAATTGAGAAGGTAAAACTGGAAGTATGGGCCAACAAGATGGATGTAGCACAATTGCATTATCAAAAAATTATCACTTTTCAACAAAAATATTTTTTAGAGCAAAATAGTGAAGTGAGCGCGAAAGTAAACGAACTTAATGAGATGCTAAAAAACAGGGGTTGCGTTGATGCTGAGTATTCGCTGAAAAACTATTTGGAGGTAGCTCAAAACAGAATTCGTGTACACAAATGGCGAGAGGCCTTAGAGACCATGAATAGCGCTCAAAAATTGATTCAATCGCACCAAAACTGTCAATTGGATACATTAATGATTACAGGACTTCAGTATCGCTACCGCTATACTTTTACTTATGTGTCAAAGTACGAAAAAGTAAAAGCTGACTTGTATGCCTATGGCTACGAAAAGGTGTGGCATCAATTGGCAACCCTTGATGCCTATTATGTTAACCATAAGCTCGATTTATGGGGGGTGACACCCTCGGGGCAGTATCAAATTTTAAAACGACAACAAAGCAGAAACAATGTGGAAAGGGTTGTGAAATACTATCTGTCAGCCGACAATAGTTTACAGGCTTTTCGTTATTTACTTTTGTTAAAGGAGCTTGGACTGTCAGAACGTGAAACCAAAGCACTTCAGGTGGAGGTAGGTCGAAAGATGGTGGTGCAGCTATCCCCTGAAAAGTTTTCAAATGTGGTTGATGGTAACAACGATTGGCTTGAGCCATTAATTAAAACCTATCAAACTCATCGATAAAACATGTATCTTTGAAACGTTAGAGCAAAATCAGAAAAGTTCAAATTAAAGTTGTTTCAAGTTGACCACTCAAGTAATTATGAAATACATTGTTAATCAGAAAACAAATTCCATTATTTCCCTCTTTGGAGGGAAATCAAAGGAGGAGTATTAAAAAAGATATTTGTTTTCTGATTTACACGGCGTTATTGTAAAAAAAAAGTATTTCAACTTTAAAACAACTTCATTAAATAATACCATTGATAAAGCAGTTATGAAAAGAAACTTATTACTTATTAGCAATTCAACCATGGCAGGCGAGGCCTATCTGGGATGGCCTCTCAATTATATCGCGGGCTTTTTGCAAACGCATCATGTTAAAAAAATAACGTTTGTGCCTTTCGCGGGCGTTAATCTTTCAGATAAAGGACTTACCGAATCTTATGACGTTTATACTAAAAAAGTGTCAGAAGTATTGGCCACTTTTGGCGTTGAGATAGAATCGGTGCATCAAACAAACAATCCTGTCGAGATGGTTGCCAACGCAGAAGCTATTGCTGTAGGAGGGGGAAATACTTTTCATCTTGTAGGTAAAATGCATGAAACGGGAATTATGAAGGCTATCAAAGCAAAAGCTGAATCGGGCACGCCCTACATAGGCTGGAGTGCCGGTTCCAACGTGGCATGCCCTACCCTGAAAACCACCAACGATATGCCCATTTACGAGCCTGTACGTTTTGAAGCTTTGAACCTGATTCCATTTCAAATCAATCCACACTATCTCGATGCCAATCCGGAAGGCCATGGGGGAGAAACCCGCCAGCAGCGAATTGAGGAGTTTCTCGCTGTCAACCGCGACATGAAAGTGTTGGGGTTGCGCGAAGCCAGCCTGCTTTATGTTGAAGGCGACTCTATGAGGCTAATGGGAAAACGAGACTTGCGTCTTTTTGTATTTGGAAAAGAACCGATAGAGTACCCACCCGATTCCGATTTGAGTTTTTTACTGTAATAAGATGAAACATCCATGATAACGTACCGATACACAGGAGAATTAATTAAAAAGATGTTTATTTCCTAATTTTAAACGCTTTACCTTTATAATCATTAAGTTAACTTTAAACAACTTCTTTTTGTAGTTTGCCAATGACCAGACCTTTATTTTAGCTGTTTATAAAATGATGCGGATAAGTTGGCATACGGTGTTGAAAGGTTAAAACAGACTCTTTTTTTATTACCCCTTTATCGGTATTAATCGCTTTTTGGATGGTGGAATTTCTCATCCAGCCATCATGACCTTTCAAAATGATTGATAAATAAACAATTAATGCAGCAGATATTGACCTTGAAGCACTTTCCCATAAATAACTTGGCGTATGGTCAACGGCATAATAGTCAACATTATTGATCGTTAGCATTGGACTATTAAAAGTGGTAGGTTTGGCAAAATAGAATCCCATGCCCTCGTCGCAACTAACATCAATAATTAAACTTCCCGGTTTTAAAACATCTTTTTCATTTTCGGTAACAAAATTAACAGGATGATCCGTATTCTGGTAGGTACCATTAATAATAATTTCAGATTTTCCAATTAATTCGGATAATGGTCTGACGGTTCCGTCATGTTCTACCGTTACCATTCGGGCTTCTCCTTGATTTCCTTCGCGAATATGTACATAATGAACATCTAAAATATCTTCACGCACTTCGTAATCAGGACGTTGAATGCAAATGGTAATATCTCTGAATCCATGTGCTTTAAGCGCATAAATCGCTCCACGGCTAACGGCACCTAAACTAAAGATAATGACTTTACGTTGGTTCCCGTAATGACCATCAATGCCTCGTAATTGCAACGCGTGAATTACTGCGGCATAACCTGCCAGTTCGTTGTTCTTATAAAATGTATGCCGGCCAATATGTCCATCAGCCGACCACGCAAACATATCCTCGAAAGCAATAAGTGTTAATTTACGGTCAATGGCAGTTTGTGTAATATCAGCTTGCTGAACACAATGCGGATAACCCCAAATAAACCCTCCTTCACGTATTTCCTGTAAATCGGCTAATATGGGTTTAGCAATAATTACCGATCCAACGTCAGCTAATAATTCATGGCGCGAAGCCACCCCTCTGGTTTGTGAAATAAAAAAGTCATCCTCTAATCCAAAAGGTTTTCCATATCCTTTTTCAAAAATTAATTGTTTACGAATTTCTTCCGGGAGACGTGACAGATGATCAGGATGAATTGGGACACGTTTTTCATCTTTTTTTCTTGAAGTTCCAATCACTCCTAAGATTAATTTATTCATTTTCTCTGTTTTTTTTTGTGATAAAACAATGATGCCCTTGCAAATTTCAAAATACAAGGCGGCTATTTTGAAATGCAATGGGTATTATTGCAGGCTCGACAAACCGTTATTCAACGAGAAATAAATTGCTGGACAGAATGAATAATTTATTGAGGCAGCAAAATGGCGTAATGGCTTATTGAAGTCAAAAATGGTAAAAACCAGTTGCAAAAGTAGTTTATTTTTTCGATAACCGTATGAATTAATAATTTGAAGCTCTGCCGTAGGCAAGAATAACCTAAAATAAAAGATGGTTTAAATCTTTGTATTTTTATTTTTTGAATGATTGAGTTCAGGTGAAGATAGTATTAACCTCCACTGTAAAGGAGGCGTTGGCCATAGCAGTTTCACACGTTGTTATAGTGTGATTAACTTACTTGTTACCAAGATAAAGGAGGTATTGAAGCATTGAAAGGAGTTTTGAAATAGTCATTAGTTACTCTCTGATGTTACTGCTATGGTCTTGGCCGCTTCTTAATAATAAAGTTGGTAAGCCGGCAGGTAGATATCAGCTTGCCAGATTCATTTTTAATATCGATATTCCAAACATGGGTGTTGCTTCCGCGGTGCAGCAGGATGGCTTCGCCAATTACCCAACCCTTTTTGGCACTTTTAATATGGTTGGCACTAAGTTGCGACCCTCGTACCTCGTACTCATCAAGGTTGACCATAATGGACGAGCCCACGCTTCCCAATGTTTCGGCTAACGCCATTGAAGCGCCACCATGTAACAATCTTGCCGGTTGAAACGTGCGTTCATCCACGGGCATTTTTGCTTTTAGATAGCCTTGCCGGGCTTCGAGGTATTCAATACCCAGAACCTCCATCATGGTACCTTTGTTTATGCTGTTTAGCTTTGTTAAATCGATAGGTGTAAACTCCATATTTTACCTTATTATTTTAAAAATTTTAACCAAACTGACGTTTTACCGCCACTATTTTTTATTTCCAGTTTACCGTTGTGAAGTGCGACAACTGCATTCACATAAGCCAGCCCCAGGCCGGTATGATTGTCGGAATGATCGCCCGATAATCCAAATGGTTTAAACAACTCGCTAATTTTTTGTTCGTCAATATTGTCACTGGTGTTGGTAAAAGATACCCAACTGTAGTTTTCGTCAGCACCTGTCAAAACATCAATGGTGTGCTCTTTCGAGAATTTCACGGAATTGTTTACAATTTCACACAACGCTTTTAAAACCCTGTCACGTTCGCCGTAAAACAGAGCATCTTCAAACCTAGTGTTAAAGGTGTAATCCGGATTATTTTCTATTTCAATAGCATCCTTAACTATCTCAGCCATGTTGATGGTTTCGGTTGAGTGAAGCTCTGTAATCGTCTGTATCTCGGTAATTTCAAGAGCCATATTTGATAACCGGTTAAGCCTTTCCACCGAAATTTTTAGCATTTCGATAAATTCGGCCATCTCTTCGTCTTCAATTATCTCTTCTAAAAAATAGGCGGATCCCATTATTCCGTTAATGGGTGTTCTTACTTCATGGCTAATGATTTTAAGGAAATTTGATTTGGCATAATCAAGTCCTTTTAACTGTTCAAGAGCATCTGAAAGTTTACGGTTCGATTCTTCCAACTCCAACGTTCTCTCTTTCACTTTCTGATCAAGTACCTCATTCATTCTTTTCAGCGTCTCCCTTTGTGTTTTTAATTCCAGATGGGTTTTTACCCTTTGAAGCAGCTCATGATGATCGAAAGGCTTGGTAACGTAATCCTGGCCACCCACTTCAAAACCTTTAACAATATCATCGCGTGTTGATTTGGCGGTTAAAAAAATAACCGGTATATCTTTGGTTTTTTCGTTTGCACGAAGTTGCCGGCAAACTTCATATCCATCCATCCCCGGCATCATAATATCCAGCAAAACTAAATCGGGAGGAGTACCTGAAAAAGCCAGTTGCAATGCTTTTTCGCCGTTGACCGCTACTTTCCGGTTAAATTCCGACAGCAATCCGTTTAACACATCCAGATTTTCCGGTGTATCGTCCACAATTAGTATGGTTTTATCAAACAAGTTCTCCATGGTTAAAGTTTTATGGTTTTAATGAATGAAACGGCTTCATCAAAATTATATGATTTAGCCATCTTCACACTTTTGCTAAAAGAAGGGGTTTCTTTAAAATAAGGAGCCAGTTTTTCAAGTTCTTCAATGGCATCGGGTTTTCCCTCCTCGAGCAATTTTATTATTTTATCGAGGGAGGTTTTAAGCTGCTCTTTTGTTTTTTGAGACGAAGCTGTTTTTTGTTCCGCTTTTGATTTTAAAGGAATCCTGCCTATTTCAGCTATAACTTTTTTAAGCTCCTCGTCGATAAGCAACATCAAATCAATATACTCTTCATCGGTTTTTATTCTATTTTCCAGATCAATTACCAGTGCATGTAAATCAGTAGCACTAATGTTTCCTGTAACGCCCTTAAAAGAGTGAACAATCTTCAGTTTATCTTCTTTACGCTGTAACGAGTTTAGCTTTTTGATAAAGTCATGTTGATTAGCACTAAACTTTTTCAAGAGCTCGATATAGCGGCTTGCCTCTCCCCCTATACGATTAACACCTTCCTGCGCCTTAAGATGGTTTAATCCGGACAACACGGCAGGAAGAGGGCTCTTTTTAACATTAACATTTTTAAGCCATCTGGTAATAACCCCGGCAAGCTCCGAAGGGTCGATTGGTTTTGAAACAAAATCGTTCATACCTGCTTCGGTACACCGTTGTTTTACTCCTTGCATCACATCGGCCGAAAGGGCAATAATGGGCAGGTCGTTAAACAATGCTAATCGCCTTATAGCCCGGGTTGACTCGTAACCATCCATCAAAGGCATTTGCAAATCCATAAATACGAGGCAATATTTTGAAGGGCTTCCCGAAGATTGTACCATTTTCACCACCTCTTCACCATTGGTGGCAAACTCAACCTGTAAACCCATCGATTCGAGTAAATCACCGGCTACTTCACGATTAACCTCATTGTCGTCAGCCACCAGTACTTTGCAGTTTTTTGAAACAACCTGTATCAATCCCTCCGCTTTTCTTTGTCTTTTATATCGGACACTACCGGGACTTTTCTTTCCAAATACCGCCATTATGCCATCAAAAAGCCCTGAGTAAGTAAGTGGTTTTGGTTGAAGCAAATCGATTCCAATGTTAGCCAATTCAGACTCGTCAGCCAAATTTTCATACGCGGTAAGTAACATTACTTTGTCAATATTATCTCTGAGTTTATTATCCCGAATGATTTGCATCGTTTTAATGCCATCAGGTTCGGGCATAATAGTGTCGATTATTAATAAATCGTAATGAGACCCCCGCTCCAAAAGATTAATAACTTCAGAGCCGTTATTAACCGTATGAACCGACAGATTAAAGGCTTCGAGCATGGTTTTAACAATATCCAGCGAAGTGGTGTTATCGTCGCATACCAAAACATTGAGATTTCGAATATCTTCAGGTAAATTAAATTTCTTAATATACTCAACGAAACCGGCGTTTTTATTATCTGATTTAAATTCAGCTGTAAACCAGAAGATACTACCTTTGCCCTCCTCACTCTCGATCCATATTTTACCCTTCATCAGTTCAACCAGCCGTTTGGATATGGTAAGGCCTATTCCTGTTCCCCCAAACCGCCGTGTAATGGAACCATCAGCCTGCACAAATGGTTGAAACAGTATTTTTTGTTGTTCTTTCGATAATCCTATTCCCGTATCTTTAACCGAAACCAACAGTGTTGTTCTGTTTTTGGTTTGTTTTTCAATATCAACATTAACATGTATTTCACCCTCTTGTGTAAATTTAATGGCATTGCTAACCAGGTTGACTATTATCTGCTTCAGTTTAACCGGATCACCCATTAACGGGTAGGGAATTAACGGCGAATGTGAAATAATAAGTTCAAGGTTTTTATCGTGTGCGATGGAAGCACCCAAATCAAATACTTCGTTTAAAAGCTCTTCAATATCAAAGGATGTTTTCTCCAGCTCAATTTTACCGGCTTCAATTTTTGAGTAGTCTAAAATATCGTTTATAATGGTTAGCAAATGATTAGCCGAAGCCTTAATTTTTGTCAGGTAGTTAACTAACCGGCTATCGCTGATGGGTTTTTGCAGCGACAGGTTTGTAAAGCCGATAACCGCGTTTAGCGGGGTTCTGATTTCATGGCTCATCCGGGCTAAAAATTCGCTTTTAGCTTTATTGGCAATTTCGGCACTCTTCTTTTCAACCCGCAGGTTTTCATTTTGTTTAACCTCTGTTAAGTCTAAAATTATCAAAGTAACCGAGGCTACCGTATTGTTTTTCAAGGAGGGTATAAAATGAGCCTGGACATATTTGTTGGTAAAATACGACTTACCATATTTACTGTCGGTAATAATATTATAGCCCTCTAACACACAACCTTTACCTTTAAAAGCATTCTCGGCTCTCATTCTATCATCAGGGTTCTTAATAAAGGATAGCCAATCGGTAAAATTTTGCAACGATGCCTTGTCAAAATTGCTGTAAAGTCTGTCGCGGCCAATATTATTGTAATAAATAATTTTTCTTTCACGGTTAAACTGCAACACTGTCAGGGGCAGGTTATCCAAAAGTTGTTTTACATTTCGCGATGCTTCCCGTAGGTTTTGTTCACGTTTTTTCAAATTTTCTTTCATGATATGGAAGTTGTGAGCCAACATTCCGAGTTCATCTTTCCGGTTAATGCTTATTTTTTTGTTATAATCGCCATGGGCAATCTCCAGGGTAACATCGCAGAGTTCAGTGATAGGTTGAACAATTTTTTTGGATAATATATAGATAAGAATAATTAATATTAAGATAAAAACGGCAGTCATGATAAGTTTAGGTAAAATACTTTGCCAAACAGCGTTATTAATTCTGGAAGATTCAAGAATACTGACAACAATCCAGTTGGCCTGAGGTATCGGGCCGTAAAACATCCTGTATTTTATCTTATTAAAAATAAAGTTTGAATAACCGAAGTTATTACTGAACATGGTGTCTAACGCTTGAGTTAACGATTTATATTGATTTACCCCATAGAATTCGTTGAACTTTTTGCCTATATGTTTTGCCTGGGCATCTACTACTATGGTGCTGTCGGAGGAAAAAACAATAACCTGTGTTTTATTGAATACCGATTCGGATTTATTACTGGCATCGGTAATAATGGAGTTCAGGGATGACACGTTAACGTCTATTCCAATTACGCCGGCAAACCGGTTGTTAATAAAAAGAGGTGTCGAGTAGGTAATCATTAAAATATTACCAAGCCCTTTGTCAAAATAAGGATTTGACCACTTGGTTTCAAAATAGGTGGCCGAATATTTATACCATTCCTTTTCTTTATAGGGATAGCTGCTATAGTTTTTATCGTTGATGATAACTCTTTTTATCGAGTCGCCTGACTTATATTTATATAGAAAAAAGTCATGCTGGTACTCATCATTTATTTGTACATCTTTAAGAGAGACGCTTGTACCGTAAATATGTTTGTTAGATTGTAATATTTTAGTAAGCCTGTTTTCAATGTTTAAAAGCGTTAATGTATTGCTCAACTCAACAGAGTGCGTAATAGAGTACACTTCATTTGAGATGACCGAAAGCTGGTTGTTAATACGTGTGGCACACTCGAAATTGAGTAGGCTTGTTTTGTCGATTTGCTTCTCAAGGGTGTTTTTGTAAACTCCCTGGTAAATAACAAACAGATAAAGCGCCCAAAGAATAATAACGGGAACGATGATTAGAACAAGCGTGTTTCGAACTAACGATCTTTTGGGTTTGTTTATCATAAATACGTTATTAATTTCCCCAATTTTCACGGTCAAGACTTCGGTACTGAATAGCCTCGGCCAGGTGTTCCGATTTTATATTCTCGGATTTCTCCAAATCGGCAATGGTGCGCGAAACTTTTAAAATTCTGTCGTAAGCCCGTGCTGACAGGCTCAGTTTTTCCATGGCTGTTTTTAACAGGTTGATGGCTTGTTCGTTTAGTTGGCAATACCTGTCCAGATCCTTGCGCGACATTTGGGCATTGCTATGAAGGTTGCTGTTAACAAATCGTTGCTGTTGTATTTTCCTAGCCTCAATAACCCTTTCGCGTATTACTTTACTGAGTTCGCCTTTGGGCAATTCCGTAAGATCTTTTACCAATACCGGAACAACTTCCACATGCAAGTCAATTCTGTCCATTAACGGGCCTGATATCCGGTTGAGGTATTTTTTTACGGCGCCCGGCGAGCAAACACAGGCGCGGGTAGGATGGTTATAATAACCACATGGACAGGGGTTCATGGCGGCCACAAGCATAAACGATGCAGGATATTCAACACTCATTTTGGCTCGTGCAATGGTTACTACGCGGTCTTCCATGGGTTGTCGCATCACCTCTAACACCGAACGTTTAAACTCCGGCAGTTCATCTAGAAATAAGACGCCGTTTTGTGATAGCGAGATTTCACCGGGTTGGGGAAAAGTGCCGCCGCCAATTAAACCGGCATCGCTGATAGTGTGATGTGGCGATCGGAAAGGTCGGGTAGTAATAAGAGCGGTGTCGCTGCTAAGCACTCCTGAAACCGAATGGATTTTAGTGGTTTCCAACGCTTCATCTAACGTCATGGGAGGAAGGATAGAGGGTAGTCTTTTGGCAAGCATGGTTTTTCCCGAGCCGGGAGGGCCAATCATTATCACGTTGTGTCCACCAGCAGCCGCTATCTCCAATGCACGCTTTATGTTTTCCTGTCCTTTTACGTCTTCAAAATCGAAAGGGTAGTTGGTGGTGCCGCTGTTAAAAAGCGCTTCCAAATCAACTGCAACAGGCTGCGGAGCGAATTTGTTATCCAGCATCTCGGCTACATCAGCCAATGTTTTAAATCCATATACCGTAAGACCTTCAACAATGGCTGCTTCGGGTGCGTTTACTTCGGGAAGAAGGAATCCTTTAAAACCTGCCTTTTTGGCGCTCAGTGCGATGGGCAGGGCTCCTTTGATTGGGTTGATGCTGCCATCGAGCGAAAGCTCTCCCATGATTAGGTATTCACTAAAATGTTCAGCGGTAATTTGTTTCGATGCGGCTAAAATACCGATGGCAATAGGCAGGTCGTACGCAGATCCCTCTTTTTTTACATCGGCAGGCGTCATGCTGATAACCACCTTGTTGTGAGGGTATCTGAATCCAGAATTCCAAATGGCAGAAAAGACCCGCTGGTTACTCTCTTTGACGGCATTGTCGGGTAAACCCACCAGGCTAAAACCTGTTCCCTTACCAACACTTACCTCAACGGTAATGAGCATGGAATCGATTCCCTGAAGGGCACTACCAAACGTTTTAACCAGCATAATAATATAATCATTCAATGATTAACAAAGATAGAAAAAATCATGACAAAATAAGGAATAGGTAAATCAACCGTTTCTCGTCCTCATTTGCAACAAGGACGACTTTATTCAGTAAATTTATCTATCCTTGTCACAAACGATGACAAGACAAGTATGACAAAGGCATACAGAGAAGTATTAAATAGCGTTCTTTGCTACCCCTTTGCGATCCTCGCGGTTATATTTCCCGAAACCTCGACCCCTTGCTGTTATACTCAGTGCTTGTGGTACCACTTGTTAGCTTTTATCTTCTGTCGTCGCCAGCTTTAAAATATCCTCTACAAAATGGTAAAACTCTTCACCGGAGTATGAAACTTGTGGCCATTGCTCTTTTGGAATTTTCTTCCAGCAATGCCCGATAAAGTCACATGGGTAAGGATTGGTGCACTGCGCTCCCGGTTCAATAGGAGGCGACTTTTCCAGTTGTAAGGTGGCTTTTCCTTCCTCAACCTTTTTTTTGACAAACGATTGAAGCGGTAGAATTCTATCTAAAACACTCTCTTTAATAAAAAGCGCTTTCAGGTTCATGGTTCCGTCAAATGTGTAGTCCTTGTTAATGTAAATGATTTGAAAATCCTTAAGGGGCAGGCCTGAGTTGGTGATTACATAGTACTGAAAGGCAGCATCAAGTAAAAAGGTATCTGATATTTTTAAAGCACTTTTAACTTCGTAGCCAATCCAATGACCCTCTTCTTTGGAGAGAATGTCGAGGAAAACCAGTAACCTGTCGTACTGAAAACCGGCTTCATAAATAACATTATGACTTTGTGAATTAATCACCTCTTGCGTTTCCAGTAGCTTTTTAGTATATTGGTGATACGAATGGGGTCGCACATCAATGCCCCCGGGAAACAGATGCTGCGCTACTATACCAAGCTTGGTACCTCTTCTGAATTTAGCCAGTTGCTCCGGAGCAAGCCGGTCACGAAGAAAAGGTCTCTTTTTATGCAAGTACAATGACTTTTCGCATTGGACACTTCGTATGAAGGTTGATTTTGATAATAGATGTTTTTCCATGTTTAATGCTTTTTTTGTAACCCATCGTAATAGGTTAATATGGTGATTAGATTGGCAACCTTGCGGTATGCCATACTTGAAATCGGAATCGAAATTCCAGAAACTATCATAAAAGGTAGTGGTGTTGTAGCCTTTTGAGATTTCAATCACCGTAGTTCCAATGCCTTCCATCACGTACATTTTATTATTTTGAGCCAAGGCTGAAAGTGGCATTAAAAAAATGGGTAACAGTAATGCATATACAATTTTACTCATAGAAGTTGTTTAAAATTAACTACGTGGGTGATTATGAAATACCTTGTAAATCAGAAAACAAATATCTTTTTAATTGATCCTCCTTTGTTTTCCCTCCAAAGATGGAAATAATGTAATTTATTTTCTGATTTACAAGATGTTATTGATAAAAAAGTATTTTAACTTTAAACAACTTCATAGCTAATCTTATGTTTTAACGAAACAAAAATGTTTTTAT
>QMPP01000024.1 GCA_003650425.1 Bacteroidota bacterium | reverse complement strand
TAAATATGTTTATGGAAACTTTACCAACGTTCCGGTTACTCATTTAAAACACGAAACGGTAGCAACCATGGAAATCGGTTATGTATTTAATCATAACGGGTGGCATCTGACCATTGATGGTTATCATACCGGGTGGAATAATGTATCCATGCTCTCCAATGAGTACATACAGCTGGAAGATAATACCCAAACGCGAGCCATGGTAAATGGACTGAATGCTGTTCATAAAGGAGTGGAGACAACCATCGGGTATCAATGGAAAAACCGGGTTGACTTTAACTTTTTTGGTTCGCTGGGTAATTACCAATGGCAAAACGATGTGGAAGCCACTTTGTTTAACGATAATAATGTTGCCGTTGATACGGTGTTTGTTTATGCTTCGGGACTTAGAGTAGGAGGGACAGCCCAGCAGCAGATGGGTGGATCTGTCAATTTCTCAGTATTCTCATTTTTTAATCTTAAAGCAGAGTGGGTTTGGTTTGGGAAACGTTATGCCGATTTTGACCCCGTTAACCGGAGTAACTCGGCTGATAAAATGCAATCCTATCTGTTTCCATCGTACAACCTCTTAAATTTATATGCTAATATTCCCTTTGATGTAGCTAAAAAACATAGCAATCTGGATTTGAGTTTTAATAATTTGCTCAACAACCATTTTATTATCACGGGTCAGGATGGCGTTGATCATTCACTTGATACTTTTAGTGGATTTTGGGCTGAGGGGCTTACATTTACTGCTCGTTTAAGTATCTACTTTTAATACCCTGGTTTAAGTTTGAAAATTAATAATATAAGCACTTTACCTTTAAATAAAGGAACAAAAAATCCTATGGTTGTAAGCACTTGCTGAAAAAAATTAACATTTTATTAACAAATTCTGAATTTGATAAATGTCATAATTTCAACACGATAAGTACCATACACTATTTATGTTAATAGATGTTAATGATAAAATAATATGGATGGTTTTATTAGTGTGAAAGAATTTATACATTTGCGCAACAAATTAATGTTTGAAAACCAAAAAAAAATCAAATTTTTAAGCTTATGAAAAAAAGAAGTTTACTCTTTACAATGATGGTTTTGGCAATGGCCGTTACCTCATTTGCACAAGGAGTTATTCAGGGTGTTGTAATGGATGCCAACACTAATGAAACTCTTATTGGTGCCACCGTAGTTGTTGAAGGAACAACATTTGGTGTAACTACTAATCTCGACGGTAGCTTCCTGTTGGTGGCTCCTGCCGGAGATATCAAACTCGACATTACCTATGTTGGGTATGAAAGTAAGGAAATGGACATAACAGTTAAAGATGGTTCTACCTATAATGTAGGTAACATTCTGTTAAAATCGAGTGCCATCGGTTTGGATGAAGTTAACGTAATGGCTTCGGTAGCCGTTGACCGTAAAACTCCTGTTGCTGTATCCACACTGGATGCTCAAACAATCCAAAATCAGCTGGGTAGTCAGGAATTTCCTGAAGTAATGAAAAACACTCCTAACGTGTATGCTACTAAAACCGGTGGTGGTTTTGGTGATGCCCGTGTAAACGTTCGTGGTTTCGACCAAAAGAACGTGGCTGTTATGATCAACGGTATTCCGGTTAACGATATGGAAAACGGTTGGGTTTACTGGTCGAATTGGGCAGGCTTGGGTGATGCTACCCGTACCATCCAAATTCAGCGTGGATTAGGAGCTTCAAAATTGGCTATCAACTCAGTGGGTGGTACCATTAACATTATCACCAAAACATCCAGCATGAACAAAGGTGGTTCGTTCCAGGTAGGCGCAACTGATTACGGTCGTTTCAAATCAATGTTGACTTTGTCAACCGGCGAATTAAAATCAGGTACTGCTATTACCTTTGTTGGTTCACGTACTTTTGGAAGCGGATACATTGATGCTACCTGGGTTGATGCCTGGTCCTATTTTCTTTCTGTTTCACAAAAAATTGGTGACAACCATCAGTTAGTATTTACCGTTATTGGTGCTCCTCAGCAGCATGGTCAAAGAGACGGTTATTATATGCTCGACTCAGCTAAATTTAATAAGTATGGTCCTCGTTATACCCAGAACTGGGGATATCGTGGGGGTGAAGTGCTGAACGAACGTGTTAACTTTTATCATAAACCCCAGATGGCTTTAAACTGGTATTGGACTATTAACGAAAAAGCTTTCTTATCTACTTCTGCTTATTATTCATTTGGTAATGGTGGTGGTTCAGGTCCTTTGGGTATGAGCCCTTATAAATATGAGCCTCCTCAGACTGCAAGCGGTTATTACGACTGGGATGCGCTGGCCGAATACAATGCCAATAATATTGATTCTACTATTTCAGAAACTGAATCACGCTCCGCTCACATTATCCGTAATTCAATGAATAATCACCAGTGGATGGGAATCCTCTCAACCTTAAATTATAACTTCAGCGATGCGCTTGTTCTTACTGCCGGTCTTGATGCCCGTCATTATAAAGGTGAACATTACCGCGAAGTACGCGACCTCGTTGGTGGCGACTATTGGTATGATAGTAAATTCGGTATGACAAAAGTTGGCGATAAAATTGCTTACTGGAATGATGGTATCGTAACTTATGGTGGTCTGTTTGCACAGTTAGAGTACACAAAAGGTATCTTTAACGCTTTTGCTGCTGCTACCGTTTCAAACACCTGGACTAAAAGAATTGATTACAGAACTTATTTACCGGATAATGATGCAGCTGAAAGTGATGTGCTTTCAAACTTAGGTTACAACTTTAAAGTTGGCGCTAACTTCAACATTACCGAAACAAGTAACATTTTTGTTAATGGTGGATTCTATTCACGTGTTCCTTTCTTTAGATTTATGTTCTTAAACTACAGAAATGATGTGAACCCCGATCTTACCAATGAAAAAATTACTGCCGCTGAAGTAGGTTATGCTTTTAATGGTAAAAAACTTAAAATCAGAGCCAATGGTTATTATACCATTTGGAATGACATTTCACTACTTACAGGATTTGTTGCTGAGGATGGCAGCTACGTAAATGCTTTCATGTCAAGCTTACAGGAAATTCATAGTGGTATTGAGTTAGAAGCTACCTATATTGCTGCCAGATGGTTAAGATTGGGTGGTATGGCTAACTTTGGTAACTGGAAATATGCTGATGATGCCACAGCCAAACTTTATGACGATCAAACTCATGAGTTAATTGGTGAAGGAATCATCTATACCAAAGATCTTAAAGTTGGTAACCAACCACAAAATTCTTTTGGTGTTAATGGAACATTCAAAATTGCAAAAACCATCGATATAGGATTTAACTACCTCTATTATACACAGCTTTACGCTCAGTTCAAACCTGAAACACGTAAAGATCCTGATGTAAGAGCTCAGGCTTTTCAACTGCCTAACTACGGCATGTTAGATATGCGTTTAGGCTGGAAATTTAAATTAGCTGGTCTCGATTCATACTTCAACTGGAATATTTATAATGTTACTGATAATGTAGCATTGGTTGAAGCTGAAGACAAATACAATTCAGATCGTGGTGAGTATGCATTTAAAAAAGGTTTCTGGAGCTGGGGACGTAACATGAACTTCTCTTTGAAAGTTCGTTTCTAAACCTAATCCGTTTAATACAAAAAAGCCACGCCGAACAGCGTGGCTTTTTTTATTTTCATTATTTATCGTTGGTTATTTGTAATACCTTTGCACTTTAAAATTTACAGTATAGTTTTTATTTATTGTTAACCCGCTCAACCCGAAAATAGATGGCTTTAAATTGTGGAATAATAGGTCTTACCAACATTGGAAAAACAACAATCTTTAATTGTATGTCGAACTCCAAAGCAGAGAGTTCAAACTACGCTTTTAGCGCTACCAAATCAAATAAAGGAGTGGTCAATGTAATTGACCCTCGCCTTTACGAAATTGATAAGCTGATTGAAGCAGATAAAGTGGTACCTGCCACGGTGGAAATTGTTGATGTTCCCGGCCTTGCCAAAGGCTCATCGCAGGGGGAAGGCGTAGGGAATAAGTTTTTAGCCGATATTCAGCAAACCGATGCCCTTATCCATGTTTTGAGATGCTTTGACGATGATAATCTTCCTCACATCGAGGGTTCGGTTGATCCGGTTCGTGATATGGAAATAGTGGATTTCGAGCTTCAGGTACGTGACCTTGATTTGGTGATGCGCAAAATACAACGACTTGAAAAATTGGTGAAAACCGGCGATAAGGATGCAAAGAAGTCGCTGGAGATAATGAATATTTACAAAGACCATATCGAAAATATGGGTGATGCCCGTACGGCTCCGGTTTCAAAAGAGGATGCGGAAATCATCAAGGATATGCAACTGCTTACAGCCAAACCTGTTATTTACGTGTGCAACGTGGACGATGCTTCTGCTTTAAAGGGTAACGACTATGTGGCCAGGGTGAAAGAGGCACTAGGCGAACAATCAGACCAGGTTATTGTTATTGCCGGTGAGCTGGAAGCGGAAATTTCCGAGCTGGAAGATGAGGAAGATAGAAAAGAATTTCTGAATGATGCAGGATTGGAAGAGCCGGGTGTGAATAAGCTGGTTCGTGCAGCCTACAATATTCTGAATCTCCAGTCGTTTTTTACGGCCGGAAAAACTGAAAACAGAGCCTGGACCATTAAAAATGGTATGACAGCTCCTCAGGCTGCGGGTGTGATTCATAGCGACCTCGAACGGGGCTTTATCAGGGCAGAAGTGATTGCTTATGAAGACCTGATAAAATATGGTTCGGAGCACGCTGTTAAAGAGGCCGGTAAATTTCGTGTGGAAGGAAAAAATTACGTGGTACAGGATGGTGATATTCTTAACATCCGGTTTAACGTGTAAGTAAAGTGGTCGGAAAAATTAGCTAAATTCATGGAAATAAATTATATCGCGCTCATCCAGAGCATGCTCTCCCCGGGAATTATGATTTCAGCTTGCGGGCTGTTGTTGCTCGGCATGAATAACAAGTATTCGTTGATTGTTAACAGAATTAGAACTTTAACCGCTGAAATGCGTACGTTGGAGTTTGGCCATTCAGCCGAAGACAGAATTGACTGCATACATCGTCAATTACCATTGCTTAATAATAGGATGAAATTAGTTGAGAATGCTGTTTGGCTCTATACTGTTGGTATTGCCCTGTTTATCCTTGCTATTTTTACGATAGGTATCAGTCAGTTAAGCGATGGCGGTTTGGCTATTCAATTTTCATTTTTGTTTTTTGTACTGGGTTTAGTGGTGGTCTTGATCGGAATATTCTTCGCCGCACGCGAAGTTCGACTGGGTTATCATATTGTGCAGCTAGAAATTAATTATGCTGTTGAATGTGCAAAAGAGGATCATTAAATAATTATAGCTCGTGTTGTTAGAAAAAAGCGATTAACATGAAAACATATCTTGATTGTATTCCATGCTTTATGCATCAGGCATTGCGTGCCGCTAAAATGGCTACAGCTGATGAAACTGCCATAAAGGAAATTCTTGACAGAACAGGCGAAATGATAAAAACCATTCCCATGCAGGCTACCCCAGCCGAAACGGGTATGATGGTCTATCGTATCGTAAAAGAGGTTACAGGCGTTGATGATCCCTACAAAGCAATAAAAAGAAAGCATATTGCAGAGGCAAAATCAATTTACCCGGAGCTGGAGGAGTTAGTGCAGAACTCGAACGATAAGTTACTTACTGCCATCCGTGTGGCTATTGCCGGCAACGTTATCGATCTTGGGATTAATAAAACCTTCGATATTGTTAGCGATGTAAAAAAAATAATGCATCAGGAGTTTGGTATATTCGACTACGAAGCATTTAAACAAATACTGGACAAAGCGGAAAATATCCTTTATTTGGGAGATAATGCAGGGGAGTCGGTTTTTGATAAACTGCTCATCAAGGCCTTAAAAAAACCGGTAAAGTACGCGGTACGTTCTGTTCCTATTATTAATGATACCACCATGGATGATGCCATTGAATCGGGACTTGATAAGGTGGCAGAGTTAATTGATTCAGGAAGCGAGGCTCCGGGGATTATTCTTAATCAATGTTCAGCCGCGTTTCACGAAATCTTTAATCATGCTGACCTTGTTATTAGTAAAGGACAAGGGAACTACGAGGGGTTGTCCGATTGCAACCGTCAGGTGTTTTTTATGCTAAAAGCAAAATGCGCTGTTATTTCTGGTCATCTCGGTGTTCAGGAAGGAGCCATTATTTTAAAGCAGTACAATGGTGGTCGATTATAGTATGTCTGCGTAAGCAAAAAATCAGGAAATAAATTCAATATCTCAAATATTTCTCCAACACTACTCGCGTGAACTATTTTTAATTCAATAACTCTCTTGCAGCCTCTCGTGCTGCTTGCGAAACAGTTTGATCCGATAGCATAGCGGCTATCTCTTCCACGCGTTGCTCACTATCTAACAAAATAATGTTGGTGTGGGTAGCTTTTCCCTTACTTTGTTTATATACTTTGTAATGCTGTTGTGCTTTGGAGGCAATCTGGGGAAGATGGGTAATAACAATAAGCTGGTGGTTTCGTGCCATCTCCTGCATAATGTTGCCCACTTTTCCTGCAATATCACCCGATACGCCCGAATCAATCTCATCGAATACCATTGTGGGCAAAAAGCTTTTTTCACTAACTAGTGATTTAATGGCTAACATTAATCGTGAAAGCTCTCCTCCTGAGGCTATTTTTGAGATTTCTCCGGCAGCTACCCCTTTGTTGGTGCTAAACCAAAAGTCAACCCGGTCAATACCGGTTTTCGAAAAATGGTCGGACATGGTATGTTTGATTTCAAAAATAGCATCTTTCATACCCAGTCTTTGCAACATGGTTTCTACGGCTTTTGTAAAAGGAATAAAGCCTGCTTTACGGCTCTTTGTTAAGGCAGATGCCTGTTTTTGTAACTCTTTTGTAGCTGTATCGAGTTTACGGCTAACCTTGTCAATATCCTCTTCAAGATTTGAAATGTCCAGCAACTGATTGGAAAGCGCTTCTTTTAATTTGATGAGCTCCGTTATCGAAGTAATATGATGTTTCTGCTGCAGCCTATAAATTTCATCCAGCTTTTCAGTGAGCTCTGATAGCTCAGAAGGGTTTGCCTCTCCTTCTGTCAGCAAAGCGGTGGTTTCATCTGCCATATCCTTTAGCTCAAGTCTTACCGACTCAAACCGGTTAAGCAGTTCGTTGGCCTTTGGGTAAAAACCGGCTATCGACGATAATGTTTCTTTCAGAACTGTTATCCGGTCGAGCAGATTAAGCTCGTCATCCGACAGGATAGTACTGGTCATGCCAAGAGCAGCCATTACCTCTTCGGAGTGTAATAAAAACTGCTGGCGCTCTTCCATGGCCTTAAACTGCTTCTCGTCAAGTATTACGTCATCCAGTTCTTCAAACTGAAAAGTTAAAAAGTCCTCTTCTCTTTTTAACTCCAATTGCTGTTTTTGAAGGGTTTGTAGTTTAGTTTGCAGGGTGCTATATTGTTGAAAAGTCGCTTTATAGGAAGTCAATAAATTGCTATTGTCAAGGTAACCATCCAGCGCTTCAAGCTGAAAACTACTGTTCGATAACATTAAGGTTTGATGCTGCGAGTGGATATCGACCAAGTAGCTTCCCAGCGCTTTTAGAACGGATAGTGTAACAGGTGTGTCATTAATAAATGCCCTCGATTTTCCTGAAGGTAGGATTTCCCTTCTGATAAATGTTGTCGTGTCATAATCTAAGTCGTTTTGCACGAAAAACGATTCTAAATCCAAAGTAGATAGGTCAAATTCGCCTTCGATAACACATTTTGTAGTTTTGTCGCTTAAAACGCCCGTATCGGCACGCTTTCCTAAAATTATTGTCAGAGCACCCAATAAAATAGATTTTCCCGCTCCTGTTTCACCGGTGATGGCAGAAAATCCCTTCTCAAACTTGATGGTAAGAAAGTTGATGAGGGCATAATTTTTTATTGACAGCGATGTAAGCATCAAACACAAATTAATTGAACGAAAAGCAAAAGTAGGAAAAAACCGGAGTTATCTCATCACCCTGTTGTATTTTGAGCTGTTGGCGGCATCGATATCTTTCATGATTTCTATGAAGTTACTTTTCTCAGCCGGGTCGCCATTTTTAAATATGTTGATCATCTCGTCGCGTTTGGCTTCGATGATAATTTGCAACAGATACAAGCCCGGACGTTTATTGTAAATATTTTTTAGTAATTTCAGGTTTTTATTAATTTCAGCTCTTCCTTTCATTACATCTTTCGACATCACATCCAGCCCTAAGCGATGATAGCGATAATTAAAAGTCCTCAAATTATTGTACGACGAGTTTAAAAGATTTTCAATTAGGCTGTATCGGGTTTTCGTTCCGTCAAACGATCCCCATCCTTTTTCGTTAGAATTTTGAGCAGCGGTAACCACATCTTTGGCTTTTTGGAGATAGGATGTTCCTCCCTGCTCGGCAAAAGAGTCGAAATCCATTCCCAGCATGGTGTAGGCATAAAAGGCTAAAATAGAGGTGAGGTTGCTGGTAAAGGTGTTGTCGGCATACTCCATGTTTTGGTAAGGCGTATAACGAATGTGGATGTCTTTATCAACCATGTTCAATAGTGGTGTTTGGTAATCGGTGTTAAAAACGGGTCGTTGTTGAACAATGTTCAGAGTGCCTTTAAACTCATCGCTGGATATAGCCTGTTCTATTGTCAATACCATCGTACACTCGATACGCTCCTCGGTTTTAAAGTTATATTCCGACCATTTACGGTTATTCATAAACTCGTAGATGGAAGTCTTTAAAGCTTCAAAAATGGTGGGGTCAACACCCTGTATCTTTGGAGTTTGAATTTGAATCGTGCAGTAAAAATCCTGACTAAACCCCTTTCCTGCCATCAGGATAACCAACAGTAGTATCGCTAATTTTTTTGCCATGTCTATTTCATGATTTGCTTTATGGTGTTAACCAACTCGCGGGCAACATCTCTTTTAGACATTAACGGAAGCTCGGTGTGTTTAGTATCGCGTCCAATGATTGTTACCTTGTTGGTGGTAATGCCAAAGCCTGCTCCTTTATCTTTTAAGGAGTTTAGCACGATTAAATCCAGGTTTTTTCGTTGTAGTTTGGATTGGGCATTCGCCATTTCGTTGTCTGTTTCGAGGGCGAAACCAATGAGTAGCTGGTGTTTCTTTTTAACAGCGCCCAGTCCGGCTAGAATATCGGTGGTGGGTTCCAGCTCAATTCGGTTTAAGCCATCCTCCTTTTTAATTTTGGATGAAGGTTTATGTTTTGGGGTAAAATCAGCCACAGCAGCAGCCATAATCGTGATGTCCGATTCAGCAAACAATGTTGAGCAGGCTTGCTCCATTTCGGAGGCTGTTTGTACAGGGTGGATGGCGATGCCTTGGCCCTCGGCGCTTAAATGGGTGGGGCCTAAAACCAGATTGACATTGGCACCACGATCAGCAAAAGCTTTGGCAATTTCAATTCCCATTAAACCAGAACTGCTGTTTCCGATAAATCGAACCGGATCGATAGGCTCGTGTGTGGAGCCAGCCGAAACCAAAACTTTTTTTCCTTTAAAATCACCTGCGTCCTCAAAAAATGTTTTCAATTCCGAAAAAATAACTTCCGGTTCCTGCATTCTGCCTTTTCCTTCCAGGCCACTAGCCAACTCGCCTGCGGTGGGCTCGATAAGATGATAACCCATCTGCACCAGCTTAGCTACATTTTGTTGCGTAGTAACATGCCTATACATATCGAAATCCATGGCAGGGGCAATAAAAACAGGACATCTTGCCGAAAGCACACTGGCTAAAAGCAGGTTGTCGGTAATGCCGGTCACCATTTTAGCCATGGTATTGGCGGTGAGTGGTGCTATTACCATAGCATCGGCCCACAAGCCATTTTCGATGTGGCTGTGCCAGATACCGTCAGTTGTATTGTAAAAATCGCTTTGAACAGGTTGTTCCGATAGTACCGACAGGGTTAGCGGAGTAACAAACTCCTTGGCATACGGGGTTAAAACAACTCTTACGGCAGCGCCCTCCTTTTTAAAAAATCGGATTAAGAAAGGAACTTTATAGGCAGCAATGCCGCCGGTAATGCCAATAAGTATGTTTTTCCCTTTTAACATTTATTTAAAAACTTTCAGCGGTCTCTTTGTGAGGATTGCGGAAATAGATGTCGCCATTTAAAAATTCGTGAATGGCCAATAAAGTGGGTTTTGGTAATCGTTCGTAATATTTGGCAATTTCGATTTGCTCACGGTTTTCAAAAATCTCTTCGAGATTGTCGGAATGAGTGGCAAATTCTGAAACTTTCTGATTTAACTCCTCTTTTAGCTCAGCGCCAATCTGATTGGCTCTTTTCGATAAAATAACAAGGGTTTCATAAATATTGCCCGTGTGATCGTAAAATCTGTCTTTCTGACGGGTAACAGCAGTGGTTTCTGTTTTAATTTTTTTGTAATCCATCCGTTTATTTATTTTAAATGTTTTTTTGCTTCTTCGTTAATATCTTTTAATTCTTTGAGGTACTTGCTTTCGGGAAAGAGATACTTCAGGCTGTTATACGACTCAACTGTTTTTTCGTAACGTTCTTTTTGTTTCGAGTAGATGCTTTTTTCAGCATATTCGAAATTGGTTTTCACCATGTAGTATAAAATATCTTCTTTGAAGTCGGTATCAGGATAGTCATCCAGCAAGTTTTCAAAACTGGTGTTGGCAGCCTGGTAGCTTCTCATTTTGTAATAGAGTTTGGCGATGTTAAAGTCTTTCCGTTCAAGTTTTGCCCTTAGTTGATCCATTAAATCGTTGGCCTCGGCAACCTTGGGACTTTTAGGGTACATGTCGATAAATCCCTGTAACTCAGTCAGCGCCGCGTAGGTATTGGTTTGGTCAAGACTGTAACGGGGAGACGAGAGGTAGTTACAATAGGCGCTCTGGTAAGCACACTCTTCAGCCTTTTCACCCCTGGGGTACATTTGAATGTATTGTTTGTAATAGTAGCTGGCAATTTGATAGTCGTGGGTGTTGTAATAGCACTGCGCAGTCAGATAGGTAAGGTTCTCACCTTTTTCAGTACCTCGATAAATCGCTCTCAGGATATCAAAAAACTGTAACGCTTTATTATAATCGCCATTGGTGTATAAATCAACCCCGGTTTCATACTTGAGGTCGTTATTACCACTTTTTAAAACTTTTTGGTAATTTTTACAGCCAAAGCTAAAAACCAGTAAACCAACTAATAACGATATAAAAACTAATTTTTTAAACATTGCGCAAAAGTAATATAAATAATTGAACCGTAAACGTAAAAAATTGAAGATTCTTATACAGTAACGCAGGATGTTAACATCCCTTAACACGCTTTAACTTTTTGGTTACAGTATACATTGATTTGTTTTTTGGTTTTGTGTTAATAATCCATTGGGCCATCCTCTATTTAGATTTGAATAATAAATTAAAAACTATACATTTGCAGCTTAAATTTTTTAAAAACATTAACAATGGATATATTTGATAAGTGTGTTGTAAACATGGGGCCTATAGGGAAATATGCCAAAGGTGCCGAAGGATATTTTGCGTTTCCAAAATTGGAAGGGCCTTTAAGCAACCGAATGATGTTTAGAGGGAAAGAGCGCTTAGTCTGGAGTTTGAATAATTACCTTGGTCTTGGCAACCATCCTGATGTTAGAGAAGCTGATGCCAAAGCTGCTAAAGAGTGGGGGCTGGCTTATCCTATGGGTGCCCGTATGATGTCGGGTCATACAAAATATCACGAACAGTTAGAAAGTGAACTGGCTGCTTTTGAAAAAAAGGAAGCTGCTTATTTGGTTAATTATGGCTATCAGGGAATGGTTTCCATTATTCATTCGCTGGTAGGTCGTAACGATGTTATTGTTTACGATTCGGAAGCGCATGCTTGTATCATTGACGGGATGCGTTTGAGCTTTGGAAAACGTTTTGTTTATCCACATAATGATATGGTCAATCTTGAAAAGGAGCTTAGCCGTGCTACTAAACTTGCCGAAAAACAAGGGGGTGGCATTTTGCTTATCACCGAAGGCGTTTATGGTATGTCGGGCGATTTGGGTAAATTGGATGAAATTGTAAAATTAAAAAAGAAGTTTGATTTCGGACTGCTGATTGATGATGCTCACGGGTTTGGAACCATGGGGCCTACCGGTGCTGGTACCAGCGAGCATTTTGGTGTGATGGACGAAGTAGATCTCTACTTTGGTACTTTTGCCAAGTCGATGGCGGGAATTGGTGGCTTTATAGCCGGTAAAAAAGAGGTGATTAATTATTTGAAGTATAATATGCGTTCGCAGATATATGCCAAATCGTTGCCTATGCCCATGGTTATGGGGGCGATGAAGAGACTTCAAATGCTGCGTGAAGAACCTGAGCATCGCGAAAAACTTTGGACAATTGTTAATGCATTACAGAAAGGATTAATAGATTCGGGCTTTAACATTGGAAATACACAATCACCTGTTACGCCAGTTATGATGAAAGGAGGAGATGGTGAGGCTATTGCCGTTACTTATGATTTACGAGAGAAATTTAATTTGTTTTGCTCTATCGTTATCTATCCCGTGGTTCCAAAAGGGGTTATTCTGTTAAGACTTATTCCTACAGCCATGCATACTCTGGAAGATGTTGAATACACCCTGAAAGCATTTAACGATGTTCGCGATAAGCTGGAAGATGGTACTTATGCCAAGATAAATCCTGAGCAGGTTTTTAGTAAAACCCAATAAGAAGCAAAAAACGGCTTGAAAAACTCAGGCCGTTTTTTTTTATTTTAATTCATTATGGACGAGAAAAAGAAAAAGCAAGAACAACGACTTCTTTCAAAACGGAATTTTTGGGTCATTACTACCAACTCAACGGCTGCCTTTGTGTTGGCCTTTCTCTTTGTTTTTTACGTCAACCATTTTACCACGTTGTTAACGGCCGGCATGTTCGATTATGATGTCAGTTTTAATTATTACGTGATTTTTTATCATATTGAACCTTATCAATGGACTCACGATTCAGTAAAGTTGATGTACAGCGCCGGGCCTATTTTAATCCTATTGGTGGGGCTTATTGCCTTAATTGGTTTTTATTCGATGGTGGAAGAGGTTGCCCGAGCAAAAATATTTTTTATCTGGCTTACCTTTTTATCGTTTAACTATTTTTTTGGCGGCCTGCTGTTGGGAAACCTCTTTACAAAAGGCGTAGGACACGTGTTTAACTGGATGTATTTAAATAGTACCGAAAAACTAGTAGTGGCTATGATTGGTTTTTTCGGATTGATAGGTACCGGATTTTTGATGGCCAAACCCATTGCCATTTCTGCCAATTCTTACTACAAGGAGTTTAACCCCAGGCTATTTCCTTTCTTTTTTACCGCGCAGGCCATTGTTCCGTTTATCATAGGAACCATCTTGATTGAGCTCTATTTTCTTCCCAATCCCAACTTTCAGGTTATGTGGTTTTGGGCTCCTATGATTGTATTGTTGCTGCTTATTTACAAGGTGCTCGATTCAGCCGATAACCTTTACTTTGACGAAGAGGACAGGTATGTGAACTTATCCAAAGGGTTGATAATTACTGCTGTAGTAGTTTACTTCGGGTTTCGTATCATTCTTTCTCACGAATTTTATATTAACTGGTAGCAAATCTGATGGCTATCTTTTCACCAGTTTTCTAACGGTTTGTTTGCTTCTCGTGCCTATCTTTACAAAATAGATTCCTTTGGGCAGTATGCCAATGTTGACTAAAACCTGTTTCTCATTAGCCTTATTGTTCATCACAATATGACCTGAAACATCCAGCAATTTAACATCTGTTATTATTTCGTCGCTTTCAATCGTAACGAAATCTTTAGCAGGGTTAGGGTGAATGGTTATGATGTGGGTTTCGTTTTCGCCAATTCCCACTCCTGTATCGCAGCTCATAACGGCTTCCCAGCCTGCATGGGTTACTGCGCCGTCAGAATGAAATTTAAAGGTTAAGGCACCTTCGCCATTGGTGGCGGTAATTTTGCCTGGATTTTCCGTTCCGCAATATAATCCAATGGGAGTGGCACTAATTGAACTTCCATCATATATTTCCAGATAATCGTAGCTACAGTTGTATTCAGGTTCCACGTCGAAGTTAATAAAATCAGCCACCATTTTTGCATTTGTAGTGGAAGGAAAGAAGGTTAAAACAAGATCTTCGTTATTGCCATAATTAGCATCGTTGCCACCAGTATCGTAAAAATTTCCACTGCAAATAGTGAAAGAACCGTTTTGCATCAAGTAGTTTTCTGACACGCTAATGTAGTTTTCTTTGGTAAGCTGACTTTGTGCACCGCTTGAATCGGTAACAGTGAGGGTAACATTGTATTGTCCCACTTCGTTGTACATAATTTCCTGCGGATTCTGATCCGATGATGAAGCAGGGTCTCCTCCCGGAAACGACCAGCTCCACGAAACGATGCTGTCGCCATACGAAGCATCAAAGAAATCTGTTACATCACCACTGGCAAGGGTTGTGTCGCTGGCATAAAAATCTGCCAGAACAGGACCTGCCGGCTGCAACTGAACATCTAAAACCGTTGCTTGCTTGTCAGTTACCGTAACAGTAATGGTTTGTGAGTAGTAGCCAAAGGCTGAATAGGTAATGTTATAGCTGCCCGCTTTCAACATACGGTGGTAGTTACCAACTGGTAATGAAGAATATACCTCGGAATTATCTGCGTCATGACCGGCAATATAAACCTTAGCCTGCACGGGATTTCCTGTCTGACTGTTGGTTATAACACCTCTTACGCCATAAGTCGATTCTTTCATGTAATTTAAAAACGACCGGTAATCGTACGCCCAAAAATCAGGTAGCTGCGATGCCGGTGGCGTTTTGTCGAACGAAAGCTCCAGCGTAAATTCGCGGCAGTATTTAAAATAGTTCATATAATCTTGCCTGCCACCGGTAATCGAGTACCAGGAATATCCATTGGTTACGCCATTGTTTAGACTGGTAAAATAGCCCGGAACAGCATATTGATGAATGGTGTCGGCAAATTCTCTTGATACAAAGTACCACCAATCGTTGTCAGCAGTTAATCGCGGCCAGGTATCCCAGGGATAGTTTGCCACTTCGCTACCACCATGCAGGTTGGCTGACATCACTAAATCGTGTTCGTCGGCAAAAGCCATAAAGGCTACGGTTTCGTCCTGATAAACATTGCCGTCAGGATGGGGGCCTGCTTCGGGATCGGGGTAATTCCTGTTTAAGTCAATATTGTTGGCATTGGTACGTGTTGCCCCGTAAACGGTGTTGTTGCCGCCGTGATAGGTGCCATCGGGATTTGCCAGCGGATTAATCCATATATCTATACTGTCAAGCATGTTGGTAACTTCGGGTAGTACGCCGTAATTTGAAAGCAGGTAATCAATTAAATGGAGCATCAATACGTAGCCTGTTACTTCATCGCCGTGCATGGTGGAAGTGTACATAAATTCCGGCTCGTTTTGAGCGGTAGTTAAATCGTTGTTAATGTGAATAAACAATAGTTCGCGGCCGCTGTCGAGGGTATCAATACTGATTAGCTCGCAAAGCGAAGGATAGTCGGTTTGAAACTGTTGCATCAAACTTACATAAGTTTCGTAGGTGGGATAAAAATCCCAGTCGTTTATCTCCCTTAAGTTAATATCATCCACCATCTTAGGTTGTCTTACCATGGAGGGAGGGGTGAGTACACGATAGCTTAATCCCGTGGTTAAAAATTTACTAAACTGTGTATTGTTGGCATAAGCAGTAATGTTATTTTGTCCAATCTTGTCAACATAAACCATTTTGCCAACTTTCATAACATCAACCATAGGGTTGCTTGTCAGAATGTTAAAATAAACTTCTCCATGATTATTTAAATAATCAAGTGCCTTGTTTTTTTCGCTTTGTTGTCCAAATCCGGACAGGGAAAAAACAATGAAAAAAGCAACAATAAAAAACCGTTTCATGGGTAAAGAATATTTATTTAGAAGAAATAATTTTTTGCAGATGGACTTGAAGGGCTTTATTAATTTTCACCATCGGTAAACGAAGGTTGTTTTTAGCCAATAACATCATACTAAGTGCAGCCTTAATTCCGGCAGGGTTACCATCGGCGAAAATAGCATCAATAAACTCTAATAATGAGAAGTGAATTTTTAAGGCTTCATCATATTTTTTTGCTTTTAACAGCCTTACCATGTTGGAATACTCTTTAGGGTATCCCATGGCAGCAACAGAGATAACACCATCAGCACCCATGGTCATCATGGGATAGGTTAACGCGTCATCTCCCGAAAAAACTTTAAAGTCTTTTGGCTTGTCGCGTAAAAGCGCCATTATTTGACCCATATTACCCGAAGCTTCTTTAATGCCCATGATATTTTTAAACTCTTTTGCCAGGCGAACGGTTGTTTCGGCCGCGATGGTGGAGCAGGTTCGTCCGGGAACATTATACAAGATAACGGGAACCGGACTGGCTCCTGCAATTAGTTTAAAATGGTTGTAAATTCCCTTTTGGTTGGGCTTGTTATAGTAAGGAGCCACCGATAAAATAGCGTCGATACCTTCAAAATCCTGACTTTTTATATAGTCCACGATGGCGTGGGTGTTATTGCCACCACATCCCAGCACGATGGGAACCCGGCCATCCACTATTTCTTTAATAAAATTAACCACCGCATACTTTTCGTCCATGCTTAGCGTGGCTGCCTCACTAGTAGTCCCTAGTGCTACGATAAAGTCGATGCCACCTTTGATAATGTGTTCGATGATTTGTTCCAGCGATGTAAAATCTACTGTTCCATAGTTATGGAAAGGCGTTACAATGGCAACCCCGGTTCCGTCGATGCCTGTTTTCATAAATGTTGGTTTTGAAAAGGAGATGGTAAAAATAAGAAAATAATAATTTAAAACATCATTTATTGAATTACCTTTGGCAAATCAATACATTATTTTGTTAATAGATGAAAATCACCTTTTTAGGAACCGGAACCTCTCAGGGAATTCCCGTGGTGGCATGTCCCTGCGATGTTTGCCATAGCAACGATTATAAAGACAACAGGCTTAGAACCTCTGTTTTAGTAGAAACGGCTAACCAGCGGTTTACCATTGATGCAGGACCCGATTTCCGCTACCAGATGCTTCGGGAAGAGGTTAAACATCTTGACGCCATCCTCATTACCCACAGTCATAAAGATCATATTGGCGGGCTGGATGATGTTCGCTCGTTTAACTATCTTCAAAAAAGCGCCATGGATATCTATGTTGCGCCGTTTCACCAAAAGGAGATTATACGGGAGTATTCGTATGCTTTTCAGAAAGACCTCTACCCCGGAGTACCCAATTTTAATTTGATAGATATTTCCCAAGCTCCTTTTTATGTGGGAAACGTTAAAATTATCCCCTTGCCCGTTTTGCACATGAAAATGGAAGTAACGGGGTTTCGAATCGGTGATTTTGCTTACATTACCGATACAAACTATATTCCAGGTTCAATACTGGCGCAGCTACTCGATTGCAAGGTTATTGTCCTTAACGCGTTGCGGAAAAGAAAACACCCTTCGCACTATAGTTTGAAAGAAGCGGTCAGCGTTTTGAAATTCCTTCGGCCTGAGCGGGCTTATATTACCCATATCAGTCACCTGATGGGATTTCACAAGGAAGTATGTCGTGAGCTTCCCGACTTTATCGAGCTGGCACACGACGGATTGCAAATAGAGGTTTAAACGTTAAATAATTTCCGTGAAAAGAATGTCATAGTTAATAAATCGCTATAAGATTTTTACAATCAGGTGTTATAATTGATTTATTTTACACAACTTTATAAATGTATAAATCAGAAAAAATAATATTCAAATGAAAAGATATCTGTTTCCGGTTGCCCTGTTACTGATATTCGGTCTGACATCGTGCAACAGCAATAGTAAAAGAACCAAGGCGCAAGCTCCAAAACGATACGTTGTCATGTTGTCGCTGGATGGCTTCCGCTGGGACTATCAGGATTTATATAATACTCCCGTATTGGATTCCATTTCACGTGTTGGCGTTCGTGCCGAGTCGATGAAACCCATTTTCCCATCCAAAACCTTTCCTAATCACTACTCGCTGGCGACGGGCTTGTATGCCGATGGACATGGCATTGTTTTAAATAATTTTTATGCCGAGGATTTGGGAAAGGACTACAATAAAAAAGATAAATCAACGGTTGGCGAAGGCGCTTTTTACGGTGGCGAACCTATTTGGAACACAGCGGTAAAAAATAACCTTAAATCGGCTACATTGTTTTGGGTAGGCTCGGAAGCCGATGTGCAGGGTATCAGACCTACCTATTGGAAAAAGTATAATCAGAAAATGACTTTTGAAGCCAGAATAGACACGGTTATTCATTGGCTTTCTCTGCCCTATAGTCAGCGGCCTCATCTTGTTATGTGGTATTATCATGAGCCTGATCATACTGGCCATGGTTTTGGTCCCAAGAGTGAGGAAACAAAGCGGGTGGTTGAGCAAATAGATGACTGGTTGGGTGATTTTTTCAGGGAAGCCCGCAAGCTGCCCATCTACGACAGCATCGATTTTATTATTGTTTCTGACCATGGCATGGCCGAGCTCTCGCAGGATCGGCAGGTAATTTTAGATGAGTATGTTGATACTACCGACCTGCGTCGTTTTGATGGCTGGAATCCAAATTATAACCTACAGCCTAAGGCCGGGAAAGAAATTAAAGTCTGGAACGCCTTGCAAAAGATTCCTCACGTTCAGGTTTGGAAACGGGGTACACTTCCAAAACGTCTTAATTATGGCAAGAACCTGCGCATATACAGTTACGTGCTGGTGGCCGAACCGAGATGGAGTGTTTACTGGTCGTGGCAACATAAAAACGGCAGAGGAGCCCATGGTTATGATAATGACTTTAAGGATATGCAGGCTATTTTTTATGGGATGGGACCCGATTTTAAAGCTGGTTACCATCAGCCGGCCTTTCCCAATGTTGATATTTATCCGCTTGTTGCAAAGTTGTTGGGTATAAAACCTGCTCCAAACAATGGAAAGATAAATGATGTTAAGGGCATGCTTAAGTAACCCGATAAATTTTTTTATACAATATACTGAACCTATTTTGGTTTTACCAACTAAAAGTTATTTTTGCACTTAAAATTATTACCTATGGATTTGACAAAAATATTATCAATCTCCGGAAAGCCCGGACTGTTTTTAATGGTAGGAGACGCCAAAGATAAAATTATCATCGAGTCGTTAATGGATGGTAAGCGTTATCCTGCTTTTTCACACGACAAAATCAGTTCACTAAAAGAGATTAGTATTTATACCGAAACTGATGACCTTCCATTGGAAGAGGCTTTTAAAAATCTTTTTAAAGCCCTTGACGGGAAACTGATTGAAAACCCTAAAAAGATGCCTTCCGCAGACTTGAAGGCACTTTTTGAACAAGCGGTTCCCAAATATGATAAGGAGTCGGTGTATGTTTCAAATATGAAGAGCGTGTTTACCTGGTACAATATCCTTGTTGAAAAAAACCTGATTGATTTTGAAGAAGCTCTGAAAGCCGAAGATACAACGGAATCGAAAGAAGTTAAAGAAGATTCCCCAAAAGAGGCCTGATAGATGTATAAAAAACTGATACGGCCGTTGCTATTCAGTTTTGACCCTGAAAAGGTGCATCATTTTGCTATCGGTTCATTAAAATTTCTTTTTTCAATACCTTTGCTTGGAAAGGTAGTGGCCAACTATGCTACTGTTAATGATAAGCGTTTGGAACGGGAGCTGTTTGGCTTTATGTTCCCCAATCCGGTGGGTATTGCTGCCGGGTTTGATAAAAATGCCACCTCCTTTAACGAGTTGGGGAAACTGGGCTTCGGGTTTGTCGAAATCGGAACGGTTACTCCCAAGGGACAACCCGGTAACTCAAAACCGCGTCTTTTTCGGTTACCCGGTGACCATGCCTTAATAAACAGAATGGGGTTTAACAACAACGGGCTTAACAGCGCTGTTGAAAACCTTAAAAACAGAAAAGGAAACCTCATTATTGGGGGTAACCTGGGAAAAAATACGGCCACGCCCAATAGCAAGGCAGTAAACGATTATCTTACCTTATTTGAGGGGTTGTTTGATTATGTTGACTATTTTACGGTGAATGTCAGCTGTCCGAACATTAGCGATTTGCGTGAGTTGCAGGATCAGGCGGCTTTGCTTGAGATTTTGAACAGCTTGCAGGCAGTCAATCAAAAAAAGGCCAATCCCAAGCCCATTTTGCTAAAGGTTTCGCCCGACCTGAACGAAAAGCAGCTGGACGAAGTGATTGAGGTGGTGGCTCAAACTCATATCGATGGTGTGGTGGCGGTAAATACAACCATTTCCCGTGCGGGGCTGACAACTGATAAAGAACCTGTTAATCGTATTGGAAAGGGAGGGTTAAGTGGGAAACCCATTAAAGATCGCAGCACCGAAGTTATTCGTTATCTGGCTAAAAAATCAAAAAAGGCTTTTCCCATTATTGGTGTTGGCGGGATATTTACACCACAAGATGCCCTGGAAAAATTGAATGCCGGAGCCGATCTGGTTCAGGTTTATACCGGTTTTATTTACGAAGGGCCGTTTATTGCCCGTAAAATAAATAAGCAGTTGCTGAAAGAGTTGGAAGGGCAGAGCAGATGAAAACCAGTTTAAATGGGGTTGTGCTGCTTTGTTTTAATGCTGAAGTTGTTTAAAATCAACTTAATGGTTACAGCTTATTTTATCGGCTAACTACAAATCCCAGGTCGTAATCCTGAACAAGGGTTAGCTCGGTGGCGACCGATAGTTGTACGGGCTTGGTAACTGAATGGCGTGAAGCAAACAAGCCGAGGGCGTCATCTCCCTTGATATTTGAAAACTGCGGAGCTTCTTCCAGTATGCCACCTGAAATATTGTTCACTTCGTAATAGGTATCAAAATCCTGTGATGCACAATCGATGTTAACATCAACGTTGCCGGCCCAGCGTTTTACGTTGGGACTCTTTTCAAGCGTATTATCCAGAAGGTTAAAAAACTCACTACCGGTATAAGGTATCGACATGGTTTCGTTGCCATTGGTGTTGATTGACTTATTAACGCCCAGCGACCACGACATGGTTTTGTTCAGCGTGTCGGTGCTATTGGACCACAGTTCGCGATAATGAAAAGTAAACCCTGTTTCGTAACGTTTTCCGTTCACGGCCGATATCCATTTTACCTCTTTGTCGTAGTTAAAGTTTATTCGTGAAATCGGATAAGTAATGGGAAAATCAGGAATAATAGAGGTTTTCGCTTCGATGATACCGTTGCTTTTATTAATGGACAAGTGATACACCGCTTGCGTGTTTAAAGCTGCCGTACGAACGGTATAGTACATAAGCTGGTCGGGATAGTAAAAAACAGAATCGCCTGCCTGTTTGTTGTGAATGGTAATGGTATCGAAAACGAATTTTTGAATCTCAGAACCGTTTTTAATGGCGGTAAGCACTACATCCAGTTTGTAAGGATAGTTACTTGAGTCGGGGTTTTGTGCAAATTCCAGCGCGTTGCCGGAGCCTAAATAGGCTTTGGTAATTTTTACCCACAGCGTGTCATCCGAGCGGTCGATAATACCATAAACAATGGTGATGTCTTTGTAGTCGCTGTAGATATCAACGTCGGTGCTGCAGCCATTGAACAGGACAAGTAATAACAGGGTAATAAAAAGGGATTTAACTATTTTCATTGTTGTGATATATCATATTTTATTAAAACTCAAAAGTACAACTTTTAATGCATGTTTGTTGCGTGAGCAATGAAAGAAGTTCAGAGTGTTTTTTTTTAATCATTATTAGTTAATCTGACATTTTGTGAAGAGCCAAAGGTTGCACTGTTTTATTATTTCTTGATGAAGAAATGAGGAAAAGATTTTTTTTATTGATAGCAGGTAGTAAATAAATAATTTGTTTCTTTGTTTTAGAAAATCCAAAGGTAGGAAATTTGGTTTTGTAAAAAACCCGCCCTTTATTGTGGCGGGTTTTTTTTATGCTAAACCTGTGAATGTCATTTGTAAGAGGGTTAAATTACCTTTGACTTGATAAATTCAAAAAAGAGCCTTACTCCAACGCCGGTACCACCTATGGGGCGGTATTTGTCGCGTTTTGATAAAAACGATGGTGCGGCTATATCGAGGTGGATGTACGGGTAGTCGGTAAAATGCTCTAAAAATTTACCGGCAGTGATGGCTCCTGCTTCCGGGCCGCCAATATTTTTAAGGTCGGCAATTTCCGACTTTATCTGTTCTTTATACTCGTCCCACATAGGGAATTCAACAATTCGTTCGTGTACCAGGTTTCCAACTTTTTGCAGTTCGTTAAACTCGGTATCGGCTTTAACCTGCATGCCAACCGTTGCCTGGGGGCCGATGGCACGGGCGGCCGCACCGGTCAGGGTGGCAATATCAATCACCAACTCAGGGTTAAACTTTTTAGCGTAGGCCAGGGCATCTGCCAAAATCATGCGGCCTTCGGCATCGGTGTTGAGTACTTCCACGGTGGTGTTATCGAACATGGTAATTACGTCGCCGGGTGTGTAGGCGTTTCCATCGGGGCGATTATCGGTAGCAGGGATGAGTCCGATTACATAAACGGGTAACTTTGCTTTTGAAATAGCATACAGCGCTGTGGCTACGGCGGCAGCACCCGCCATATCGCTTTTCATGGTATCCATATAATTGCCGGGTTTCAGACTTAATCCACCGGTATCGTAAACCACTCCTTTGCCGACAAAAACATAGGGGTTTTTATTGACGGCATTGGCGGGTTTCCACTGTATGGTGGTAAAGGTTGGCTCATCAATGCTTCCTCGGTTAACAGCCAGCAGTCCACCCATTTTAAGGCTTTCAATTTTTTTCTTATTAAAAACATCCACTTTGGCTCCGGTTTCTTTGCCCATTTCGACGATGGCGGCTGCCAGAGCCTCAGCATTCAGGTCGGCAACAGGGGTGTTTACCAGATCGCGTGCTTTATAAACTGCTTCTGCCAGGTTTGAAAGTGCTTGTAGATCATCGTCGGATATTTGCGTTGAGTAAACATCGATTTCGGTCAGCGAATTTCTTTTTTTGTCACTTTCGGTAAAATATTTTAAAAACTGGTAATTCCCCAGTGCCATTCCTTCTACAAAGGCCAGTGTTTCGGCTTTGGAAGCGGTGATAACATGAACCACTGCCCGTTCGACCTTAGCACCGTTTAAAACAGCCTGTACTTCGTTTCCGAAGGAGCGATAGTTTTCATAGCGTTTGGGTTTGGTGCCCAATGTTTCGGCGTAAACAAAAATCAAATGATTTTTATAGCGGTTAATGGTAATTACATTTTGTTTGGCACGATGTTGCTTTTTAATGTATTCAGTTTCTTCGGGACTTAAATTTATTTGTTTTAAACCGATTCCGTCCTTCACGAGGTAAATCGTGTCGGCAGCTGTTGGCTTACGGAGCGCTTTTTTTATTGTTAATTCCATTTATTTAAATTTTAATAATTTACAAAAATACACAGGTTATTATTAAAATAGCCTATTAGGTGTGATAACGAAGAAGGTTTTAAGATATTTTAGGAGTGGGGATATAAATTGGGGTCGTGAGCAGCAGGGATGGAAGCGGCAGCCCCTGCCACGGCCGGCCGATGTGACGTTAAGCGGGCGGGGCGACCAACGGGAGCCCCCCGACAGCTTATTACGGAACACGGCCGGCCGGGGCAGGGCTACAGCGAACAGCCCGCCCGGCTGCCCAAATAATTATTATTTTATGGAAAAGGTGTGTTTACAAATTTGTAGTAAGTTTGGTGTTTTAAAATTAACAGATATGAAAAAGATAACATTTCCTTTTGTGATAGTGACAGCTTTATTATGGGTAATTTTGTTAACAGGCTGTAACAGTTGCATCGACGGAACCGGGCATGTGGAAAATCAAACGCGTGCCGTGGAGCCGTTTAGCGAAATAGTACTTAACATTAACGCTGATGTGGTGGTGGATGTGGCCTCGAAAACGACTATGCAGATACACGCGCAGCAAAATGTATTAGATGCTATAACCACGCGTGTAAAAGGTAAAAAATTGATTATTGATGCTTCGCCGTGTTTGGGGAAAACGGATCCGATTTTGATAAAGGTTTTTTCGCCTGATATTTACAAGCTAACGGTGAATGGCGTCGGGATGATAAAAACGGCGAACCCAATAACGCTGGGAGAGATGACGCTTAATTTGTCGGGGTCAGGAAAAATTTTTGCTGATGTGCACGCTAACATTGTTAACACCAATTTGAGTGGTTCGGGCGATATTATTGTGAACGGTTCAGCTAATAAACAAAATATTGATTTAAAGGGTTCGGGAAATTTTAAAGGTCTTGGCATGCGAACCAACAGTATTGAAGTTGAGTTGTCGGGATCGGGTAAGGCATCGGTGAGTGCTACCAATAAACTGGTGGTGGAAATTACCGGCAGCGGCGAGGTGGTATATGCCGGTGATCCAAAGGTTAAAACCGAAGTGGTTGGAAGCGGTAAGGTTACCAAAATGGACTAATGGGAGAAGATTATCTGTAATCTTATTGATGTCTTAAAATAAAATTGAGGGTATTTCGTTATAGAAGCAAAGTGGAATTTTTTAAAGGTAAAAGCCTTGCAGGGTTTTTGTTAAACCTGACGTTGCCGTAAAACACATAATTGTAAAGCCTGTGAAAAGAGTATATTTTCTTACGTTTTTTCTGATTGTTTTCTTGTTTATTAGTTCGGGTGTTCAAGCACAAATTGGAGGTCGTTATGCCTACTCCTTTTTGGAAAAACCAATATCATCACGCGTGGCTGCTTTAGGTGGGAACACTGCAGCTGTCAGGGATGGTGACATTAACCTTGGACTGGTAAACCCCTCGTTGATTAATAGCAGGATGAATGGTGCTTTTTCGTTGGCTTATGTCGATTTTTTTGATGATATTAACTACGGATTTGCACAGTATGGCCACACCTTTAATAAAGCAGGCAGTTTCGTGGCAACCATGCAATATTACAACTATGGCACGTTTGATTATGCCGATGAAGCCGGTAATGTTTCGGGAACTTTTACTGCTTCGGATGCCGCCCTTACTATTGGCTGGGGAAGGGAACTCGACAGCTCGTTTTCGATTGGCGCTGCCGGTAAGCTGATTTATTCGCATTACGAGTCGTACGCGTCGTTTGGTTTCGCGGTGGATGTGGCCGGCAGTTACCGTACTAAATCGGGATGGGATATGTCGCTAATCGCCCGCAATATCGGTATGCAGCTCACGACTTATGTTTCGGGCTCACGCGACCCGTTGCCCTTTGATTTGCAGTATGTGCTTACCAAACGGCTGGATCATGTGCCTTTCAGGTTTTCGTTTATTTACGATCATATCGAGAAGTGGAATCTTTATTATGAAGACCCTACCAACCCGTCAGGGGGTGTTGACCCGGTTACAGGCAACCCTGTTTATAAAACAGGTATGGCCAAATTTGGTGATAACCTGATGCGCCATATTATTTTTGGCGGTGAATTTTATATTGGTAAAAATCTTATTTTAAGAGGTGGTTATAACTATCGCCGTCGTCAGGAGTTAAAAATGAACGATAAGCTGGGTATGGTTGGCTTTAGCTGGGGTATCGGGGTAAGGGTGTATAAGTTTAAGATTAACTATTCTCGTGCTGCCTATCATTTGGTTGGATCACCCAACTATTTTACCATTTCGTTTGATTTGAATTCGTTCGCTAAGAGGGGGGAGAAGAATTAACCGCTAAGGGGCGAGGGGGCGAAGTTGAGAAGTTGAGAGGGTCAGAGGGTCAGAGGATCAGAGGATCAGAGGATCAGAGGGAGCGAAGTTGTTGGATGGTCATCCTG
>QMPP01000023.1 GCA_003650425.1 Bacteroidota bacterium | reverse complement strand
TTATTAACCAACCCTTTAATGGCAATAGGCCCGTTGTAATTGGGTCGTACGGGATTGGGATATGCATACACGCTATCGTTAGTGGGGTTAGAGGGAGTGGCCTCTCCTTTATACGAAACAATGCCGTTGGTAGTACCGATAAATACTTCTCCATCACTATTAATTGTAATGCCAATAATACTGTTTGAAAGCAACGGGCTGTTTTCGGCAGTAAAATGGTTTAGCTCCTGAAGCCCGTCGGGCGAAAACTGAAAAATACCGGCACGTTCGGTACCAACCCATTTGTTGTTTGCACCATCTACAGAAATGGCTGTAACCTGCTCGGTTTCCAGAAGATAGTCAGCCAAACCCGATCCGTCGTTTCGGGGAACCAAAATCTTGTGTGCATCAAAATTGGTGCCGGGGGTAAAAATTAATTCCGGGTTTGAAAACACACAAATACCCTTGTCGGTTCCAATCCACACTTCTCCATCCTGATCGGTAGCCATGGCAAAAACACCTGTACCCGGAATAGCGCCATTTCCCGTGGAGGAGCTTAATATTTTTGCTTTATCGTCAGCAGGGTCATCGAGTGTATTGTTATCGTTAAAAACGATTAAAAAGCCCTCTTTACGTTTAAATATCCATTTTTGATTTTGATGATCGACCATCAATTTTGAAATATCTATGCCGCTTAAGCCACCACCAAGGTTAAATGATTTCCAGGTTCCGTCAGTAAGCCTTACCGATAGCAAATCGGGAGAACCGGAGTTTGCCACCCAAAGGTTGCCATCACTATCAAAATCGAGGCCACTAACAAGCGTTAAGTAGTTGGCGGCAATCCAGGGTTGTAGTGTGCTGTTGGTTTTATTATAAATATTGGTAATTTCACCATTTTCAAATTTTATTAACCCTTTTCCCCAGGTGCCCACATAAGTAATGTCATGATTTGCCGGATCAATTTTTACGTTAACAAAATCGGAAATGGTGTCGAAGGCAGGTGTATTTTTATAGTTATGAGTTGACCAACTGTCATCCACAAACGAAAACACCCCATCGCGCATGTAAAGTTTCCCCCAGTCAGAGTTGTGTCCTCCGGCTGCCACCCATACATTGATGCCGCAGGCATCCAAATCAAAAATACTGGGCGTACCGGGACCATTGGGTCTTATTATTTCCCCTTTCCATCCTTTATTCCAAACTCTTAGTAAGCCTAAATAGGTATCTCCTACCCAATAATCACCGTTATCATCCATATCGGAAGCAAGTGGTTTTAATGACATTTCACTCGGTTTCCATATATGAAAATTATTCTCCGCATTTTTATCGACCACCAGCACATCAGTTCGTTCCGAAACAAGCAACTTGTCATGGGTAGCGTTCAGTTGAAAGTGCCTTGAATGATTTTCGGGTAGAAAATAGTCCCACGATGAACCGTTAAAGCTGTAGAGCGTGTCACCATCATACGTTGCTGCCTCATAATTAACAATCATTTTTCCATCAAACAGCTCCACCTGATTATAAAAGAGGTTAGGATTGGGAAGCCTGTTGTCTTTATGCCACTGATTAAAATCGGCCAAATTGGGAGCGTCGATGCGGGCATAATAAACACCCTTTTCGGTAGCCGCAAAAAAGGAAGTGTCGTTGTAAGCCAAATCCTGAACATCAATAAACCCACCATCAGGACCGATATACCAAGTATCACGAATTTCGAGTTTGGTAATGTCCAGCACAACAATTCCAAAGCCACAGCTCAGATAGGCCAAATCACCTCGAAACGCAATATTGTTGATGGTTTTGTTTCCGAGAATCTCTTTGTTTTTTATATCAGCAATGTTAATAATGGTGCCATTCTCTTTGATAAGATCCATGTTGGTGTTGGTGTAAGCAATTAACAACGAATGGGTGCCGGCATGATAACCTATTTTACTGATTCCGATATCATTTAGCCCTTTTACTTTATCAATACGCTCAATACGGTTATCACCCGAGTTGTAAGTAAAAATATCAAACGGCGTTGCCGCGTAAACGATGTTATCATTAGCAACCACATCAATTACCTTTTGATAGGGAAGATGGGTGCGCCATTGGCCAATTCCAATTTCCTGTGAAAACAGGTTAGAAGAAAATATTGCTAAAGAGAAGATAAAGAGTAACCACTTAAATTTCATAAAATCAAATTATAATGTTCAAAAAAGAAGCTGCTAAAAACAGCTTTTACTATAACTTATAAATCACAAAAATATTGTTTTATAGGCAGGTATTGACCTACAGCTTCAAAATATTTACTTATGAGTGTTGATAAAAACAATTTACAGGAGCACAATATTAACACAAACGTAAGATTAATATTGAAGTTGTTTAAAGTTAGTCATACGAAAGTAAATGTACTATACTGTAAATATAAATTAGTATATTTGATGGGTTATTATTTTGTGTTGCCATACAATCTATTGTTAAAGTACTCGGGTATTGTAAAATGTGTTAATGAGATGAAGAAATCAGGTAAAACCGGCTTACCAAATAGCGAAAAGAAATTCAAATTAATTTTTGAAAATTCTCCACATGGAATATACATGGCCACTAAAGATGGTGCTATTATTGAAGCTAATAAAGCACTTTTGTCAATTTTAGGCTTCCCTTCGATTGAGGCAACAAAGACAATTAATGTTCTTACATTTCCCCCTTTAATGCAAAATGGTTATGCTGATAAATTCAGACTGTGTGTTGAATTGGGAGAAACCATTGAATTTGAAACGCCTTACAAAACCAAATGGGGAAAAGAGACCTATCTGCACAGCTACTTGGTTCCCTTAAAAAATGAGGAAGGAAATGTTGAAAACGTTTACACGCTAATAAATGATATTTCACACCGAAAGAGGTCGGAAAAGCTGCAACAGGTTTTGTACAACATTTCCAACGCTGTTATTACTGCCGAAAATTTGCAGGCGATGATTGGTATTATCCAAACAGAACTATCTACGCTTATCGACACAACCAACTTTTTTGTAGCCCTCTATGATGCACAAACCGACACCATCTCCTTACCATTTTATTCTGATGAACTCGATCATTTTAACTCATTTCCTGCCAAAAAAACCATTACCCGGTATGTGATTAAAACAAAAAAACCATTATTGGCCAAACTAGACCAATTAGTGGCACTTGAAAAGAAAGGTGAAATCGAAAGGCATGGAACAGATTCATTAGTATGGTTGGGTGTTCCGTTAAAAGTGAGTGGAAAGATAACAGGAGCGATTGTTGTTCAGAGTTATACCAATGCTCAGGCCTTTGATGAGAAAGATAAAGAGATGCTGGAGTTTGTTTCCGATCAAATTGGTATGGTCATCTACCGTAAAAATATAGAAGAGTTAGTTAAAAAAAGTAAGCAACGGTTCGAGTTAGCCATGAAAGCCTCAAACGATGGGCTTTATGACTGGGATCTTGTAACAAACAAAATTTATTATTCTCCTCGCTGGAAAAGCATTCTCGGTTATCAAGATCATGAACTTTCAAACAACATTGAAACGTGGAATAATTTAACCGATCAGAAAAGCCGTGATGCCTCACTACTGAGGTTAAAAGAAGCTGTTGAAAATAAAACTGACCATTACAATGTTGAGTTTAAAATGAAGCATAAAGATGGACACTGGGTTCCCATTCTGTCAAGAGCTCATATTATTTTTGATCAACAAGGTAAGGCTATTCGGGCTGTGGGAACCCATTTCGACTTGACAGAACAGATTAAAGCACAGGAAAAAATTAAAACGGCACTTAAAAAGGCGGAAGAAAGCGATCGTTTGAAATCAGCTTTTTTGGCCAACATGAGTCACGAAATACGAACTCCAATGAATGGCATACTCGGTTTTACCTCACTACTGGAAGAACAAAATCTGCCACAGGATAAAATAAACAGATATGTTAAAATTATTAACCGAAGTGGTAACCGGCTTTTAAATATTATCAATAATTTGATTGATATTTCGAAAATTGAAGCCCGACAAATGGAGGTCTCACTTGAAACCTATGACTTAAACGAACAACTTCATTATCTGTTTGAGTTTTTCAAACCCGAAACGGATAAAAAAAACCTGATGCTAAGCGTAAGCCCCGATGTTAAAAACAAACCTCTTTTGATAAATAGTGACAAGGAGAAGGTGTACGCTATTTTAACCAACCTGGTTAAAAACTCGATTAAATACACCCACAAGGGAGAAATCAAATTTGGATACGTGCTTAAAGAGGACGGTCGCGACAGAGTAATAGAATTCTTTGTTAAAGATACCGGCATCGGAATACTACCCGACAGACAGGAAGCCGTTTTTGACCGTTTTGTCCAGGCTGATATCGAAGATAAAAAAGCTTACGAAGGAGCCGGCCTTGGGTTGGCCATTTCAAAAGCTTATGTAGAGATGCTCGGTGGAAAAATCTGGCTTGACTCCGACGAAACCGGCACCCGGTTCTACTTTACCTTACCACTTACCGTCAACCATCTTACTAAATCGTCTCCGACATCGCAAACAACAGAAAAGAAAACAGACAATCCAACGCCTAAACTGAATAAAATACTAATTGCAGAAGACGAAGATGTTTCGTTTAACTATCTGTCCATCTTGTTAAAACATTTTAACAACCTTGAAATATTACGAGCATACAATGGCATTGAGGTCATTGATTTAATGAAAAAGCACCCTGATATTAATTTGGTTTTAATGGATATTAAAATGCCCATTATGAGTGGCTATGATGCTTCAATAAAAATCCGTAAATTTAACAAAAGGGTCGTTATTATTGCACAAACCGCTTTTGCTTTGGAGAGCGATCGGGAAAAAATTCTTAAATCCGGATGCAACGATTATATCAGTAAACCCATTAACAAAACAGAACTAATCTTTAAAATAGAAAAGTGGCTATAAAGAGCTTTATTATAAATAAAGAGATTCCTCATCAAGCTATTACAACCCTCAAACAGTTTGGGGAGGTAATACTATTTACCTCCGAAAATATTACTTACCAACAGGTAGCCGGACACCCCGACCTGTTTTTTTGTGGAGATCGTGGCCGGTGCGTTGTAGCACCCAACACCCCGGTAAAATATATCAACCGGCTTAAAGAGAGAGGTGTCAGTTTTGTGTTGGGATCACAATCCGTTGGCGAAAGCTACCCCTATTCGGCCATTTATAACGCGGTGATTACCAGTCGTTATGTTATCCATAACCTCTCGATTACCGATCCTGTTATATTGGAAACATTCGGCTACCTCGAAAAAATTAACATCAAACAGGGTTATAGCCGGTGCAGTTTGCTGCCATTAAAAGAAAATCATTTTATTACCTCCGATCAGGGTATTTACAAAGTGTTGAAAAAACACAATCTTAACGTTATATATATCAATCCTTCAACCATTCTACTACCAGGATTTGAGCATGGTTTTTTTGGCGGTGTTGCCGGAGTTGACGATGACACTCTTTTTTTAATCGGGTCGTTAAGTTATTTTCCTGAAGGAGAAAAAGTAAGAGCTTATCTCGATCGACTTAACTACACCATTGTTGAGCTTTATGATGGCTCCTTGTTTGACGGAGGAAGTATATTAATTGTTTAACCCCTCCTTTTCGATCGCAATACATGCTGAGTGGTATCGAAGGTGCATATTACGTTGCTCATAGTTGTGATCAATCAAATAATTGATTACCGAAACAGAAAAAGCCTTACAAATAAATGCAAGGCTTTTACTTTGTCGGGGTGAGAGGATTCGAACCTCCGGCCTCGTCGTCCCGAACGACGCGCGCTAACCGGGCTGCGCTACACCCCGAAATTGAATGCGGCTGCAAAAATAAACAATAGATTGCAAATAATACAATGGTTATAAGTATTTATTTTTTTACTATCCAGTAGTAAGGATTTTGCTTTTGTTTTCCGTTCCACACCTCAAAGTGCAACTCGGTTTCTCCCTTAAGATTCGTGTGTATCCTGCCAATATTTTGCTTGATTGACACTTTATCGCCGGTTGAAACATACACCTCTTCAAGATTAGAATAAACAGTAAACCAATTGCCGTGTTTAACAATAACCGCTTTATTAGTGTTGGAAATGGTAGCCACGCTCACCACTTTTCCTTTAAAAACAGCACGTGCATTGCTGGCCTTAGCAGTAGCAATATTGATACCATTGTTTTTTATCATCACGTGCTTAAGCACCGGATGAGGATGCGTTCCGTACGACTCCGAAATAAAACCACGTGGCGTAGGCCAGGGTAATTTACCCTTGTTGTTTCTAAATTCTACAGACAGCTTTTTTTCGTCCGGCGTTAGAGCATAATTGTTTTTGCCAGATGAACTCTTTTTTGCTTTTGTTTCGGCAGTAATAATATTTTTTATCTGACGATTAAGCTTTTCTGCCTCTTTTTGCTTTTTCCGAAGTTGTACCCGCAACTGCTTTTCCTTTGTTGACAAGGTAGCCCGAACTCTGTCTTTTTCACGATGATTGTTTTCCAACTTCGATAGTTGACTGTTTTCCTTTTCCAGCAATTTGTTCTTTTCGGCTTTTTGCAGGTTGAAATCGGTTAACTCTTTTTGTTTTATGGTTTCCATTCTGTTAATAGAATCGGCCTGATGGCGAATAAAATCAGTAAGCTCATCGAGGTAGCGTAATCGCTGATAAGCCTGGTTAAGATCTTCGGCTGAAAAAAGAAAAATCAGCTTATCCAGTTGGCTGTTGTTACGCGACAGAAAAACGACCACATGAGCATACTCTTCCTTTAGATTTGCCAATTGTTTATCCATGCTGCTAATACCTGATTTGGCACGGGAAATTTTCTTCTCCAAAAAAACAATCTCTTTTTTAAGCGTGGCAATTAATTCGTTACGTTGATTGATTTTTTGCTGAATAAGCTGAAGCTCATACAGGGTGTGCTTTTTATTTTTCCGGGTTTCAGCTAATAATTTGTTGGTATAATCGATTTCCTTTTCAATTTTTTCGCGTTTAGCCTTTAAATTATCTGACTTTTTTTGTGCTTTCGTTTGAGGAACAGCCAACAACAACAACAACAGTAAAACCATCACACCGACAAAAGCCTTCAGCCAGTTCTTATCGGGGTTTTTGGTTATTATTGTCGATTTAAAATACATAAGTCAATTAAAAAGCGTATTTATACTTTGATGGGATGCGAAACGGAAAACTAAGTGTTTCATCTAAACGAACTTTGTTGTAGTTAACATCAATAACAATGTCGTTGTCGGCAAAAACAAAAATTTTAATTTTATAGGGAAACATTTTCCCTTCGGTTTCACCATAGTCATCGTATTGCACCACCAGTTTCTTTTTGTCGTTGCCCATTTCATACATTTCTACGCGGCGCATCCTAAAGTTAACCGGATCGAGCCAAACCTTTTCGATAATAATATTGGTGGGTGATTTTCCTTTTTTGATACTTCTTTTAACCTTTCTTTTTTTCTCCATAGTTAACAGATACATGTTGTCGTCAGCTTTAACACTATAATGGTCAAGTTTATAATAGGGTAATTCGTTAGCTAAAATCATCGATTGAACAATAATATAATCAATGGTGGTATTAATTAACGTATCGAGCATCTCATATTCACCCAAAAAGTAGGTTTTGTTCAACCGGTTGATAAATTTGATTGAATCCTGCGTTAAAATAAGCCTGGCAGCCTCAATACCCATAGCAGGCGAAAAGGATATCCACAAAATACTATCCTCGCGCATACGAAGCTGACCCCGTAAATGCGTGCTTGATTTTTCGTTTTTATAGGTAAGGCTCAATTTCGCCGATAAGTCATGAAAGGTAAATTCGTTTTTTTCCATATTGAGCTTTAAATACTCAAAGCCATATTTTTTCAGGTTTCTTTTTGCCGAAACCTTTTTTGTGACGCTACACGATGAAACCGCCAAGGCTATCATGATGAGAAAAATCAACATCACCGGGGAAACACCCATTTTTTTTATTGTATTCACTTTAAGTGTTTTAATGAACGACATTGGGCTACTTTTTATACTTTTTTGCTTTCTGTAAATATTCCTTTGCCTCGTTGGTACGACCCAGTTTTTCAAGAATTTTGCCATAATGCTCCAACACGGTTCCATTGGTGTCGCCACCGTTTTTAATGGCTTCATCCTGCCATTTAAGCGCCTGTTCGTAGTTTCCTTCCTGGTATAAAACCCAGGCATAGGTATCGATATTATTAACGTTTTTCGGGTCAATATTTACGGCATGCCTCGCCATTTGCTCAGCCTTTGACAAGTTTATTTTTTGTAGCGAAAGGTAGTAAGCATAGTTGTTTAAAACAATCGAGTTGGAGGGGTTTATCGAAAGTACTTTATCGTACGACTGAAAGCAGGCATCGTAATTTTTTTGCTGATAATATATTTCACCGAGGTAATTGTAAAACTCTTCCAACAGGTTTTGATTTCCGGCAACAAACTCCTTACCTGTTTCCAGACTGTTGGCAGCTTTTTCGTACTGCTTTAACTGATAATAGGCAATACCATTCATTAAATAAGGCAACGGTTGATTGGGAAACAAATCAATCACCTTATCTGATTCGTGGGCAAGCTCTTTGTAGTTACTCAGATACATATCGCAAAAAAGCATCTGTTCCCATATCGCATAGTTTAACGAGTCCTGTTCTAAAATCTCAGCTGTTAATTTACGTGCTTGTTTGTACTCTTCATTTTGAAAAAGCAGCGATGCATATAATGTTTTGGCCATGGGGTCGTTGGGATGGATTTTTATCAAAATCTGTGATAGCTCCAGCGCTTGTTTTTTCTGTATTTCATCAAGCGAGCCTGAATAGTAAGTAGATAACAGTTTTATTTTGGTTTGCAAGTCAAGTTGCTTGTTTTCCATTCCCAACTTTAATTCGTCAAACGATTTTTGTTCATTGTTTCGCTTTCGGTAATAATCAGCCAGCGATATGTGAACATAAGGGTCGTTAGGATTAATTTTTTCAATTTGCTGATAAGCCCAAATGGCTTTATCATCCATTTTATTTTGGGAGCAATATTCAGCCAGCAAGGCATAATAGCGTGTTTCCTGTGGATTGGTACTAATCAGTTTTTCGTACTCCTTAACACCACTTTGATAATCACCCAGCTGCGAATAGATTTTAACTTTTTGCAATATCAGAGGCTCGGTTATACCCACCTGTGCTTCAATTTTATCATACTCCACCGCAGCTTTTCGATAGTCGCCCGTAAAAACATAAGCATAGGCCAATTCGTTTAAAAAGTTTAAATCGGCGGGGTATTGCTCAACCAGTTCTTCGTAGGCTTTAACATACTCATCATATTTACCTTCTTGCTGTGCTATTTTACCATAAGCAGCTTTATACCATCTGTTTTTACTATCCAGTAAGGTTGCTTTTTTTGCCAATTCATAAGCTTCGGAAGTTTTCCCATAGACACTAAGGAGTTTAGCTTTTTCGAAAAGAGCAGCCGGGTCATCAGGGTCGATTTGGAGCGCTTTGGTAAAGAAATCCAAAGCCTGACCGATATTACCCGCTTCTTTCTGAATCACCCCTTTGGCAAACAGGTCAGCTTCCTGTGATGCCTCCTTTTGAGTTTGTTTATGGTTTTCATCAACGCTGCTCTTTTTAACCGTAGAACAAGAGGTAAAGGTTATTATTCCTGATAAAAAAATCGCCACTACGACAGTAAACTTCATTATTATAATTTTTATTTTCAATCTTTATTTGCCCGTGTGTCCAAAACCACCTGCACCGCGTGCGGTTTCATTAAGCACATCAACTTCTTCCCAATGAGCCTGTACATGCGCCGAGATAATCATCTGCGCAATTCTGTCACCATCGTTGATGGTATAGCTATCGTTAGATAAATTAACCAAAATAACCCTGACTTCGCCTCTGTAATCTGCATCAATGGTGCCGGGTGTGTTAAGTACAGTAATGCCATGTTTAACGGCCATGCCACTACGAGGCCTTACCTGCGCTTCGTAGCCAACAGGCAGTTCCATATACAAACCGGTGGGTATCAGCACTCGCTGCAAGGGAGCCATCTCGACAGGCTTATCCAAATTAGCACGCAAATCCATTCCTGCCGATGCTATCGTTTCGTATTGCGGTAACGGATGCTTTGATTCATTTACAATTTTGACATTCATTTTATTATTCAGACTTTAAGTTTTATCACGATTTTTGCTTCCTGCTGGTAGCCCCAATAACTATCGGGACATCAAAACCGTTGGCTAATTATTTTGACTACCAAACAATCAGGCAAAAATAGACAAAAAGAATAAAGTTAAGCGGTTGATGAGGTTAAACGATATTAGCTGATAAATCGACGTTAAAGTAATAGCGACGGGAAATGTATGTTGTTTAACAAAAACCATTGAAGGGTTAATTATTCCTAAAAGTTACCGGTTAGTGCCGCACAAACCATCCTTTTTTCTCTGTAACCAAAACAAAACCCGCGAATAATACGATCAATACTGTATTAAGGGCAACGGTAATAATTGTATTGTTTATGTGGATGGCGCCGGCTGCAAAGTAGATTAACACAGCGAGCAAGGTGTAGATTAACACTTTTGCCACGTTGTATGGAACCGGGTAAACTTTTCGACCCCAAAAATAGGAAACAACCATCATGGTAAAATAACAGGCAAAATTGGCCCATGCAGCACCTATGTACCCATATTTAGGAATTAACACTACGTTTAGTGTAATGGTAATGGTAGCCCCTAAAATGGCAATAATAGCTCCGTACAGGGTTTTATTGGTTAATTTATACCAAACTGACAGGTTGTAAAAAACACCTAAAAATAGTTTGGCTGCTAAAACAATTGGCACAATAACTAAACCGGCTCGAAAAGCAGGACCGACAAAATACTTAAAAACCTCAATATTAAGCGTTACTCCCAAAAAGATAAGCCAAACAAAAGCAACAAACCAGTTCATCACCTGTGCATATATGAGTTTTGAATTTCGTTTTTTTTCTTCGGCAAAGAAAAACGGCTCAAAGGCATAACGGAACATCTGAATAAAAAGCATCATTAAAATGGCCAGTTTATAATTGGCACCATAAATCCCTAATTGGCTTTCGGCAGTAGCGGGGTCAGGCAACAAATATTTCATCAGTATTTTATCTGCCACTTCGTTTATCATTCCAGCCAATCCGATTACCAGCACCGGCAGGCTGTATTGTAACAATCTTTTTAACAGGCCAGTATCTTTGTTAAAGCTAAACTGTTTTAATACCGGTAAAATCATCACCAATGTAGCCATTGATGCAATTAAGTTAGATACAAATACCAATCCCACATTAGTGGTTAAATAGTACGGAAAATAATGGGAGGTTTCAGGAGCAAGCACCTTGGGAAATACTACCAACAACAAAATATTACTCAAAATATTGATAATCACGCTTGCCACGCGAACGGCCGAAAATATTTTTGCCTTGCGATGAAACCTAAGCCATGCAAACGGAAGCGCAGTAATGGCATCAAAGGAAACGATAAACACCAACATCATAATGTATTCCGGATGCTTAGCATAACCCATGGCAGTTGACAGGGGATTGATAAAAATCCAAATAAGCACGATAAAAGTCAGTACGGCAAATAAAATAAACTGAAATCCAGAATTAAAAACTTTTTGAGGATTGTTACTTTGATTGGCATACCGAAAGTAAGCCGTTTCCAAACCAAAGGTGAGAAAAACAACTAAAAATGCAATGTAGGAATAGATTTCCGTTATCTGACCGTATTCGTTCTGATTAAATACCAAGTAGGTATAAAATGGAACCAAGAGGTAGTTGAGCAACCGTGGAATAATGGTTCCCAAGCCATAAATGGCTGTTTCTCCGGCAAGACGTTTTATTGGGCTATTCGACATATCGTGGCAAAAGTATCAAAAGGCTTTTTATAAACGCCGGTGGTAACCAAATATTATTTTACCGATCTTAAATGCAGGGTAAATTCGGTTCCTTCACCCTCTCGCGAAACAAAAGTAATCTCCCCTCCCATTTCAGTTAATATATTTTTTACAATGGCAAGGCCCACGCCTGTTCCTCCGCTCTTAGTAGTAAAGTAGGGCTGAAAAATACTGTTTTTCATCTCTTCGGGAATACCCCGTCCGTTATCTGAAATTTTTATTTCTATGATGTTCTCCTGTTGGAAAATGGTTATTTCAACTTCACCCTCATTGGGTAAAATTGCCTGAACTGCATTTTTAATAAGATTGTTAAAAACCCTTAATAACTCGTTTGGTCGTGCCAAAACATAAGCTCGTTCAGTATTGGCTTTAAAACGGATGGTTACCTTTTCATGGTTTTTGTAAATATCAATGGCTGATCCTATAAGTTGAACTATGTCAATTTTTTCTCTATCAAACGTGTTGTTGCTGGCCAAATCGGAAAAGGTGGAAGCCACCTCGTTGAGCGCCTCTATCTGGTCGATTAATGACGATGATAACGAATTCCATTTTTTGTTAAATTCCTCTTTAGATTCTTTATATACCTTTTGCAAATATTGAATGTTGAGTTTCATGGGTGTAAGAGGGTTTCTTATCTCATGTGCCACCTGCTGAGCCACCTCACGCCAAGCTGTTTCCCGTTCCGAACGTTTTAAAATACCGGCACTCTCTTCAATTTTTTTAACCATCCGGTTGTATTCCGAAATAAGATGTCCAATCTCATCATCATTATCCCAAACAAGCGGTTCATTTTTTTTATCAATCTGAATCTCTGATAAACTGCGTTGTAACATGGTAAGCGGACGGGTTAAAATTTTTGCAATAATAAGTGCCATAAATGCTCCCAATATACCGAGTAAAACAAAAATGTTTAAATAATTAAAAATCATGGGTAAAAACGATCTGGCTATCTCCGACTGCCGGGCAAAGTAAGGTAAATTTAATATGGCCATCGATGCTCCGGCATCAAAACTAAAAGGTACATAAGCCGAATAATACGACATCTTACCTATTCGTTCCCTGGTTAGAAAGAATAGTTTCTGATCCAAAACAATCTGACTATATCCTTCTGGATTGATAAGCGGAGATAACAAACCCGTCTCGAAAATGGTGGGCCTTGAAGTGGCCATCAACTCCCCTGCTCTGTCGTAAAGATTAATATCGGTAAAAAAAATAATCGAAAACTTTTGGAGCTGCTGTTGCAAATACACTCTATCATCCATTGAATTAATATCCTCTTCTGAAAATTTATCTTGCAACTCCGTTAATACTGATTTTGACTTTTCGTTAAGCTGATTAACAATAAACGTTTTTTTAATATCGTTAAAATAGTACACCGAAATCGCTGACATTAAGACAAACAACACCATTAAGGTGCCCATGATGAAAAACTGTAAGCGGGTTCTAAAAGAATATTTAAACAGCTTCATCTGCTTTCGTCCTGTGGTAACAAAATAGACCAGGATAGCTAAAAAGGAGAAAAGGAGAAAGAGTATGGTAAAGGATGCCGTTTGTTCGGCATAAGTTGTTACCGGTCGGCTAACTACCAATACATCAGTACTATTTAATCGAAGTTTATAATGCAGGTAGTTATTAAGGTAAAAGAATTGTTCGTTTGACCATGGTTGTATAAAAGTGTAGCTGCCGTGATAATCGTATTCCCCCACTTTATACACCAATTGGTTGTGGTGGAATTTGGCAATAGAATAGCCTGTTAAATCGATCTGGTTACTGTTATCAACCAACAATTCGGGATAACCTAACCCTGAAGGAACAATGGAAGAAAACATCTCAACGTAAAGAGTAGAGGAAGCTATCGAATCGTTACCAAGAAAGATTTTACCCAAATAATAACGGCTCTCAGCTTCCTGACTCATTACTACAAGGGTAGAATCCACCATTTTATTTCCTTGTTCGTTTTTGATATTTTCAAAATACTGGTTACAATTAACGAGATCGCCTTTTGAATTAACCTCCAACCAATCACTATCATGGCAAATGGTTAATTGTAAAGCGTAGTTTCCGAACTTATGCTCAAAATATGTTTTGTTAAGATACTCCTTTATTGGCTCATCCGGAACGCCATCTTTAATAAATTGGGCTACTATTTTATCCTCCCTGACTTTATCCACAATGGCTTGAAACCTGCTTTCAAGCACAGTATCACGATTTATGATAAGCTCTTTAACAATTTTCAGATGAAATTGGTTTTTTAACGTAGCATATCTATCGTTGATAATAACTGACAAACTAATGGCCATTAATACGGTTAACAATAAATAACGTAAAAAGAGAAAGTTTTGATCGCGCGAGGTAAACTTTACAATTAAAACAAAAAGCAGCTGACTAAAGAAAACCGAAAGGTAAAATAGTGGTGATAATTTGATAATCAAAAAAGTAAACAAAGTAAATACCAATGTATAAAGAAACATAAGTATCTGTTGCTTTCTCGATATCTCTATCACAGAAAACAGAACGCTTTGCAGTAAATATAGTGATACAACAATACCGGAAACAAAATACACTTCTATAATATCACGCCGAAACAAAAAACCAATCGCACTATCGTGTAACTTAAGGCTATTTCCGTAGAAACGATAAAAAGTATAGAGCAATGAAAAAACCAATAAAAAGTGCAATAAGGAAACAAAAAACACTTCTATATTATTGATATTCTGTTTAATAACCTTATTTTTGAATTGATTACTAAGGTAAAACGCCACAACCAAAAGCATGGAAATAAAAACCAGCGTCATTCCGCGCGAATTGATAAAGAGCCATAATTGATGCCAATGTTCAAACCAAAAGGAATTTGTCAATAATTCAGGTATAAACAATTGATTTATAATGTATAACAAAATAATAACATCAATAATCACCAGAAACAACCGAAAATATATTTTAAAATTTTCTGTTAATAAGGTATGTAAACGCAGGAGAAGCAATTCAACAAAAAGCCAACCAATAAACCAAAGATAAAACAAGATATTGGTTGAAAAATGATTCCCATTATCCTGACTGTTCTCTAATAATCCAATAACAGCTCTTCCTGTATCATCTTTGATTTTGCAATTTGTTGCAGTAGTATCGTAAGTAAACCCTACGCTATAATCGTTGCTAAATAGTGCTCCTTCGTTACTTTCTAAATATTGGTTGGAAATGGCATACTCGTGCTTAATAATTTTGTAGAGGATGATTCTCCAATTGTTGGACGTATCAGCAAAACAAAAATACCATCCATGTTCTAAATGGTAAATGCTGCTTTTACCATCTTTAAGAACGGTTAGATTATTCGGGTCAATTTCATTTTTGTTCCAGTACCATAACGAATCACTTTTTAGGATATAACAACCAAGGTTTTTATTTGGTATCAAAGAACCGATATTATCCCATGTTAAAAGACTATCAATTTCCAGCGCTTTGAAAATATTTCGAGCCGTTAATTCAAATACAATATTCTCACGTGTGTACTCTCTCTGTATCTTTTTCTGCTCTATCTTTAAATTATCCGAATCGTGATAATAGGCAGTAAGCATAAAGAAAGAGACAAAGAACAGAATCGACACCAGGAGGAATCGCTTTACATATTTATCCTTGGTAACCATAAAACTTATTTGTTCCGTTTCACGTGAAACAGACCGATTATCTTCCAATAAAAACCATCAACACATTAATATCTGATGGGGATACACCGCTAATTCTGGAGGCTTGACCTAATGTTTTTGGCCTTATTTTAGTCAGCTTTTCACGCGCTTCGTAAGAAAGTGACTTGAGAGCAAAGTAATCAAAATCGTATTTGAGTGGGATTTCATCTATTGTCCTCATTTTATCGGCCAGACTCTTTTCTTTATTAATATAACCTTCGTATTTCACACGGATTTCGGCTAACTCAAGGATTTCCTCTTCGAGTTTATGCTTTGCAACAAATTGATTAAGTGATAACACGTGATTTGAAAGCGCTGCAATATTTACCTGAGGACGTAATAACAATGAGGCCAACTTTTGTTTTTGCCTTAATTGGGAAGTTCCCCCGTTAAGCAGCATTTGATTAACCTCATCAGGGTTTATACTTTGTTTTTTTACAAAATCGATTAATGCAGCAACTTTTTCTTCCTTTTTTATTACCTTTTTGTAACGCTTTTTTGAAGCAAGTCCTAGTTTATAAGAAAGTGGCGTTAGTCTGACATCGGCATTATCTTGTCGTAAAAGTATTCTGTATTCAGCGCGGGAAGTAAACATGCGATAGGGTTCATCAATACCCTTGGTAATAAGGTCATCGATTAATACGCCTATGTATGCTTCGGCTCGATTTAATATGAATGGCTCTTTTTCCAGTAATTTTAAACTTGCATTAACACCGGCCATTAGTCCTTGCGCTGCCGCTTCTTCATATCCGGTAGTACCATTAATTTGTCCTGCAAAATAGAGCCCGTCAATAAGTTTGGTTTCTAGTGTGTAGCCTAATTGGGTTGGTGGAAAATAATCGTATTCGATAGCATAACCAGGACGGAAAATTTTAGCCTTTTCAAAACCTGGTATTTTTTGTAACGCCTTAAACTGAATATAATCAGGTAATGAGCTGGAGAAACCATTCAAGTAATACTCTACCGTATTCCAGCCTTCAGGTTCCACAAATAACTGGTGGCGTGATTTGTCAGAAAAGCGTTCTATTTTATCTTCAATGGAAGGACAATACCTTGGGCCTACGCCATGAATTCTTCCTGTGAACATGGGGGACTCGTTAAAACCAAGTTTAAGGGTGTCGTGTACAACAGGTGAAGTGTAGGTTATCCAACAGCTCCTTTGTTTTTTTAGTCTTTTATGCTTTAAAAAAGAAAAATTAGACGGGTTTTCGTCTCCCTTTTGCTCCTCCATTTTTGAAAAATCAATGGTTCGTCCGTCCACCCTGACCGGAGTTCCGGTTTTTAATCGTGCTGATTCGAAGCCCAATTCGATTAGTTGTTCAGTAATTCCTGTAGAAGCAGGGTCACCAATGCGGCCACCGCCAAACTTTTTCTGGCCTATATGAATAATTCCGTTTAAAAAGGTTCCATTGGTTAAGATAACCGCTTTTGATTTAATTTCAAGCCCCATGGCTGTTTTAACGCCGCAGACATGATGATCTTTCACAAGCAAACCTACCACCATATCCTGCCAAAAATCAAGATTTTTAGTCTCTTCCAGCATCCTTCGCCACTCAGCAGAAAATAGCATTCGATCATTTTGAGCTCTGGGACTCCACATGGCGGGACCTTTTGATTTATTGAGCATCCGGAATTGAATCATCGATTTATCGGTAACAATTCCCGAGTACCCTCCCAGCGCATCAATCTCACGAACAATTTGACCTTTTGCAATTCCACCCATAGCCGGATTACATGACATTTGCGCGATGGCATTCATATTAAGCGTGATCAAAAGTGTTTTTGATCCCATATTGGCAGCAGCAGCAGCAGCCTCTGATCCGGCATGACCGGCACCCACTACTATTATATCGTATTCTTCAAACATTGTATTTTTTCACGTGGAACATTAACGAGGCAGCAAATCTATATAATAATCTTCTTTAGTGCGCATGATTGTTTTTTCATCTTCGGTATGATCATCGTACTCTACAAGATGCAGCACACCATGAACCAACACACGCGCCAGTTCTTTTTCAAACAAAACATCATTGAGAGTGGCATTTTCCTTTACACGATCAACACTGATATATATTTCACCCCTTATGATTTTAGGAACCTCTGATAGAGAAAAAGTGATGATATCCGTGTAATCGTGATGATCCAAATATTGTTCGTTGATAGACAAAAGCGAAGTATCGGTACAAAAAACATAATGTATTTCTCCGGGCAGAAACCCTTCTGCTTCAATTACACCATGCAACCAAGATGAATATATTTTTTCGTCCTTTAACTTAAACTTTTCGTAATTATAGGTAAAATTGATCATTTGATTTAATTGGTTTTTCAGCTTTCTCACTACTAAAATAGGTTTGTAATATACGCTTCCTGCGTTTATATTCTAAACGATTTAATGCGCCAATATCAAAAACTACAAATAATTTACCGGCATCTACTTCAAAAGACTCAGACAAGTTAAAAAGGGTAAACATATCCCAAGAAGCATTATCCTTTTTATCGCCCATCAGCCTTTTCATATTTATTTCTGTTTCACGTGAAACACCTACTATTATTATAGTAACTGTCTGATAATCTGTATTATATGATATTTCGATTATACTATCTCTCTGGTTTTCAGTAAGTATTGATAATAAGACCTCCATACTAGTGAGTAAATTACCGAAATAGGTTTCGTTTATATGGAGTTTATTACTTACCTCCTCAACAAAATATTCAATACTGTGGCGATTATCCTGCCGAAGGTTAATTTTCATTTTGTAGTTGGCGTTTTTCACTATCCATTTCAATTTTAAATAAATACTTTTTATAAACCGATTTTAAGAAGTAATTTAACTCAACAGGTTTTAATAATATAATTCCCTCCTGACCAGTATGACTCTTTTTATACTTTAAATTTTTAGTAAGGTTTCTGTTAAGGTTATTTTTACCTTCCTGCGACTCACGACGTTTTTCTTTTTCACGTTGCAGCTCGGCGTTTTCAGCTTTAAGCAACCGAACCTTAATTTGATTTTGTCGCTCGATGGTTTGACGAGTAATATTTCGATTGATAATATCCTCTTCGGTTTTATCCATATTTTTTAAAATATCATTTAATGCGTTGCCATTACCACCATTGCTCTTTAGCTCCTCCATGTATTCCTGTAACTTTTGTCTGATTTCATATTGCATGGCTGCCATACGGGCTAATTCGGCACTATTGCCATTTTCGCCCTGTCCACTACCTTTTTCTTTCTTACCACTACTCGACTTCTTGCCCTTACCTTTACTTCCTTTTTTAAGACCATTTGACAGCGACTCCTGCATTTGCATAATATCTTTAAGGCTTGGTTTGCCAGCGCCCTTACCGGGATTAGGACAAGCATTTTTTCCCGACTTGTTGCTGCTACTCATGCTCATGCTCTGTTGCATCTTTTCTAAAGCCTCTTCAAGCATTAACGCCAGATTATTTACATGGGTCAGGGCATACTGCTGCTGAGCTAAGCTTTGTCCCTTTTTTCTGTCCTGCATCAAGGCAATGGCATTCGTCATGTTGGTTTTGATGCTTTTAGATTCGCGAATGATAAATGGCTGAATAAAAACCTGGCGTTTCCCAATCGCTCGTAACGAGTCGCGAAGAATGGTAAAGCTCTCTTTCATCTTACTAAGCTCTTGAGCACTTGTAACAAACCTCGGGTCAGCCGCATCGGTTTCAGAGATACTCGTATTCAGTTTTTCAAGCTGAAAACTCAAATCCATTAAATTATCGAGAAGCCTTCTGATCATATCCATATCTTCACCAGTACGTTGTTGCATGGCCGCCGACATCATGCTCATCATGCTCTCCGACATTTTTTTCATTTTTGCCGCTGCACCTTCCTGACTTTCGGAAGCCTTTTTACGTCTATTTTTCTCTAACTGTTTGGAGGAGGCACCCAAATCGCTTTTTATTTTGTTAATGGATGCCGTATCCTTTTTAATATTAAATGGCTGCTCTAATTCTTTATCAAGTTTAACCGATTCATCAATTTCTTTTTCCAGCTTTTTAAATTCGTTGTTTAGCTTTTGTTGTTCTTTTGATAGGGAGTCGCTGCTTTTAGTTTTGTTTTTCGATTCTTCCGCGAGTTGCTTTTGTTTTTCCGCCAACCTACTCAGTTTTTGCGCCGTTTCGGTGAACTTCTTTTCCAACTCCATCTGTTTAAAAAGCTCCAGATTTTGTTCAAGATTTTCCTTTAACGATTCATTCTTATGCTTCATTTCGTCTAAGAAACGGTTAAGCTTGTCCTTATCCATCTTCTCCAAATCCTTCTTCATTTTCTCCAGTTCATTCTGAAACTTCTTATCATTAAGTTCTTCAAACATCTTTTGTAACTCTTCAAGCCTTTGCTTTAGTTCAGGAGTTGCTACTTTATTAATGGCTTGTTCAAGCGATTGTATTTCTTCGTTGAGCTTTTTCAATTCGTCTAACCGCTGTTGAACTTCCTTTTCACGATTTAGCATTTGAGCCAGTTTTTGTTTTTCTGCCCAGTTTAGTTCTTTCTTGTCCAATAAATCAAGTTTAAACTCTTCTACCTGTTTATTTAACTTCTCCAATTCATGCAACCGTTTTTGTAGCGACGCTTTTACTTTATCAGCCGTACTATCGGCTGCCTTTTCCAACTCTTCGTTTGAGGGCAACTTAGCATACCCTTTCAGGCTGGTTGTTTTTTTATACCCGTGTAATGCATCGTTATCACGTACTTCAAAAAAGTAGTTTAATCCCTCGCCCGGCTTAAGGCCAAGATCGACTAAATTAAAATTATACTCGAAATACTGCTCCGGAACTGATTTATTGAATGGCAGATCAGCCGAAGCCCAACTACCTGCCTCATTCTTATCCTGTTTGTAGTATACCTTCAGCGAATAAAACCCGTAATCATCACTAATTTGTCCGTTAAATTGCAGGTAACCCATCACTTGCATACTTTTGTATTCTTTAACCGTAATTTTAGGATATTCATCTTTAACAACCTGCACAGCGTAATAAATCGTGTCGTGGCTATTCACAAAATTATTCAATGCCACAAACCCGTACTGAAACGACTTACTAACCCTGTATTGCTGTTCAAAAGTGTTTTCATTTACCGGTGTTGCATTGAGCGTAGTATCACCTAATACAAAATGTACTTCGGTGGCATCCTTAGTATGAATACGCCAGTAGATAATTGTCCCTTCGGGTACAACCAAATCGCCAAGACCTGAAATTTTATCCTGCTTTTTATGCAGATAAGCGGGATACTTTAACAGCACATCGAACGAATAAACCACCGGTTTAGCCAACACTTTTAGTTGATATTCCTTCGAAATATAATCACCCGTTTCTATTTGAAACAAAAAATCGTTGTTAACATTATTAAATGTGTATTCAAAAAATCCCGGTTTTACCGGGTATAGCTTATAGGTAAACCCGGGACTTTTAACAAAAACATCCTGAGGTATCTCTTCACCATCGATTTTGACTTTTAGTGTAAAGTTATCGTGCTGAACAACCGAAAGTTCAGTATTTAAAAGAGTAACCTTGTAGGGGAGAGGTTTTTCAAAACGTTGGTTATAATGAAAAATCCGGTTTGAAGGTGAAGTAACAAAAGAAGGGTAAACGACAAACAAAAATGCCAAAACAATTGCCGTAGGCACAAAATACTTCAGATATTTTAGGTTTGTTTTAAAATTGACAGCTCGTGTAAACGGTACCGGTTTAAGCTCCTTTGTTTTTTGCTCAATAGAAGCAGATAAAAGTTCCACTTCTGCTGCTGCAACATCTCTTTCTTTTTCTTCCAGCTGGAGCAGGTTAAGCAGTTTGTCATTTACTTCCGGAAAATGTTTCCCCAAAAAAACAGCGGCCTCTTCCTGAGATATTGTTTTACCCAGGTTAAATATCTTTAATAAAGGAACAATCACCCAATAAATCATACTAAAGAGCGAAAAAAACATAAACCCAAAAAACAGAATCCTTCGACCGGTTTTCCCAAGCCAGGCAAAGTATTCGATAAAGTCGATAAACAGGTAGAGCGCCAGCAATAAACTCATCGATAAAATCAACCCCTTGATAAGCCTGTTTTGATAATACTTACGAATAAAAGCGTTTATTCTGGTTGATAATATGTTAAATTCATTGTGCATGGGCAACTTGTAGGGCGTTGTTTCTGTCTTTTCAATATCTTTGGCAAAGATATGAATTCGATCCACAGTATTAAATTTCAATCATCATGAAACAAATTATTACCTCATTTATTTTGTCGCTGTTGTATTTATCAACTTTTGGACAATATAACGATACGTTTAACTGGAAAAAACGCTGCTCGCACGTTCCTGATCCCAATCAAAAAACATTACAATATATTTACAACTGGCAAAACGAAAACCTAAACGATTACGATGTTACCTTTTATTGGCTTGATTTGAACGTGTCGAGTGCCTCCACCTATGTTTCCGGAAATACCAGCATTACCGCAAAAGTTACTGCCGCTGTGCTTGACACCTTTGCTTTTGAGCTGATCCCGGAAATAACCATCGACTCCTTCTTTTTTAATAACATACGATATACAGGCTACACCCGCGATGGTGATAATGTATTGTATGCTGTTGCCCCGGCAGTAGAGGGACAAATGGTTACCGCTAAAATTTATTACCACGGGGCACCACCTTCGGGAGGTTTTTTTGCCGGCGTAACCCACGATCATAATGGTACCTGGAACAAAGATGTTACCTGGACACTTTCCGAATCGTTTGCCGCCAAGGATTGGTTTCCCGTTAAACAGGATTTGGAAGACAAAGCCGACTCGGCCTGGATATTTTTAACCTGCCCTTCGGGTGAAATGGCCGGATCAGAAGGAATTCTGACCAACACCGTAAACTTAGGAAATGGTTATACACGTTATGAGTGGAAAACACATCACGTTATCGATTATTATCTCTTGTCGTTTGCCGTGGCCGATTATATGGATTATAGCATTTATGCCCATCCTGACAGCTTAAACGGTGATTCCGTATTAATTCAGAATTTTATATACAACGATGCCGGCTGTCTCAATTATTGGAAAGAGGGTATCGATAATTCTATTCCGATTTTAGAACTTTACTCAAACCTGTATATTACCTATCCGTTTTACGATGAAAAATACGGCCACTGCCTTACGCAACTCGGAGGCGGTATGGAGCATCAAACCATGACTACCATTGGTGGGTTCAGTTTCCATCTCGTAGCGCACGAAATGGGGCACATGTGGTTCGGCGATAATGTTACCTGTGCCACCTGGCAGGATATTTGGGTTAACGAAGGTTTTGCCACCTACTCAGATTACCTCGCCAATGAAAATATTTACGGGTGGGATGCAGCTCAATCATTTATTGTGGGCGCGCAAAACAATGCCATGTCGCAGCCCGGTGGCACCGTTTACGTACCTGAAAGCCAGGTTTATCCCGGCAACGAGTGGCGTATTTTTAACGGCCGGTTATCGTACGATAAAGGAGCGGCTATTATTCACTCCCTTCGCCACGAAATTCAAAACGACAGCATCTTTTTCAGATGCCTTAGTCAATATCAAACACAATACAGCAACAGTACGGCAACCGGTGAAGATTTTAAAAATGTGGTTGAAGATGTTACCGGAAAAGATTGGGATTACTATTTTAATCAATGGTATTATGGCGAGGGATATCCTATTTACGACTTCGAGTGGTTTTATGATGACAGTATAAAGGAGTTTCATCTCTCATCAACACAATCAACCTCATCGTCAACACCCTTGTTTCAAATGTTGTTTGATGTTAAACTTACATTTGACGACGGAACCGACACATTAATTCATTTTGAACAAACCGCCAACTATAATTATTTTGTTTCGCCACAAAACAAACAGGTGGTTAGTGTTAGTATTGATCCTGATAACTGGACCATGGAAAAAGTGAGTAGCCTGATTTTAGACATTAATGAAAACGAATTGTCGCCGGCCTATTTTACCATGGGTCCTAATCCGGCATTTAATCGGGTTAACCTTTATTTTCCAAATAGCGCAGATTCACAAAAAGTAATAACCATCAGCGATCTGTCGGGAAGAATATTGCTTACCCGACAAGCTACCCAAACAAAAACCACGCTTGATATTTCTCATTTTCCACACGGAACCTATTTGGTGGAGGTAATTAACGGCTCAAACAAAATAGTTAAACGACTGGTTAAATAGTTGTTTCAGTATCAAATTCACACCCCTTTCGGTCTATGGCCGATGGGGGTTTTTTTATTTATCTTTGCCCCTTAAAAATAAAAAAATGAGTGATAATAATATTCGTGTGCGATTTGCTCCCAGTCCCACAGGCCCCTTACACATTGGTGGAGTACGAACCGCATTATACAACTATCTTTTTGCCCGGAAACACGGGGGTAAATTCATTCTTCGAATCGAAGATACCGATCAAACCCGTTTTGTTCCCGGAGCGCAAGATTATATTATAGAAGCGTTTAAATGGTGCGGTATTGAATTTGACGAAGGAGTTACCAAAGGGGGCGACTATGGACCCTACACCCAATCGGAACGAAAAGCAATTTACAAACAGTATGCCGAGCAGCTTATTACAAGCGGACACGCCTATTATGCTTTCGATACTTCGGAAGAACTGTCGGTAAAACGGGCTGCCTTTGAAGCTGAGAAAAAAACTTTTACCTACAATGCGAGCGAACGCTTAAACATGGGTAATTCGCTGAGCCTGCCAAAAGAGGAGGTTGATCAATTATTATCAAACAATACGCCATTTGTAATCCGGTTTAAAATGCCTGATGAGGAAAGGGTTGTTATGAACGACCTAATAAGGGGAAAAGTTGAGGTAAACACGAAAGTGCTAGATGATAAAATCCTTTTTAAAAGCGACGGAATGCCTACCTACCATCTGGCCAATATTATTGACGACCATTTAATGGAAATATCACATGTTATCAGGGGCGAAGAGTGGTTACCTTCGTTACCGTTACACGTTTTGCTTTACCGTGCTTTTGGCTGGGAAGAGCCTGAATTTGCCCATCTGCCGCTGCTTTTAAAACCCGACGGCAATGGTAAACTCAGCAAACGTGATGGCGACCGGCTTGGCTTTCCGGTTTTCCCGTTACAATGGAAAGATCCAAAAACCGGCGAAATATCAAACGGCTACCGCGAAGAAGGTTATTTCCCCGAAGCGTTTGTAAACATGCTTGCTTTACTGGGCTGGAACCCGGGTGACGAACGGGAACTCTTTTCGCTGGAAGAATTAATTGAAGCATTTAGCATTGAGAGAGTAAACAAATCGGGGGCAAAATTTGATGCCGAAAAAGCAAAATGGTTCAATCATCAGTATCTTATCAAAAAAAGTGATAAAGAGTTGGCCGAAGCTTTTGCCCCTATATTATTGAAAAAAGGTATCTTAGCAGACAAGGTATTTGTGGTAAAAATTGTTGGACTCATAAAAGAGCGGGCAACTTTTGTTGCTGACCTGTGGGATCAAAGCAGTTTCTTTTTTAAACGACCCGAAGATTATGATAAAAAGGCTGTTAAAAAACGTTGGAAGGCTGCTTCATACAATCAAATGACCGAGCTGAAAGAGATTCTATTAAAAACCGAACCTTTTACTTCTGAAAATACCGAAAAGGCTGTAAAAAGCTGGATTGAAGAAAATGAGTACGGTATGGGGGCTGTAATGAATGCTTTCAGGTTACTTGTTGTTGGTGCGCTAAAAGGGCCTCACTTGTTTGATATCATAGCCTTACTTGGACAAGAAGAAACCCTGGAACGAATTACCCTCGGCCTACAGGAGCTGGGAAGAAAAGAGTAGGGGAGGTGTTTAATGGTATAATGATATAATGGTATAATGGTATAATGGTATAATGATATAATGGTTTAGTGGTTAGATGAAACGATATGAGAATGAGACAACGGATAATATGTAGATATTTAACAACCCTATTTATTTTTACAAACAGTTAAAAAGATGTCGGTAATATCAATAGAAGGAATGGAGTTTTTCGCTTATCACGGTTGTTTTAAGGAAGAACAAATTATAGGTACTAAATTTAATGTCGATTTATTTTTGGAAACTGATACCTCTGTTGCCGAACAATCCGATAGTCTTAACGACACAATTAATTATCTCGCCGTTTATCAGTCGGTAAAAGAAGAGATGAGCACCAAATCCAAATTATTGGAATATGTTGCTCGTAGAATATTAAATCGTGTAAACCATGATTTCCCGACCATAATTCATGCCAAAATAAAAATTAAAAAACTCAACCCGCCCCTCGGAGGAAAAATGGATTTTGTGGCGCTGGAACTGGAAGGATAAATCCATTCAGAATAAATATAATGGCTTATTATTATTGCCAGGGTGTAACCCGTC
>QMPP01000022.1 GCA_003650425.1 Bacteroidota bacterium | reverse complement strand
TTATTAAACAAAATGGAATAAAAATGGTAGTTGGGAAAGGATTTGGAGTAACATTCTCAAGAAGTACAAACACCTTTTGGATTTATCAAGCATTCAACTTGATGGTACCCATACCCCTGCAAAAAGGGGTGGTGAATCGGTAGCTTATCAGGGTCGAAAGAAGAGTAAAACTACTAGTAATCTTATTGTTACAGATAGTCAAAGCATTCCTTTAGCATGTAGTAATCCAATCGCAGGAAACCACAACGATGCTTTTAACCTGGTCAAGATATTTAGTAAAATGATACATTCTATTCAGTTAGTCGAAATCCCTATTGATGGCCTATTCTTGAATGCAGACGCAGGCTTTGACACTACTGATTTTCGTTCATATTGTTATGCAAATGAAATATTTGACAATATTGATAAAAATAAAAGAAACGGAAACCCAAGTGAAAGCAAAACTGTTTTTGATGAGCTACTTTATAAAACACGTTTTGTAATAGAGCGAACTAATGCATGGTTAGATGCCTTTAAAGCAGTTTTGATACGTTTTGAAACGAATGATTTACACTGGAAAGGCTTGATGCTACTAGCTTTTTCAGTTATCTTATTAAGGAAACTTTAAACAACTTCATTCAATACCTTACCAAGCCTCCAACACACTACCTTTTAGAGTCCTGACAGGATATCGGAAACTTTAATTCAGTTATCCTCCTTGCTTTAAAATGAGAAATAACGTTGCCCCCTCCTTCGTATAGTTTTTATTGTATTTTTGTTTTTCTTTATACTGATGATAATCTTTTAACGGCTTTAGCCTATGTATGCTTTTATCAGGGGTAAGCTTGCAGAAGTCACCCCAACTTATGTGGTTATTGAAAACCAGGGAATTGGGTATTTTATCAACATAACGGTAAATACCTATTCTCAAATTAAGGATTTGAAAGAGGTCAGCCTTTTCACCCATCTCGTGGTTCGTGAAGATGCGCACATCTTGTATGGTTTCGCCAAAGAAAACGAGCGGCAGTTGTTTCTAATGCTTATCACAGTATCGGGAGTGGGAGCCAACACGGCACGATTGATATTATCTTCGCTATCAACCGAAGAAACCTACACCGCCATTACGCAAGGCAACACCATGGTTTTACAAGGCGTAAAAGGCATTGGTGGCAAAACAGCACAGCGTATTATCATCGACCTTCGTGATAAGTTGATTAAGCAGGATATTAAGCTCGAAAAAATACCATCAGGCCACAATACTTTAAAAAATGAAGCGTTATCAGGGTTGTTGATACTCGGGTTTAATAAAACCACGGCCGAGAAGGCTGTTAATAAAGTATTGAAACAAACTGAGATTAATAGTGTTGAGCTACTCATTAAAGAAGCTCTGAAAATCTTATAACAGGTACCATTTGATTAACGATAAGAGAAAGTTTTGAAGCGGGGAGACAGATACTTATTACTGGCAACTATTTTAACATTCGCGTTGTGGATTGGCTTGTTTAATCCGAACAGGAATTTGATTGCCCAAAATCAAAACACCACAACAGCTGATTCTGCTCAAAATACCGACACCACACATCTCATCTATCCTTTTAACGATTTCTCCGGAAATCCTTACATGGAGCAAAACTCAAGTCCCTTCTTCCTTAACAACCCCTCTAACGTTAAGCAGGAAATTATTTACAACCCCAAAACCAACACTTACGAGTTTGTTAACAAAGTAGGAAACTTTACCTATCGGTCACCCACCAGCATGGATTTTAAAGAGTTTCAAAAATACGATCTCAACAAAGATGTAAAAAGCTACTGGAAAGACCGATCGCAGGTTGTCGGCACCTCTGAAGGCGAACGGCTTATTCCAAAGATTTATGTTGGGGGTAAGGCTTTCGAGTCGATTTTTGGCAGCAACACCATCGACATCCGCCCGCAAGGATCGGCACAAATCAGCTTTGGAATTTTATCGAACAAACGCGACGACCCCGCGCTTGATGTACGACAAAGGCGTACCACCAACTTCGACTTTAAAGAAACCATCCAAATGAATGTTATTGCCAAAATAGGTGATAAAATTGAATTCAAGGCCAACTATAATACCGAGTCTTCTTTTAATTTTGAAAACACCCTCAAGTTAAAGTATGAAGGAAAAGAGGATGAGATTATTCAGTTAATCGAAGCAGGGAACGTAAGCTTGCCCCTTCGTTCCACACTTATCAGGGGCAGCCAAAGCCTTTTCGGTGTAAAAACAAAACTTCAGTTTGGGAAAACCACCATTACCGGAGTTTTTTCGCAACAGCAAAGCGAATCAAAAAATATCCGCGTTCAGGGCGGAGCCCAGGCCAACCATTTCGAATTTTCAGCACTCGATTACGAAGACAACCGCCACTTCTTTTTAAGTCAGTATTTTCGTGATAATTACGAACGTGCCCTCAGCAGCCTTCCATTCATCACCTCCGATGTAGTGATAAGCAAAGTAGAAGTGTGGGTTACCAATATTGGTGCTGCCACCGAGGAAAACAGGAACATTGTAGCCTTTACCGATTTGGGTGAAAACAACCCATCAAAAATTTATAATCCGCTGGTGCAACCGGTACCGGGACAAAATTATCCGTCGAATGTTTCGAACGACCTGCTATACAAACTCGATACCAATCAGATTCGAAATATTAACGATGTTACCAAATATTTAACCGGCGACCCCTTTAACATCGGTCAGTCGGGTTATATTACGTCAGGCGAAGATTTTATCAAATTGGAGAATGCCAGAAAGTTAAAATCTACCGAATACAAATTCAATCCTAAACTTGGTTTTATTTCGCTCAACACCTCCCTTAGCGACGACCAGATTGTGGCCGTTTCCTATCAATACTCCATCATCGGTGACAGCCGGGTTTATCAGGTTGGTGAGTTTTCGGATCAGGGTATTGTGCCACCCAACAGTCTAATAGTAAAACTTTTAAAAAGCAATGTTTTAAACACCGACATGCCCATGTGGGATTTGATGATGAAAAACGTTTATTCTATTGGTGCTTACCAGATTCAGCGTGATGATTTCATTTTCAACATACTCTATTCCGGCGACAAAAACGGTGTCCCCACGGGCTACTTTATGGAAGGTCCCGATGATGTTAAAGGAAAACCGCTCATCCATGTTTTGGGAGTCGATAATCTGGATAATCAATTAAACCCAATCCCGGGGGGTGACGGAGTATTCGACTTTATTGACGGGGCAGCAACCAACGGGGGAACCTTTCAGGGATCCAATGGACGAATTTACTTTCCGGTGCTAGAACCCTTCGGAAGCTATATTCACGATTCTGTATTCCCTTCCAATCCGGCACTAGCCGACAAATATTCGTTCGACTCGCTATACTCAATGACCAAAACGGCAGCTGAGCAATTTCCCGATAAAAACAGGTATCTCCTCGAAGGCTTTTACAAATCAAAATCAGGTTCCGAAATTAGCTTAAACGCGCTTAATGTACCTCAGGGTTCGGTTACTGTTACTGCCGGAGGTGTTCCGCTGGTGGAAAACGTTGACTACACGGTTGATTACACCCTGGGGAGGGTTCGTATATTAAATGATGGTATTTTAAGCTCTGGAACCCCTATTAATGTTTCGCTCGAAAGCAATTCCATGTTTAATGTGCAGCAAAAACGGATGATGGGTATCCATGTTGATCATGAAGTAAACAAAGACCTTCACATTGGTGGTACCTTGTTAAATCTGCACGAGCGCCCTTTAACACAAAAAGTAAATTACGGCGACGACCCAATATCAAATACCATTTGGGGGGTTGATTTAAGCTATCATAAAGATTCGCGCTGGCTCACCAATGTGATTGATAAACTACCCGGCATTTCAACAAACGTGGTATCGAAAATTACAGTAAATGCTGAATTTGCCCAGTTTTTGCCAGGTCACTCAAAGGCTATTGGCCAATCGGGGACATCCTACATCGACGACTTTGAAGGCGCCAAATCAACCATCGATCTTAAACATACCGGCTCCTGGTTTATAGCCAGTACACCACAGGGTCAGCCGAGTCTTTTTCCCGAAGGAGGCATGCAGGATTACAGTTATGGAAAAAACAGGGCCAAGTTTGCCTGGTACATTATCGACCCGCTATTTTATGACCGAACCGGAGGTTTACGACCCACCAACGTGGATAAAAACGAAATCTCCAAAAACTCTACCCGTCAGATTCTTGAAACTGAGGTCTTTCCTAACAAAGACATCCCCAACGGGCGGCCAACTACCATTCCCACCTTAAATATGGCCTATTTTCCCGACGAGAGAGGGCCTTATAACTTTGATGCCGACAACGTTAGTCCCGATGGAAAACTACTGAACCCCGAAACACGATGGGGCGGGATGATGCGAAAAATTGAAACCTCCGATTTTGAAGCAGCCAATATTGAGTATATCGAGTTTTGGATGATGGATCCTTTTTCGGAAGACCCCGACAACAAAGGCGATATGTACATTAACCTGGGAGAAGTTTCGGAAGATATTTTAAAAGATGGCCGCAAAAGTTACGAAAACGGGCTGCCTACTTCAGCCGCGATAGAAAATGTTGACACAACCCTTTGGGGACGCGTTCCAACCGTTCAGGCGCTGGTAGAATCGTTTAGCAACGTGGCCGGGTCACGTCAGTTTCAGGATGTTGGTTACGACGGGCTGGGTGATGACGATGAAAAATCGTTTTATCAAACCATCTACCTCGAAAAACTTCGTCAAAACGTGGGAAGCAATTCCAAAGCCTATCAACTGGCTGAAGCCGACCCCTCCTCCGATGACTACCATTATTTCAGAGGTTCCGATTACGACCAGGAAGGCGAATACTCAAGCATCACCGAACGATATAAAGACTTTAACGGGGTAGAGGGAAACTCCCCTACCGATGACCTTAATCCCGAACAGTACCCAACCTCTAATTCTAATATCCCCAACGTGGAAGATATCAACCGCGATAATACGTTGAGCGAATCAGAACGCTATTTCCAATACAAGATAAAGCTGGATCCAAACGAAATGGAAGTAGGAAAAAACAATATTGCAGACATCAGAACAGCTAGAAATGTCTCACTGGCCAATGGTGATATTCTTCCTGAGGTGAAATGGTACCAATTCCGAATTCCTATTACCAACCCAAGCAAGGTGGTAGGCAGGATTACCGATTTTCGTTCCATCCGGTTTATGAGGGTATTTATGAAAGATTTTCAAAAACCCATCGTTTGCCGTTTTGCCACCTTTGAATTAGTAAGAGGTGATTGGAGAAGATATCAGCACTCGTTATTGGCACAAGGTGAGTATATCCCTTCTGACGATGGCAGCGAAACCAAGTATGTAATTTCCACCGTTAACATTGAAGAAAACGGCAGAAGAGTACCCATACCGTACGTTATTCCTCCCGGCATCCGACGCGAGTCTAACTTCGCCACCACCGACTATGTAAAGCTAAACGAGCAATCGTTACAGTTCAGCATTGACGATCTTCAGGATGGCGATGCCAGGGGCGCTTATAAAACTACCGAATTTGACTTTAGGCAATACAAAAAAATTAAAATGTTTGTCCACGGTGAAAAAAAACTCGAAGAACAAGTTCTTAACGACAACGACATGACCATCTTTGTCAGGGTGGGTGCTGATTTCACCAACAACTACTACGAGTACGAAATACCCATTAAAATCACCCCCTGGGGTACTACCATCAATCAGCCCGACCTTATCTGGCCCGAAGACAATAATATGGAAATTGTTCTTGATGAGATGGTAAAAGTTAAACAGGATCGCAATGTTGCCATGCGCGACCCCAACAATACACTGTCGCTTACCAAGCCCTACCGCGAGATACATGGAAAAGCCACCATTACGGTATTAGGAAATCCGAATATTAGCGATGTAAAAGGTATTTTAATTGGCGTTAGAAACCCTAAGAAGCTAGGGTTTGCCACCAGCGATGACGGGGAAGCCAAAAGTGCTATCATTTGGGTTGACGAGTTACGATTAACCGATTTTAACGACTCGCCGGGATGGGCTACCACAGGAAGAGTTCAGGCCGACCTTGCCGACTTAGGACGTGTTTCGTTGTTGGCATCGCACCGTGCTGCCGGCTTTGGTACTATTGACCAAAAGATTAGTGAAATTCCATTAGATTACGAAACCAATATTCAAATTTCGACTGATTTGAGTCTGGGAAAATTCTTTGGAAAAAAGAGTGGTATCCGGATACCCATGCACTACGACTACGGCATTCAAACCATCACACCAAAATACAACCCGCTTAACCCTGACATCCTGCTTAAAGATGATCTTGATACCTACACCACTAAATCCAGCCGTGATTCGGTAAAAGCCCTGACCATCGATCACACTACCAGACAAAATATAAATTTCATGAACGTTCGCAAGGACAAAACTAACTCCAGACGAAAATCGCGAATTTATGATATTGAAAACTTTAACGGTTCGTTTGCATACTCGCAAATAAATCATCAAAACATCGATATTGAAGAAGAAGTTCAAAAAAAATACCAGGGTGGACTGGGCTATAATTATAGCACCAGTCCTAAAAATGTAAAACCGTTTAATAAGATTACCTTTCTTGGCAAATCGAAATGGTTTAAACTGATTAAAGACTTTAACTTTTACTACCTGCCCAAGATTATTTCATTCCGAACCGATATGAACCGAAACTTTATGAAAAAGCAATACCGCGATAAAAGTTTTGGCGACATCATCACCTATCCTACTTATAATAGAGTGTGGAACTGGAATAACAACTTTAATTTAAAGTATGATTTGGCAAAATCGTTAACTTTTGAGCTGTCAACAGGTTCGCGTGCGTACATCAAAGAGCCTACCATTTATCCCGACAAAGAAACACAGCAGTGGGAGGAGTACAAGCAAGAGGTATGGAGTCAAATTCGTCAGTTTGGAACCAAACAAAACTACAACCAAACCTTTAAGGCCACTTATAATGTGCCACTTAAAAAAATTCCTTTGGTTGATTGGGTGAAATTAACCGCCAGCTATCAGGCACTGTTTACCTGGACTGCCTCACCAATTTCCATACAGCAGCGTTTTGGCAACACCTTGGAAAACTCCAACGACATTCAACTAAACTCGGGAGCTGACCTGAACAAGCTATATAATAAGGTGCCCTATTTTAAAAAACTTAACCGCTCCAACAATCGAAGGTCATCGCGAGGGAGGGGAAATAATGGAAACGCAAGAGGCAAACAAAAAGCCGCCAAAACCAATCCTGATGACTCCACCAATGCCAAACCCAAGGTAAATTATGGTAAAATTGCCCTGGATGGTTTCTTAAAAACCATCATGGTAGTTAAAAAGGTAAGCTTAAACTATCGTACGGCTGATGGTACTTTGCTGCCGGGTTATATACCCGAGCCAACTTTCCTGGGAATGAACATGGCTGAAAATGCCCCGGGGTGGGATTTTGTTTTCGGTAGCCAGCGCGACATTCGTGGCGATGCAGCACGCATGGGCTGGATTACTACTGACACTGCCCTTAACAACCCCTACATTAAAAAACATTCCGAACAGCTTAATTACAAAGCAAATCTTGATTTATGGTCAGTCATTCGAATCGATTTAAGTGGTGACAGGGTGCTCACCAGTAGTCGCCGGTCTTATTACCGGTATAACAATGACATTGGCGGTTTTTACGATTTTTCACCCATCGAGAAAGGTAATTTTAGTATTTCGTACAATCTGATCAGAACCTCTTTCTCTTCAAAAGGCGATTCTACCAACTCCCCCGTCTTTAATCAGTTTCGTGATAACAGGCTATCCGTTGCCGAACGTTTGGCAAACCAAAATCCTAACTGGAATCACGAGTATTTTTACGATTCATTGGCAGGCACCAACTTCCCACAGGGATATGGGTCGAACCAACAGGAAGTACTCTATTATGCTTTTTTAGCTGCTTATGGCGGTAAGGATGCTAATAAGATAGATGTCTCCAGCATCTTCCCAACCTTCCCCTTTCCAAACTGGAATATTACCTTTAGCGGACTTACCAACATCGGATTTATCGGCAAAATCTTTAGAAGTTTTAATATCAAGCACAGTTACCGATCTATGATGACCATTGCCTCTTGGCAACAAAACCTGTTGTACAACCCCAACGATCCCGGCCAGATGTATGAAAATAGCATGAATTTCGTGAACAAGTATGATGCAGGTGTGGTGGCCATGATGGAAACCTTTTCGCCATTAATAGGCTTTGACGTAACCATGCAAAACAGCTTTAATGCCCGACTGGATTACAAAAAGAGCCGGTCGATAACCATGAGCTTTGTAAACAACCAAATGACCGAGGTAAATAGTAGCGAAATTTCGGTTGGGGTTGGCTACCGTTTTAAAAACATAAAATTTTCCGTCATCACGGGAGGGAAAAAGAATAGTTTTAACAGCGACCTTAATATTAAAGCAGACTTTGGTATTCGCGATAACATCACCTTTTTGCGCCGTATCGACGACGATAACAATCAAATATCGGCAGGAGCAAAACAGTTTACTTTTAACTTTACAGCCGATTACATGCTTAGCAAAAGTCTTCAGCTGCGCTTTTATTACAGTTGGAACAACAACACTCCATACATATCAGCACAATACCCAACCGCTTCAACCAGCGGCGGGTTTTCGTTACGGTTTAATTTAGCTCAGTAAGGCCACCTAAGTTAGCTAAAAAGCAGATTGATATTTTTACGATTTCTGAATAAAATTTAAATAGTTACTTTGCATTGTTTTTTTATCATAATATTCAAAAAGATAACAAGGAAAAAGGTATATTCGTATCCCTTAAATAACAAAGTATGAAAAATATAATACTCTCTGTTTTAGTTGTTTTAACGGTAAATGTTTACTCTCAAATTGATAAATCCGACTGGGCGGGAGGCTATCCAGAAGGCTGTACCAGTATTACAGTAGGGAAACTTGCTTCATGGAATGGTTCGGTTATTACTTCTCATACTGACGACAGCCATCGCACCCGCTCGTGGATTGACATCGTTCCGGCACAAAAACATAAAAAGGGCGAAATCGTAACCATGTACAAACGGCGTCCCATTGATACTCTGGCCATGCCTGCTTACGGCCATTTCCCGATAGGGGAAATTCCGCAGGTAGAATACACCCACGGTTATATAAATACCGCTTACCCGAGTTTAAACGACAAACAGCTTGGTATTGGCGAATCGACGTTTGGCGGGCGTGAAGAGCTGCAAAGCGATAGCGGACTGATAGACTGTCAGCGCTTGTGCCAGCTGATGCTCGAACGCTGCGACAATGCCCGCGATGCCATTAATACAGGAGGCGCATTAATATCAAAATACGGTTGGAATGATGCCGGCGAAGCCCTTACCATTGCCGATAAAAACGAAGTGTGGCACATGGAAATTGTTGGCTCCGGAAAAGGAAGAAGAGGAGCTGTTTGGGTTGCTCAACGTGTACCCGACGATCATATTGGGGTTAATGTTAACGCCAGTACCATTAAAGAAATTGATTTGTCAAATCCTGATTTTTTTATCGCCTCCAAAAATATTTACAGCGTTGCCCGAGAAAAGGGCTGGTGGAATCCTGAAAAAGAGACTTTTAAATTTTGCTATGCCTACGCACCTCACAGTCGTACCTCGATGGCGGCTCGTCGGCGCGAGTGGCGGGTTTACAATTTGCTGGCTCCTTCGCTACATTTGAATGCCAATGATAAAGATTTCCCTTTTTCGGTAAAACCGGATACACTAATAACCATGGAAGCGCTGATTAGCGTGTTTAAAGATTACTATCAAAACACCCCGTTCGATATGCGCAAAACCCTTACCGTTGCCGATAAAGATGGAAAGGAGATTATCTCACCCCTGGCCAACCCATTTATGCCCTACGATGCCAACAAGCTTTTTAAAATCAACGGAGGTTGGGGCTGGCTTGGCGAACGGACTATTGCCCGTTGGTACACCATGTACGGAACCATTATTCAATTACGAAACTGGCTTCCTGACGAAATTGGAGGGGTTGAGTGGTTGGCCATGGATAACATTGCCACTTCCATTTATGTGCCCGTATATGGCTGCGTAACCGATCTGGCTTCTCAATACAAAACCCCGGGTAGAATAAACGGCTATACCCTTGAATCGGCCTGGTGGATATTCAACCGTTTGGGAACGCTAACGGCTCACCGGTGGAGCGACGCTCATAAAGATGTGGATGCTGTTTGGAATCCGTTGCAGAAAAGCTTTATCGATAACCAGTCTGAAATTGATGAGCATGCCCTTAGCTTGTATAAAAAAAATCCGAAAAAGGCGGTTCAGTATCTGACGGGTTTTTCAAAAGAAACGGCGGAAAAGGTGATGAAAAAGGCTGTTAAACTGGGTGATAACTTTTGGAGTAAGTACGATGAAAAGTTTTAAATTAGTAGTAAAATATTTACCGGTTTTCCTTGTGCTGCTTGTGTTTTCCTCTTGCGGCGTTAATCCTGAAAAATCGGGACAGTTACTGGACCAGGGAGTGGATTATTACTATCATGGGCAGTACAAAAAGGCGGTTGCTCTTTTTAAAGAGGCGCTTGATGCCGATGATGAGAATTTTGAGGCTTGGTTTTGGATGGGAAACTATTTTGAAAATATCCGCGATCACATCCGGGCCATCGAATGCTATACGAAAGCCATTGAGCTAAATCGTAATTATGCTGATGCTTTTGCCAATAGGGCAAAAGCTAAGAAAAACAATCGTGATAATGCAGGTGCTTGTGCCGACTGGAAAATGGCTGCCAAGCTAGGTAAGGCCAATTTGCATGATGATCTGGAGTGGTGTAAGCGAAACGGAATAAAATAGTGCTCGTTGATAATTGAATGCTACGATATTGCTAACAAATGAACACAATAAATATTTTATTGGTATCTCAAGACAAGGTTTACAACCGTGAACAACAACAAACCTCATTCAACACTTGCTTCCCTATTTTCGCCACGAGGAAATGATAAGGTACTAACCGCGTACAAAGGTAAATTTGTCATCCAATCCTCTTCACGATAATCTGACATGGAGATTCTAACAGGTTTAACTTCAGGATATTTTTTAAAGAATGATTTAAGACTTTTTGCCTTAAGGTTTTCTTCTGCTTTCACTTCTATAGGGATGATGCTCTTTTCATCTTGAATAATAAAATCAATTTCACCGATAGATTTTTCTGCTGACCAATAAAAGAGGTCAGAATGCCATTTAAGACGAAGTTGCTGCAAAACATACTGTTCTGTCAACGAGCCTTTAAACTCTTCAAAAATTCTATTTCCTTCAATCACTACTTTTGCGCTCAACCCACTCATAGCACTCAGTAAACCCATATCGACAACAAAAAGTTTAAAGGCAGCGAAATCTTCATACGCCTTAAGAGGAATTCCCGGCTTAGTAATTCGATGAACCTTGTAAACAAGTCCGCTATCAGACAACCAACTCAATGCCATTTCAAAATCTTTGGCACGTCCCCCTTTTTTGATTGCTCCATAAATAAACTTTTTATTCTCTTTTGTCAGTTGCGCCGGAATAGCGCCCCAAAGCAAACGTATTCGAGGGATAATAGATGAAGGGGCATGCTTGGAAAAGTCCTGCTCATAGCCGGTTAATATATTTTTCTGTATTATTCTGATTTTAGAAAAATCTTTTGTAGTAATATACTCCAAAACAGCATTCGGCATACCACCAACAAAATAATAGTATTTTAATAGCTCGATGAACTTATTTCGAAATGTTGTAATTAATTTCCAATCTTTATTTAACAACAGTTCTGACAACTTAGCGTTACCGGTTGCTTCGAGAAACTCAATGTAATCAAGTGGGTACAGATCCAAAAAATCTACTTTACCAACCGGAAAAGAAGTGTTTTTATGCATGGTAACTCCTAACAATGAGCCTGCTGCCATAATATCGTATTGTGGTGCCTCTTCGTAAAAATACTTGAGTGCCGTAACTCCCCTCTCTACCTCCTGTATCTCATCAAAAATAATAAGGGTATTTTTCGGCTCAATCTTAACACCCGTTTCAATCTCAATGACAGTAAGGATTCGTTTAATATCAAAATCATCAGTAAAAAGATTTTTCAACAATTGTTTACTTTCAAAATTAAGGTAAGCAACTTTGGCATAATGATCTTTACCAAACTGCTTCATTAACCATGTTTTTCCTACCTGACGTACCCCCCTTATTATCAAAGGTTTTTTATTTGGGTTTTCTTTCCAGTTTAATAGATAATTAGTTGCTTTTCTTTTCATAGGATACACTTTTACGGACGTATTATTGTGCAAATATACACTTTTACGGACGTATTATTGTGTTTATTTACACTTTTTCGTTGGAATAGGTGTTGTACATCATAATATTGAATAGATTCATTTCGCTTACAGAACAGTAAACTAAAAACCGAAGACGCCAATAAACTACCATATCCTTACAGCAGCCCTTTCGGGTAACAAACAAAGTATTTGGTGGTAGGCTTGTCCATTAAGGTAATATTCAACTGGTCAGAAACCTCAGCAATATCTTGTACCGATCCGTCTTTAAATAAAATGTTAATCCGATCGGAGCCCGGCTGATAGGTATAATTGGAAGTGTGGTCGATAAAACAAAAATAATCAACCTCATCCTCTTTCAAGTGGTATTTATCCATGGTCAATTGACGCAACTTGTCAAAATAAGATTTATCAATTGGGTTATTACCCATTTCAATTTTAAAGAGCCTTCTGAAGACCAGGGCTTTACTTAACTCTGATAACACAAGATCATCGTGATTTACCCAGACTTTCAGGGCTGAAAAAATATCATAATCATCCAGATTGGAAAAATGAAATAGCACTTCAGGGTTTGTTTCAAAATCTTCTTTAGAAATCGTATTATTCAGAAAAAAAGATAACGCCGGTGTGGCAAACAGTTTTTCTCCATTAAGCGACAGTTCTTTGGCACGCTTTAACACGCGGGTAATCATATACTCTGCTGCCAGCACGGTTTTATGCAGATACACCTGCCAATACATCAAACGACGGGCGGTAATAAACTTTTCAACGGAGTAAATTCCTTTGGCTTCAATAACCGGCTCATCGTGTGCCACTTCAATCATGTTAAGCAGTCGCTCGTAATTAATCACTCCTTCCGAAACCCCTGTAAAAAAGCTATCCCGCTTCAGGTAATCCAACCGATCCATATCAAACTGGCTTGAAACCAATTTATAAAAAAACTTTCGTGGATACCTGTTTTCAAAAATTGATAGTGCTAAATCAAGCGCCCCCTTAAAGTGGTCATTTAACCGTTTCATAAAAAGAACCGAAATTTCCTCGTGGTGAAGTGAAGTAACAATGGCATGTTCCAATGCGTGCGAATAGGGACCATGCCCGACATCATGCAACAAGATGGCAATTTGAGCACCCAACATTTCCTCATCCGATATATCATTGCCTTTCAGCCTCAATTCAAATAAGGCTTTTCCCATCAGGTGCATGGCGCCCAACGAATGATGAAATCGGGTATGCAGCGCACCGGGATAAACAAGATGTGTAAGGCCGAGCTGTTTGATACGGCGAAGGCGCTGAAAATAGGGATGCTCTATCACATCAAAAACAACTTCGTTGGGAATAGTGATAAAACCAAAAACAGGATCGTTGAAAATTTTCCTTTTGTTGACCTTTTTAACGCTCATAATTTTTGTTAATTTTGTTTGCTCCGGTTCGCGTTAGGCAATATTAAACCGATTTTTGCTTTTGCTTTACAAAACTATCATTTAAATTTCCAAAAAACAGCAAACGATGAGTAAAATTAGAATTTTATGGGCAGATGATGAAATTGACCTGTTACGCCCGCATATCATATTCCTTCGCGAAAAGGGTTACGAGGTAGAACCTGTTAACAATGGTAGCGATGCTATTGAGTTGGCACACGAACAACATTTTGATATTGTTTTTCTGGATGAACAGATGCCGGGTGTTTCGGGAATTGAGGCGCTGGAAAAAATTAAAGAAGAGTTTCCAAACCTGCCGGTAGTGATGATTACCAAAAGTGAAGAGGAGTCGATTATGGAAGATGCCATTGGCTCTAACATTGCCGATTACCTTATCAAACCGGTAAAACCTACTCAAATTTTACTTTCGCTGAAACGTAATCTGGAAAACAGAAAACTTGTCGGCGAAAAAGCCACCATGAACTACCAGCAGCAGTTTCGCGAGTTATCGATGCACATGATGGACAGGCTTAAAAGTAACGACTGGACTGATATCTATAAAAAGTTGGTGCGCTACGAACTGGATTTGGAAAAATCAGAAGATGATAATATTCTGGAAATTCTCAACATGCAAAAATCAGAAGCCAACAATAACTTTATAAAATACTACGAAGACAATTACTACGACTGGCTGCACAGCAACACCGATGACAAACCGGTTTTGTCGCAAACACTTATTAAAGAGAAAGTGTTCCCGCTCATCGACAATCATGAAAAAACTTTTTTTCTGCTGATTGACAATTTGCGTTACGACCAATGGAAAATGATTCAGCCCATGATTGAAAATTATTTCAGGGTTGAAGACGACAGCATCTATTACAGCATCTTGCCCACCACCACGCAATATGCTCGTAATGCTCTTTTCTCGGGAATGATGCCGGGTGAAATACGCAAGCACTACCCTAACTTTTGGACCGATGAAGAAGAAGAAGGGTCAAAAAATCAATTCGAATACGATTTGCTTAAAGAGCAACTTAAACGAAATGGCAAACATCTAAAAACATCCTATCACAAGGTATTGAATCTCGACTTTGGCCGAAAGCTGGCCGACAATATTGCCAACCTGATGCATAACGATTTTAATGTAATCGTCTATAACTTTGTAGATATGCTTTCGCATGCCCGTACCGAGATGGAGATAATCAGAGAGCTTGCTAATGATGAACCGGCTTATCGCTCGCTGATGGCCTCGTGGTTTGAACATTCATCGCTGTTTGAGATTATCAAGTATCTTTCTGACAAAAATGTTAAAATGATTATCACCACCGACCACGGTTCGGTGCGTGTGCATGAACCGGTAAAAATTGTTGGCGATAAAAACGTAAACACCAACCTTAGGTATAAATACGGTAAAAATCTTGCCTACAATGCCAAAGAGGTTTTTGAGATGGCCAATCCCGATGATTATTATCTACCCAAAATAAACGTTAGCACCCGGTGGGTATTTGCCCGTGACGGTCACTTTTTTGCCTATCCCAACAACTATAACTATTATGTAAAGTACTACCGCAACACTTTCCAGCATGGAGGTATCTCGATGGAGGAGGTAATGATTCCGGTTATCACCCTTAAATCAAAATCGTAATAAACAACAAATAATTATAAAAATGAAATTTTACAATACCCAAAAATGGAAAAGCAATTAATTGTTAAAAATTTAATTGAATTACCCAATGCAGCAACTACAATCTTAAAAGATATCGGCGAACATAAAGTGGTAGCCTTTTTCGGAAAAATGGGTGTGGGTAAAACAACCTTGATAAAAGTATTGTGTCAGCAAATGGGTGTTGAAGATGTGGTTAGCAGTCCCACCTTCGCACTGGTTAACGAATATCTTTCAAGTGACGGAGAGTCTGTTTTTCATTTTGATTTTTATCGAATCGAATCCATTGAAGAGGTATTCGACATCGGATATGAAGAGTATATTTACAGTGGTCATTATTGCTTTATCGAGTGGCCCGAGATGATTGTGGAACTTTTACCCGAAACCTTCGTATATCTATCCATTGAAGAAAATGACAATGGAACCCGTGTGATAAACTACAAGGTTCCGGATTAAGATAAATTAGTTTTATGGAAGATTCAGGAAATGAAATGTTGCATTTTAGCAAAGAGCAGCTGATGCCACAAGAAGAGGTGCTGGAATCGACTGCTCCCCGTAAAAAGTTATCCATAGGCATTCCTATGGAAAGAATAAAAAATGAATCCCGTATTCCGTTAACACCGGAGGGCATCCTACTGTTAACCGAAAACGGCCATCAGGTTGTTGTGGAAAACAACGCCGGCATGAATGCCAATTTCAGCAATCAGGAATATGCCGACTCAGGCGCTATGATTGTTGATACACCCACAGAAGTTTATCAATCAGATATCATATTAAAAATTGCTCCTCCCACGCTGGAAGAAACGGAATTACTAACTCGAAATCAGACACTTTTTTCATCAGTCAACTTGCTTGGCCAAAGCAAAGATTTTTTCGAGAAACTTTCTCAAAAACGATTGTTAGCCATTGGTTACGAATATATTCAGGATAAAACGGGCGCCTTGCCGGTAGTAAAATCGATGAGCGAGATTGTGGGTACTACTTCCATAGTAATTGCAGCCGAATATTTGAGCAACAGGTTGTTTGGTAATGGCGTTATCCTGGGAGGATTTCCCGGCATAAAACCTACCGAAATAGTAATTATCGGAGCCGGAACAGTAGCTGAATATGCTGCCAAAGCTGCCTTAGGTATGGGGGCAACAGTTAAAGTTTTTGATAATTTAATCTATAAATTACGTACCTTACAAAAAAACTTAGGCGTTAGAATATATACTTCCGTGTTGCAACCTGTTGTTTTGGAAGAGGCCTTGTTGAATGCCGATGTGGTAATTGCCGCCAAGCACTCTTCAAGAGGTATTTCCGATTGTTTAATTTCAGCCGACACCGTCAAAAAAATGAAACAGGGCAGTGTTATTGTTGACGTGAGTATCGACCAGGGTGGATGCTTCGAAACATCGCGACCCACCCATCACAACGACCCTGTTTTTATTGAACATGGCATTACACACTATTGTGTTCCCAATATTGCATCCAGAGTGCCACATACGGCCTCGGTGTCACTAAACAACTTTCTTACACCGCTTCTGTTAAATATTGGGGAAGCGGGAGGACTGACACAGTATATAAAACAAGATGATGCGTTTAGCAAAGGGGTTTACATTTTTAATGGAACCCTTACCAGCAAACAAATTGGCGAGCATTTCGATTTACGATACCGCGATTTGGATTTATTGCTGGCAGCTTTCAGATAAATATTTTAGCGTACCAGCAACACCGTTCCCGACTGTTTTAAAGTTACCGGATCGGCTACATCGCTGGCAAAGCTCTCTATCACGGCACTCCAAACATAAACGCCTCCCGGCAACGGTTGACCGTTATGGGTTCCATCCCACCCTTCGTTAGGGTCTTCAGAAACGAATAACATCTTACCCCAGCGATCGAACACCCTTAACTGGTACTTGGCAATCGACTGTAAAGGACCGGCAACACGGAACAAACGGTTCTCCTCGTAACTGCTTTCCGGTTTAAACGCGTTGGGAAAATAGAGGTTGGCATATTTTATATAAACCGTGTCGGCATTTTTACAGCAGTTGGTATCAACCACGGTTACACTATATTGTCCCTCTTCGGTAACATTCAAAAACCGATCGGTAGAGCCATCCGGTTTCCAGTAATAATAATCGTATTCACCGGCATCCAGCTTGATGGATGAATTGGGCAAAATATATATTGTATCCGAAGTGGAGAGCTTGACATCGGGCAACGGATGAATTACTACCGTTTGATTAGAAACATATTGCTGTCCGTTAAACGCTTCCGTTAATTCGACAGGATAAGTTCCCGGTTCACTAAAGATATAGCCGGGATATAACATACTGTTATCAACCAGTTCTCCTGTAGCATCCACTTTCGCGAAATTCCAGTAAGCAGTAGTAATGTTCGCATTATTACGAATGATAAATGCCGTGGTATCGTGATGACACCAATGATAGCTCCAAAAGTGAGGAATATCCAGAAAATCGTTAGGGAAAGCCGGTAAGCCCGAAAAGCTATTTCCATTCGAAAGATCAAATTCCTCTTGCGCTAACCCATCAATACTATTGTAGTTACATTCAGCCCCCGGACGATTGGGGTTGTTAATACGCCCCAGCGAAGGGTACTTGTTGTTATCGGGCAACCCTTTAATAAATTTTGCTACATATATTCTGCCATTGGTTGCCAACTGTAGTGCTCCAAACAAAACCTGTGTAGTAGCCGTAACCTCCATGGCATCCACCACAAACGGGTTATCCAAAGGGTTGGATTGCGACAAGTTGAATTGATAAAGAAAATTGGTCGTGTTATCAAGGGGTGCAGTAGTAACATATAATTTAGAATTATCGGCTGAAAAAGCGACACCGTAAGGCCCTTTTATCAAGCCCGGTGTACTGTTTCGGGCATTACTAACCTTCCCGGTAGCATTGTCGAAATCAAAAAGCTCGACATAACCATCAAAGTTTATCACTTGTGCCAGCATGCTCCCATCGGGGGAGGCCATCATATAACCGGCTTCGTTATTAAACGACTGGAAATCATTTTCGTTATAAGTTTCCTTAAGCCCTACTTTTGACACAACCGGTGTCGTATTCAGGGTATCGCTTAAAAGAAATACATAAAAGCTACCCCCTTTGTTATCGCCAAATCCATGCATTACAATCCAATAGTCCTTGCCATTTTTGTGTTTGATGGCAGCAATTTTTTGCGTATTCTGCTCAAATAGCATTTCATTTTTTGCGGTAACAACACCATTGCCATTGTTGGTAAAATCAATTAGGTTGTACCGGATTCCATCCTCGAAAAAGCCCGGGAAATACATATCGAGAGTAAACACGTAATACTGGTTTTGGTTACCCGGATTGGGAACAATTAATGATGTCATGGTAGCACCATTGTTACCTTTAAGGCCATCACCATTACTCATAATATTGGAATTGCCATTCCAAATATTAAACCCATTACAATACATTAGCAAATTCCCATCTTCGTCCGCAATAGTTGAAACGCCACCGGGAGCTAACGCGGTATAGTTTCCAAAAAAATTTCCATCCACAACAACCGGATTACTCAAACCGGTAAAATCGATGCCAGCGTCATCGCCAAAACGCCATTGATCGGCCTCTTGCGGGCGATGATAATCGCATGGGGTTATTTGAGAAAAGGTTTTAGAATTGTATCCTGCAAAAAAGAGTAGTATTAATACTACTCTTAAAAATCGGGGGGTCGTCTTCATTCTTTAACGCTTTGGTAAAATTATTTTTTTACAATCTTTCGGATATAGGCCTTGCTGTCTGCTTTGTACTTTAGCAAGTATATTCCATTGGCTAGGTTACTGATGTCAATATCCTTAGTCCAGCCACCGGGATTTATCGATGAATAGTTATGCTCTATCAAAACCCTGCCTTGGATATCCACCACTTTAATTTTCAACTTTTTAATCCCTTCAACGGTTTGCAGCTGGAAAACTCCTTTGTTGGGATTAGGATAAACAAAAATAGGCTGGTTGTCCACACTATTTTCGCCTATGCCGGTTCCACACTCCTTAAAGTCAAACAGTATAGAAACACTATCAGCATTTTGGCAACCCGTTACATTGTTTGTAACGGTGACGTTGTAGCTTTGGAAATCGAGCAAATTGCCGTTGGTTTTGGCTACCAAATAACGACCCGGCCATCCGTTTGACCAAACATATCCCATATCAGGCGGGTTGGTGTCATTACCGGCATCAATTGCTATTGTATCGCGTACACAAATTTTAATAACATTGCCATTGTGTGTTGCCCCTTCGGGGATTAGGTTTATTTGCGGCAACGGGTTTACCTGTAGGGTATAAAGGATGGAATCGACTATGGTGAACCCATCAGATATTTTAAGAAAATATTTTGTTGTTTCAGTAGGGTTCACCACCACGCTATCGCCTGTGGTGTTCCAAGAACCATCCTTTTCTCTCCACTCCAGCGTGTACGGACCACCACCACCACCGGAAACATTGGATACCAAAACGGCACTATCACCATAACATATCTGAGCAGGCAACGACATGGGTTGTGCCCCTAAAGCGCTTCCTGTAACCTTAATATTAACTTCTGAAGGGTCACCCGGGCAGCCGTGATTATCTACTACATAAAGCTGATAGATTTGATTTGTTTCCAAAATAACCGTTTGCGGGTTAGGAATGGTGATATCACCCTCTATTTTATCGGGAGGTGACCAGTTATAACTGTATGGAGCTTCACCATTGGAGGCTGAGCCTTCTAAAAAGGTAAATGTTCCGAAATTAATTTCCTGTTCAGGGCCGGCAATGGCAACCGGCGTTGGATAAACCGTAATGGTTATCTGTTCTGTTAAGGTAGTAAAGCCATCAGTAACCTCAACAAAATAGGTAGTGGTTACCTCGGGATTTACTGTAATAATCTGGCTGGTATAATTCACCCCGGGTGGATCGGATGTCCAACTGTAAGTAAAAGCACCCGCCCCCCCGCTGGGTACTGCCTGAATGGCAACAGAGTTACCCGAACATACCGATTGTTGGTCGGCAGTAACAGAAACTGACATTGCCCCGCCAACAATGTTAACCGTAACATCATCGGTGCTTCTACAGTTATTTCCGGGGTCATCAACCGTCATCAAATAATTGGTTGTCTCGGTTAAATTAATGGTAAAGGGATCCTCCAGGGTATGATCAAGCAACTTATCTTCAGGCTGCCAATCAAAATTAAAGCTACCGGTTCCGCCGGTTACCGTACCATCCAATTGTGTTGACGAACCATAACCAATATCCTGATCTTCGCCGGCATCGGCAACAGGTGAATTCAAGTCCACATTAAAGTTGTAACTATGCACAGCAGCAGTATTTCCGCAGTCATCCTGAATACCGCTAAAAGGCAAAATATTAATTGAATAGGCTCCGCTCTCGTAAATCGGGGGATCAAAAACCATGGTAAAGTGATCTTCGGCCGACCCTCCCTGCTGGCAAGTATAGCCGTAAACGTCAGTAATGGTATAGGGACCTCCCGGGCCGGTAAGTGAAAAATCGGTTGGCTGCACCGAGTTACACAGTACCCTTTCGGAAAAGTCAAACTCTATCTCAGCAGAGCCGCATTGCAAGTCATCAGAATAAATGGTGGCAATCTCTGGAGGAACGTCATCGTATATATTGGCCGTTGAAAGTCCAAAATCTAACGTGTACCCCGATTGTGAACTGGAATAGTTACTGATATTCAAAACGTAGGTTTCACCTTCTACCACCGGAATAAAAACACACTTATTGCTACCGCTTCCGCCAACGCAGGTAGAACCTGTTACCAACGTAGCTCCTGTAACTCCGGGTGAGCCTGAATAATTACAGCTTACCTGCATCTGTCCAACATGGTTAAATATATCTTGACAGTCGAAATCGTTTAAACTGTAAACCGCCCAGTCGTAATCATCGCTCATATTGTTTGGTGTAATTTGAAAACCCAGGTTTCCTCCCGAGTTAACAGTAAAGATGTACCAAACATCGTTTTTTTCTCCTGAATTAAGACAGTTGGTAGGGCAACTTCCGGGATGAGGTATCTCGTTGGGATAATTACCTGTACCTGAATAAGAGTTGGGCTGAATATACACCGATTGGCAAACCGTGATAGCGCCGAGACAATCCTGATCAGTAGGCTCTTGAGCCCATAGTACAATAGAAAATAATACAAAAAAATTAACGAGCAATAATTTAATAAAAACCGACTTCATAACAATTGTGTTTCAAGGTGACCCTTTCAGTAAAATCTTAAATCAGTAAGCAGAGCCGACAACTTAGTGCCGGAATAATAACTAAAATAAAAAGATACCCTTTATTACTGAAAATGAGGTCAAAAATAATAAAAAAACATTTACTTACATTATTATAATAATGACATTAAACTACTGCAAAAGGTTTGCCCTGAAATTCAAAATTAATTTGCCACCACTTTTTGCACGGCATTGTTGGGTTCCGACTGGAGATGAACAAAATAAATTCTTTTTGAAAGATTCAGATTCATAATCATCCACGTAGTTAACTTTAAACAACTTCAATTTCTACAAACGCAAAATAATCGGTAAATATCTTCACTCTCCCAAAAATTCCGGTTTTCGTTTTTCTAGAAAGGCTTTTTTACCTTCCTTAAAATCGCGGCTGTAAAATGATGCTGCTACCATCTTTTTTATCTCTTCGGTATTTACTAACGCCACCGTGGACCGGCTCAGCGCGTTTATCTGCTTTTTAATCAACCTGATATTTAACGGCGCATTGGCCGCAATTTTTTCAGCCATGGATAAGGTAAAACTTTCAATCGTATCCTTTTCAACAATATGGTTTAAAATGCCCAGTTCCAGTGCTCTGGAAGCCTTTATTGGCTCAGCGGTAAAAAAAAGTTCTTTGGCAATATTGGTTTCAACCAAATTCAACACACGCTGCACCTGGATAGGGTTATAAGGCGCACCAAGTTTTGCCGGCGTAATGGCAAACGAAGACAAAGCTGAACCAATAAGAATATCGCACGAGAAAGCCAGCTCACATCCGCCACCCCACACGCTACCCTCAATCATGGCAATTACAGCACCCGGAAAGTTTTCTAACTTTTTCAGTATCTTTTCTAAGTTATACTCATAAGGAATCGGGTCGTGTTCGGGATTGGGAAGCTGGTCGATGCGCAACCCTGCACACCACACGGTTTTTCCGGGATTACTTCGGATAACGATTACTCGTTTATCCGAATCTTCAAAAACCGATACTGCTTCCACTATTTCATCCAGCATTTCAAAATTTAACGAGTTATGCTTTCGGTCGTTATCAAGGGTGATAATACCAATAAATCCGCGTTCCTCTGTTTTTATAAACTTCATACAATTATTAAATAATCACAAAATTAACCAGCTTTTCGTATTGATAACATAACTTCTATAAATTTGTCCCAATTTTTATACCCAAAACATAAAATACCATGAAAATAAAGCTGACTCTGTTTCTTCTTTTAATGGGAACCCTAACGGCTTTTTCCCAACAGTACACCATCGATGGAAAGTTTACGGGTATCCCCGATAAAAATGTTTACCTTATTCAATACCACGAGGGTAACCAACAAATTAAGGACACCGCCAAGACTGATCAGCAGGGTGCTTTTGCTTTCACGCTCTCCCATGCAAAACCTGGTATGTATGTAGTTTATGTTAGCCCTCAGAACATGCTTGAACTGGTTTTTAACAACGAAAACATCAGCTTTGAAACAACCGGTTCAACCACACAGGATGACATTCATTTTTTAACCTCAAAAGAGAACATAATTTACTACGACTATATTTATACCAAGGTCAACAACCAAAACAAGTTAAACCTGCTTCGTCCTACCATCAGGAACTATCCCAAAGCGGATACGTTTTACAACGTAATGGTAAAGCAGTACAATTTGCTCACAGATCAAATTGCCAACACGGTAAAAGTTGCCACCCTTAACGATCCCGACAAATTAGCCACGAGGTATATTCGCTCCGACTGGCCGGTGATTCCCCCGGCGGGTTTATCGGAGGAGGAAGAGACCGAGTATCTTAAAAAGCACTTTCTCGATCATATCGACTTTTACGATACTGCCTTGATAAACTCCTCTATTTTATCGTCACGCCTGGTGGGCTACCTACAGCTTTATCAAAATAAAAACATGACCAAAGAGCAGGCTGAAGAGGCTATGAAACCTGCCATTGATACCCTTCTTGAAAAAGCCACCCTCAATGGAAGAGTATATGGCTATGTATTGGATTATCTTGTTGGAGGCTTTGAGACTGTGGGATTTGACAAGCTGCTTATCTACCTCGACAATGCCGATGCTGCCGAAAATATTTGTGAGCATTCAACCCGAAAAGAGGTTCAAAACAAACTGGATTTAGCTAAAAAATTGGCAATGGGTGCCGTGGCTCCCAAAATAGCCACCGATGATATTTATGGAAAGTCGTTCGACTTGTATAAGCTGAATGCTAAAAAAACGGTATTGGTATTTTGGGCCAGCTGGTGTCCGCATTGTACTGCCACCCTGCCCGAGCTAAAAAAACTTTACGACGAAAACCCGGGAGCATTCGAGGTGGTTGCTGTTTCGGTTGACGATGACATAAAAGCATTAAAACAAGTTGTAAAGGAAAACGACTTTAACTGGATTAACATTGCCGAAGGATTAGGTTGGGACGGAAAAATCCCATTGGAGTATGGTATTACCGGCACACCCACCTTTTTTGTGTTGGATAAGGATAAAAAAATTATTTCGAAGCCCCGGAATATGTCTGAACTGAAACAAGCTTTGGCGTTACCGTAACTTTCTTTTTAGTTTTATCGTTGTGGCACGACCCTGTTCCACAAGCACAGCCCAACCGTTTCCCGGTTCTTGGATCGACGGTGGAACACTGCTTTTTAAAGGTGTAATTCTTTTTAAAAAGCATCTTGATGCCAATGCCGGCAAAACCAAACCCTAAAAGAACGATACTAAAGAGAAATATTTTTAAAAAAACCATTTTTTTACTGTTTTATTGAAGGTGCAAAAATAACAGAAAAACAAACATAATTATATAGTTAGATGTTTTTGTTAGGATTAATGCCAGAAAACCGCGAAATAGTAATACAGAGAGTGGCAGTGTGACTTTTCTCTTCGCGCCTTAGCGCCTTCGCGGTGAAATCGCACTCTTCGTGCCTCATTCTAAACAGATTATTTTTTAATCTTTAAGTGCAACTCTTCCAGTTGCTCTTCCGAGATGATGGAAGGGGAATCAATCATCACATCGCGGCCGGCATTGTTTTTCGGGAAGGCGATAAATTCGCGTATGGAGTCCTGTCCGGCGAACATGGCTGCCAAACGGTCAAATCCCAGAGCAATTCCCCCGTGAGGCGGAGCGCCGTACTCGAATGCATTCATCAAAAAGCCAAACTGGTTTTGAGCCTCTTCCTCGGTGAACCCAAGAATACCAAACATCCTTTTTTGCAGCTCTCGGTTATGGATACGGATAGACCCTCCTCCGATTTCCACCCCGTTAATAACAAGGTCGTAAGCATTGGCTCGAACTTTACCGGGCTCCTTGTCAAGCAAGTCAATATCTTCGGGTTTGGGGGCGGTAAAAGGATGATGCATGGCCTGATATCGATTGTGTTCTTCGTTCCACTCCAGTAGCGGGAAGTCAACAACCCAAAGGGGTTTGTAAACGGAAGGGTCGCGCAATTCCAAACGGTTACCCATCTCCAAACGCAGCTCGTTGAGTTGCTTGCGAACCTTCTTGGCTTCGCCGGAAAGTACCAGTAACAGGTCGCCGGGTTTGGCATCAAATTTTTCGGCCCACGCTTTCAGCGCATCCTGATTAAAAAACTTATCGACGGAGGATTTAAAGGAGCCATCTTCGTTGTACTTAACATAAACCAGCCCTTTAGCGCCTACTTGCGGACGTTTTACAAAATCGGTGAGTTTGTCAAGTTGCTTGCGTGTGTAGGTGGCACAGCCCTCAGCATTGATGCCCACTACCAATTCTGCCTCATCAAAAACTTTGAAACCCCTGTTTTGAGCTACGTCGTTCAACTCAACAAATTCCATCCCGAAACGGATATCGGGCTTGTCGGAGCCATAAAGTTTCATAGCTTTCTCGTAGGGCATACGCTCCAGCGATTCGATGTCGATTCCCTTAACTGTTTTAAACAGGTATTTAATCATCCTTTCAAAAGTGGATAAAATATCTTCCTGTTCCACGAAGGCCATTTCGCAGTCGATTTGGGTAAACTCAGGTTGACGGTCGGCACGTAAATCTTCATCGCGGAAACATTTTACCAGCTGGTAATAACGGTCGTAGCCGGCCACCATTAACAATTGTTTAAAGGTTTGAGGCGACTGTGGCAGCGCGTAAAACTCTCCCTGGTGAATACGGGATGGAACAACGAAGTCACGAGCTCCTTCGGGAGTGGATTTAATCAGGTAAGGGGTTTCAATTTCCAGAAAACGTTCGCTGTCGAGAAACTTACGTGTTTCGATAGAGAGACGGTGGCGCAGCTCCAGATTGTTTTTTAGCGGATTTCTCCGTAAATCAAGATAGCGGTATTTCATGCGAAGCTCTTCACCACCATCGGTGTTGTCTTC
>QMPP01000021.1 GCA_003650425.1 Bacteroidota bacterium | reverse complement strand
GCCAAACCTCCAGGTCTTCCCCAATCCTTTCAGCACGGCTACCAACATTGCCGCGAGATGGGAAACCACGGCACGAGTTAACATAGAAGTTTACAACAACGCCGGTTTACTGGTCAAAACCCTGCAAAGCGGCAAACAGCTGCCGGGCAGCTGCCAAATTCCGTGGAACGGGAAGGATAACATCGGTAACATTTTACCAGCAGGGGTTTATTTGATTGTGCTGAGGATTGATGGAAAAGAGGTGGAAAGTGTGAAAGCAATAAAGGAGTAGGCAATGCAATATTGAGGCTGCAGCTCAAAAAAAAATAACTTTAACCAACATCCAAACTAAAAAACAATTATTATCCTACTTTTGCGTTATCGAACCAAACAGTTAAACATGCGAAATCACGTTTCTTTTTTACTTTTGATATTATTATCGTTTACAGCCTTTAGCGTAAAAGGCCAAATTATTCAAGGTGAAATTATTGGGGGCTTTAATTTTAGCAAAGTGGAAGGCGACAGGATTAACAACGGCATGTTTAAGTTCAACAAACCGGGGGTACAGGTTGGCGTGGGAGCTGCCATTCCGTTGGGTAAAAATTTCTCCACCACTTTTGAAATACTATTTAATCAGAAGGGAGCCTATAAAAATTACGGACAGCCCGACAGCGCCCGGCCCATGTATCTTACTCGTCTTAACTATGCCGAAATTCCGGTGCTTATTCAGTACACCGACAAGGGAAAATACACCTTTGGGATTGGCGCTTCCTATTCACGACTGGTTGGGGTGAAATGGGTCGTCAACGGACGAACACTTAGCAACAACATAAACGACGGTTATTATGCCCGCGATAATATCGACTGGATCGCCAATTTCAGATTCAGGATTTATCAACAACTAAAAATGGACATCCGCTATGCCTATTCACTGACTTCAATATGGTCAGGCACCGAAGATCAACTCCTTGAAACCATTGGAGGCGTTAAGCAAAATATGAACCAAAACAACAGCATGATTACCTTTCGGGTAGTTTGGGTTTTCAACGAAGAGAAAAGCATTAGTAACCTGCAAAAAAGCAAAAATGCCAACTAGAGATTCAAGCTATTGGATTCAAAACTTAAACCTGCAGGCACACCCCGAAGGAGGATGGTTTAAAGAGACTTACCGCTCGAAAGAAACCATTGACAAAGAAGCTTTACCGGAAAGATTTCCCGGCAACAGAAACTTCTCAACAGCCATTTACTATCTTTTGGAAAAAGGTAACTTTTCGGCACTTCATCGCATTAAGTCAGATGAACTGTGGCATTTTTATGATGGTGAAAATCTGGAAATCATAGAGATTACTCCCTCAGGAGAATTAACAAAGCACATTCTTGGATTAGATATCGACGCCGGGACACTGCCACAGATTACCATCCCTGCCGGCAGTTGGTTTGCAGCACGGCCTTTAGGCAGCTACACGCTGGCAGGATGCACGGTCAGTCCGGGATTTGATTTTAATGATTTTGAAATGGCATCAATAAATGAGCTTACTTCCAAATTTCCGCAACACAAGGTGCTTATTGAAAAAATGTGCAGAGGTTGAATGGTGAATGAAGTGAAGTTGAGAGGTTGAGAAGTTGAGAACCTGCCAGGTCGGGGTTGGCTTCGTGAGTAGGAGACCTGACAGGTTGAAGAGCTGGGAAAGTATTTATGTAGTTTTGTCGTTTATTGGGGAAGTTTGCTTCGTCGCTCCCGATAGCCATCAGAGCTCCTCGCAAATTAGAAGTTTCGTATTGGAACACCGGACTGACTGTCCCGTACACTTATGGCAAAGGGTAGCTAATTTGCAAGACACTTTTGCTTGATGGCAAATCCAAGACTCTCAATTCAAACTAATTTTCAGGCAAACGACTGCATTTCATACAGTTTTCGGTAAAACCCGTGCTTCTTTAACAAATCGTTGTGCGTACCTCTTTCCACGATTTCGCCTTTTTTAATCACGATTATCTCATCGGCATGCTGTATGGTCGACAATCGGTGTGCGATAACAATGGAAGTGCGGTCTTTCATCACGTTAAACAGGGCTTTCTGAACCAGTTTCTCCGACTCCGTATCCAAAGAGGAGGTAGCTTCATCCAAAATTAAAATAGGAGGATTGGCCAGCACCGCCCGTGCAATACTTAGCCGTTGACGCTGTCCCCCCGACAGTTTCGCGCCCCGGTCACCAATATTGGTTTGATAACCCTTTTCGGTTTGCATAATAAATTCGTGGGCGTTGGCCACTTTAGCAGCCTCTATAACCCTCTCTTCCGAAACACCCTCTTTACCAAAAGCTATGTTGTTAAAAATAGTATCGTTAAACAAAATACTCTCCTGCGAAACAATCCCCATCAATCCGCGCAGGTCATTGATTTTTAAATCGCGTACATCATGGCCGTCAAACAACAGCCTTCCCTGCGTAACATCATAAAAACGAGGCAGTAAATCAGCCAGGGTTGATTTACCACCACCCGATTCACCCACCAAAGCAATAACTTTTCCTTTTGAAATTTTTAATTGAATATCCTTTAAAACATCCTCTTTTTCATATCTGAACCAAACATGATCAAACTCAATCGAGTTAGTAAAATCTCGAATGGGCAATGCATCAGGCTTTTCGATAATCTCCTCCTCTGCATCCAAAATTTCAAAGATACGCTCGGCGGAGGCAATTCCCTTTTGAATACTGTAAAACCCCTGAACAAACGATTTTGACGGCGGTATTATTTGCGAGAATGCTACTATGTAGGTAATAAAATCAGCAGCTTTTAACACCGGCGAATCAGCCAGCACCATCTTTCCCCCAAACCAAAGCACCACTACAATCACCAACGACGACATAAACTCACTCAAAGGAGAAGATAGATCACGACGCCGGTATATTTTAAGCAACAGCTTACTATAATCTTTGTTGCGCTCTTTAAACTTGTTATCGGTATAACCAATAGCATTAAATGCTTTAATAATTCGTAATCCCGAAATCGTCTCTTCAACAATCGACAGCAGGGAGGCAAACTTATTCTGCCCCACTTTCGACTCCTTGCGCAACACCTTGGCAATTCGCCCGATAATAAGACCGGTTACAGGCAGCACCACCAATACGAAAAGGGTCAATCTGCCGCTGATACTAATCATAAAAATAAGGTAAGCAATGATAGTAACAGGGTCGCGAATAAGCATCTCGAGGTAATTCATTATTGAATATTCCACCTCCTGCACATCGGTTGTAACCCGAGCCATAATATCACCTTTTTTATTCCGCGTATAAAAAGCCACGGGTAAAATAAGCATCTTATTATATACATCGTTGCGGATACCTCTGACAGCACCCACCCTTAGTCCGGCCATAAAATACATAGCCAGAAAACGAGACAGGTTTCGCAAAAGAAACGATACCAGTATGATAACACAAATAAAAACCAAGGCCTCCATCTTACCTTGTGTAATAATTATTTGGCTGATATAGTAGTTCAACGATTGCAGCAGTCCCTGCGTTGACATATGAAACTCAGGTTTAACTGTTACTAACTCGCTAACGCCGAACAGAAGGTTCAGAAAAGGTATCAGCAAGGCAAAATTCATCAACGAAAATACGATAGTGAGCAAATTAGCCAGCGTATTCAACCCGGCATACCCCATGTAGGGTTTGGTATAAGCCAGTATCCTGTAAAATTTTTTCATAGATATTTTTTCAAAAACAGCGGGACATCCAATAAAATTATAACGGATTTATGCCGGTGTAATTATGGGGTGATATTTTTTTTAACTCCTCCTTAATGGCCTCTGAAATTTCCAATGTATCAATAAACCGATGCATCCGCTCTTTCGTCATCTTTTCGTTGGTACGGGTAAGCGATTTTAACGCTTCGTACGGGTTGGGATACTTTTCGCGGCGCAAAATGGTTTGAACTGCTTCGGCAACTACAGCCCAGTTATGTTCAAGGTCATCGGCAAGTTTCTCCTCGTTAAGAATTAATTTTCCTAACCCTTTATTAAGCGATTGAAAAGCAATCATCATATAGCCCATCGAGACGCCAAGGTTTCGGGTAACCGTTGAATCGGTTAAGTCGCGCTGCAACCTCGAAACCGGCAATTTATCAGCCAAAAAATGCAAAAAAGCATTAGCCATTCCCAGGTTTCCCTCGGCATTTTCAAAGTCGATTGGATTTACCTTATGAGGCATGGCTGACGATCCCACCTCTCCCTTTTTAATCTTTTGTTTGAAATAGTCCATCGAAACGTATAACCAGATGTCGCGGCTTAAATCGATTAATATGGTATTGATGCGAGCCAGATTATTCAAATAAGCAGCCATCAAATCGTAGTGCTCAATTTGCGTGGTTGTTTGCTGTCGGACAATATGCAGTTTTTCCGATAAAAAACTATTGGCAAAAGCCCGCCAATCAATGTCAGGATAAGCCACTTTATGAGCATTCATATTGCCTGTTGCCCCTCCAAATTTACCTGACCAGGGAATCTCCTGCAAAAGAGCCAGCTGGTTGGTAAGTCTTTCTGCAAACACGAAAATCTCTTTACCAAGGAAAGTAGGCGAAGCAGGCTGGCCATGGGTACGTGCCAGCATGGGAACCTCTTTCCACCTTTCAGCCATCTCCATCAATTTCGAAATTAACGCTTGCAACTCAGGCAACAGAACATTCTCATGAGCCTCTTTCATCGAAACGGGAATAGCCGTATTGTTAATATCCTGCGAGGTGAGTCCGAAATGAATAAACTCCTTAAAATCCTGTAAACCCAGTTTATCAAACTTCTCTTTGATAAAATATTCTACAGCTTTTACATCGTGATTGGTTGTTTTTTCTATGCTTTTAATGGTGGAGGCATCCTCAACAGAAAACTCGCTAACCATGTTTCGAAGAGCATCTTTTAACCTTACGTCAAAGGTTTCCAGTCCGGGTAAACGAATCTCCGTTAGTGCAATAAAATATTCAATTTCAACTTTTACCCTATACTTAAACAGAGCATATTCCGAAAAATAGGGCGACAGCATGGCTGTCTTTTCAAAATAACGGCCGTCGATGGGTGAAACAGCAGTCAAAGGGGATAATTTCATAAACTCGAATTTAATGGCAAAAGTAAACAAAACTATTTCTCCTCCGGAACCCAGTTTTCAAAAATCTTAAGCAGCTGCTCTCTATTTCCTTTCATCCCCAATATTTTTATTCTCGGGGTAAGCATCTGTCCTTTTGCCGGCGAATTGTGTATGGCACGAACCACATCCATTCCTTCAATCACTCTTCCAAACGCTGCAAAACCCCGGCCATCGGGATTACGTTTTCCACCATAATCCAATTCGGGCTGAGCACCGATACAGATAAAAAACTCACTGGTAGCCGTACCGGGTTCATTTCGAGCCATGGAGATGGTACCGTCCAGATGTTTTATCCCGGTAGTTTTGGTAGTTTCGTGATTAATGGGAGGCAGTGCCTGCGGATGATTATCCTCGTAAAGTCCTCCCTGAATCACCTCAATCTTTATGGAATCGCCGGGTTGGTTACTCATGGTTACCGTTCTATAAAAAGTAGCCCCGTTGTAACGATTCTCATCCACGTATTTTAAAAAATTATAAACCGTATAAGGTGCCTGGTTGGGATAGAGTTCAACCACAATATCTCCCATCTCCGTTTGGATGGTAACCGTTGGTTTTTTGATGGGATGACAAGCGGTTAAGGAAAATAGAATGACAGCAAAAACAATAGCAATTTTGTTCATCGGCTCTGAATTAATTAATCTGTTTTAATGGTACAAGATATTACTATCAAGACACGAAAGTTTTTTAAATTTTATCAAAAATACAACTTTGTCTGAAATGTAACTTCAAAAAGAAAGGTTATCTTTGCTTTGTATGAAAGAATACCCTCCACCATATTGGGATGCATGTTTTAGAAACGGACAAACCAGTTGGGATATCGGTTATGTTTCCACTCCGTTGAAGGAATATTTTGATCAGCTATCCGATAAATCAATTAAAATTTTGGTTCCGGGTGCAGGCAACGGATGGGAAGTTGAGTATCTTTATAAAAAGGGGTTTGTAAATACCTTTATGCTCGATTTTTCAACAGAAGCCATTAACTCATTTAAGGAGCGGTTTCCTTATTATCCGGAATCTCAAATAGTAAATGTAGATTTTTTTAAGCACGAAGCTAAATACGATTTAATTGTTGAGCAGACCTTTTTTAGCTCACTTCCCAAGGCGTTGCGCCATGAATATGTCAGGCATTGCCATGCTCTTTTGAAGCCCGGTGGAAAATGGGTGGGTTTACTTTTTAATCACGAGTTTCCATTTGACTATCCTCCCTTCGGGGGCTCACCGGAGGAGTACTCCAAACTGTTTGGAAATTACTTTAAACCAATTCATTTTATTACCGCATACAATTCAATAAAACCCCGAAAAGACAGAGAATTATTTATTTTACTGTTAAGAGATTAACCAGTTTGCGAAATTCTTACTATTTTAGCCAGGTTTAATGGACATGAGCTACAGCGGTAAAAGATTATTTTGAAAATCTATAATACAATAATTATGAGCGATAAAACATTTTCATCACTGGGAACAATAACCAAAAAGGAAACATTGCAGTTGGTTGACTTTGACGATTGTAAATCATTAATATTAGAAATATCAAAACCTTTCCCGGGATATCATGGCCATAATTTGCCAGAAAAAAATATACCCGAATCACTATTTCTTGTTACTAAAGAAATTTACTCGAACGAGCGTATTGTTCGTGCTGTGATGGCTGCCAAGAAAAATACTGAATTGAAATTTGATGCTACGCCGGGTGTTCTTTATCTGCAAAATAGTTTGGTAGGGGCAGTACGGTTTAAGTACTTAAAATATAAAGAGATTCCTGAGGTGGCAAAGCTGTTAATGAAAGAGGGTATTGAATTTAAAAATAGAAAGCTGGTAACGCCTTACGACAGTATAATACATATCCGTAAATTTTTCGAGATGGAGGAAATAGAAGAAGGGATTTATCACGATGTAAAACAGGATAATATGTTTTATTTGGAGATTCCGAAAAAACTTGACTGGGATTTGTTTGAAAAAATGACAACAGAACTAAAATATAACATAGAAGATAGTAACTTTGATGCCGCGTTAGTGTACATTTATACTGCTACGAGTATCCTCGATTTAATCCGTATCTTTGACGAGGAGTGCTCCGTTGCCAAACTAAACGTTATCAAACGCAAATATCTGGGAAAAATTAAGTAATGCTATATGTTTAAACAAATTATGCTTTATTTCCAAAAGTTTTGCGAGCAACTTGGTATATCAAGTTCCTTATCGGTTACTATTGCTATTTCTGTATCCATTATTTTGCTAATTCTTGTTTCGTGGATTGCTTATGTGCTCACCTGGAAGATTATGCGGCGAACCATTCTGCCCATTATTCAAAGGTCGAAAACAACTTTCGACGATATCTTGGTTAAACACCGGTTTTTTAAACGGTTGGCATTTTTTGTACCGGCAATCCTGCTTTATTATTTTTTAGATGACGCCATAGGGGATGCCTATAAGGTTCCTGCAATTATTTTGGATTTTATTGATGTTTGGTTGGTAATAATATCTATCATGATTATTGAGAGTGTTTTATCAACCATTCGCGATTATTATCAGCGTTATGAGATATCCAAAGAGCGTCCTATCGATAGTTTTGTTCAGGTTATAAAAATAATATCATACATCGTTGGTGGTTTAGTAGTCATTAGCATTTTTATTGACAAAGATATTTCTACTCTGCTGTTAAGTTTAGGAACCATGTCAGCAGTGCTGATGCTGATATTTCGTGATCCGATACTCGGCTTTATTGGTGGGTTACAACTTACTTTTAACGAGATGGTTCGTATTGGCGATTGGATTAGCGTTCCTAAATACGATGCCGACGGGGTTGTGTTGGAGATTACACTAACCGTTGTAAAAGTTCAGAACTGGGATAAAACCATCTCGATGGTTCCTACCTACGCGCTGGTGAGTAACTCGTTCCAAAATTGGCGTGGTATGGAAGAGTCGGGGGGGAGAAGGATTAAACGTTCGATTAACATTGATATGGATAGTGTAAAATTTTGTACGCCTGAGATGTTGGTAAGTTATCGTAAGATTCAAATTTTGCAACCTTACCTTGATAAAAAGGAGAAGGAGATTGAAAACTACAATAAAAAGAATAAAATTGATCCATCTGTTTTTGTAAATGGAAGACGCCAAACCAATCTGGGCGTGTTCCGGGCTTATCTCAAGGCCTATCTTAAATTACGTGAAGATATCAATCAAAACATGACGTTTCTGGTTCGTCATCTTCAACCCACTGAAAAAGGGCTCCCCATTGAGGTTTATGTTTTTACAAAAACTACCGAGTGGGCTGACTATGAAAATGTTCAGGCAGATATTTTTGACCATATTTTGGCAGCCATTCCGCAATTTGGTTTGAAAGTTTATCAATACCCTTCCAATTCGGGAATTGTAGAACTTCTGAAAAAGAAAAGTCTGTAGCTTTATTTAATTCTTATAAATACTTCATCGCTATGGGGCGATGCATATTTTTTATTGTAACTCTCAATATAGTAAAACCATAAACCCGGAGACGGGGCTGAAATTTTTAATCTGGTTTTGTCGGTTTTTGTAGTTCCTGCCAACATGGGCTTGTGGCCACGTTTATAACCATAAACTTTATATCCTTTTACACCCGTGTCAAAAACAGGGCTCCATGTTATTTCAAGGCTGTCACTATCCTTTAATATTGTAGGATACAGCGGAGCAGGAGGCCTGGCCAGTTGTCCGTGATAGGTTATCCATCTTATGGGACTTATGTCTTCTGTAACACTTATGGTTTGTAGTCCATAGGCATAGGTTTCTGTTATATCAGCCGTGGTATCAATAAAATAGTTTGTTTGGTTTGATATAAGCTTGTTCAATATTATGGTGTCGTTCTCAGCAATATGAACTCTCCTTAATTTATATCCTAAAACACTATTGTTGTGTGCCAACATATTTTGCCAGGCTATCCACACGTTATCATTCTTTTTCAATACTTCCAGGCCGTAAGGTTCGGGTGGTGGCATCTTAATGGAAGGACGGATTTTAAGTGTGTCGGAAAAATCACTTTCCACGTTGTTCTGACTAACTGACTTTATCGCGTAAGCATAAAACCATTTTGGTGAAAGCAACTTTCCGGTATCGGCAAATTGCAGAGTTGTATCGGTGTTAGGAATAAATCCGGAAACCTCCACTAAACTGTCAGTATAACCATTGTTTCGGTAAACAAAATACCCTTTGATAAAATCATTTCCATGCGGCCATTGAAGTAAAACACCTCCTTTGATGCTTTTTCCAATAATATTGACCGGCTTGAAAGGCTTTTCATCGCTTTTTGAATAGGCATAAATTTTTATAGTTGGTAATGATTTCTCGTTTAAAAATCCTGTGCTCTGTAAAAAGTAATAATATTTGTTTCCGGCTTTTACATTTTTATCTTCGTAGGTAGTGGTTTTTGAATCAACGGAAGCAATTCGGGTAAAGGGCTGGTTGAAGTACTGTCCCCGGTAAATATTAACGTTCCTTACGACCGTTGGGTCACTTAAATGCCAGCTAAGCTTAACAATTCCCGTGTGGTCATCGGTTTTAACGGTAAAGTTTTGGGGCATGGGAAAAGTTTGCCGGTTGTTAATCGAAACTATCACGGTGTCGCTGACGAATCCTTTGTTAAACCAGGCATCGTAACTAACTACATAGAATTTTGCATAAGGAGCATTTTGAAGAAGGGTGTCGGTAAATTCAACAAACGCTCCCTCTTTACGGTAATTAATCCATCGGGTAAAATCCACTTTGGTAAATTTACCTTTACCGGTTGTTTGATGAAACAAAGTAAAATAGCTCCCGGCATATTTGTTTTCGGTTACTTTCCAGGATAGTTTCATGCCGTTAGCAAGTATCTTTTTTTGGTGATAGATAAGCGTGGCAGTATGGACGTTTGCGGGGTAGGTTACCATTTCTTCATTACTGGTTACTAATACATTTTTGTTGTTATCATAAGCCACCACGCGACAAATGTATTTTCCGGATTGAGAAACAGGCATTTGAAGGGTTATTCCTAATGCCAGTTTTATCGGGATGCTGAAGCTAAACAATCGTACTTGCAGGCTGTCGTTAGAGATATACTTTTTATAAAGGTTCCAAACTTTTATCAACGCAGCATCATTACGGCTTCCGTAATCGGGAAAGGAGGATTCGATATTGCGATAGTTTTTTATAAACTGCTCCGGAATAGATGGGATGGTAAATTTTACACCCCTTTTCCATTTTTCATCGGCAGATGAACGGGTTTGTATTTCAGTATGGCTGATGTTTTTCAGATTAACATGATTGTCGATGGCTGATTGGAATACACCGGCATAGATACCGTTAAAGCCGGCGTGCAGATAGTGTTTGTCTGCCTGCTGGGAAATTGCTTGAAGTGCAGGCAAAAGGTTCAGCCCGAGTATGGAAATAAAAAAGATTATTCGTTTCATGACATTGAGCAATTATTATTCAATTGAAAAAGATACGTCATCGGGTTTGTGCGTTACAGTAATACTAATACCATAGCCAAACTCGCCACTTAATATGGTTTCGCCGGCAACATCAATCTGTCCCGACATTTTAAGCCCTGCATTTCCCTTGGCAACAAACGAGCCCGTGTTCAGATTAATCATGCCTAAAGCACCGGCGTAAGCTAAACCGTCAATAGAACCTGAAACAACCCCCATGGCAGATACTTTAAAAAAGGCATAAAGGTAAACATCGGTGAGTGCCAGAAAATTCGCTTTATCAAAATCGGCACCCATCCCCAGCGATGCTCCCACATCCACGTTAAATTCTACACTGGCAACGCCAACATCTACATCCACATCCGGAATAGGGCTTGGTTGCATAACTACTGTGCCGGCAAACATAAACCCGTTAATCCTGTCAGGAAACAATATGGTTGGAAACTGAACCCCTGAATAGCTAAGGAAGCCTGTTTTAATATTGTCGGTTACGGGATAATTACCAAAAACTATCCCTGCCATTCCCTCTTGAAAATAAGGATTTGGGAATTTCATATTACCACCACCGAGCAAATACCATCCCTTATTATCAAGAGCCATCTGGATACCACCTTTTATCTGGGCGGTTCCGATTTTTTTATCAAAGTTCAGGTTGCCTACAATGGAGGGTACCGAATAGTCAAAAGTAAAATTCATATTGCCAAAAGGTGTGTCCACTTTATCCAGTTTAATCTGACTATTTTCAGAATCACCGGTAAGCTCACCGTTAACAATAAATTTCATGGGGCCATCAGCCCCGTTAAATTCCTCTTTTTTAACATCACCCGTAAAGGCAAAAACAGGCCAGCTGGCTGGCAGGGCTACCATACTGCCTCTTAAATTGTGAAGTGTTTTTCCTTTGGAGAAATTCCATTTTTGCCCGGTTGGTTTTAAGGTAGCTGTTGTAATATGTTCGGAAGGGGTTTTGGTGAGTTCCATATTAAAACTGAACAAGGGTCGTTCCGATATGGTTCCTTTCGCCAAAAATCCTGACGATGTAAGTGATTGACGCTCATTGTCAGCTTGATTTAAAAACTCCATTAAACAGGCATTGGCTTGTACATGAAAGTTAAAGGGTTCGTATTCAAAGTTAAGATTGTTGTTACCTTTTCGATATTTAATTCTGCTGGAGTAATACTGTTGGTCGGTATTGGGAATTCCCGGGTCGAAAACGCCACTCAGGCTAAACATATCAGAATAAACATAAAGCTGTGCCGGTTTAAACATCATCGTGTTGTAAACATTGAGCCAGGGGTGGTGTTCCGGTAGCTTGTAATAAGATCCGTGGTTCATACGGCTAAATAGTACCACTTTTTCAATAACAACCTTGTCGGTGGCCGCCAGAGCCGGTAGGTGGTCGATAGAAGCACAATAGGCCTGATCATCAGCCGGAAAAATCTCAAAACGCCAGTAGGAGTCCAGACTTGAAAGGAAAGTTTTTACATCAGGGGTAAAATTAAGTTTTGTTGTTCCAAGAATACTGGTGTTGGAAAAGTCAAAATCGCCCCGATAGAGTGATTCGGGTTTTACTTTCATATCGGTAAAAGGCACTACCATACCCTGCATGTCAAGATTACCGTGTAAGATGGAAAAGCCCAGTTTATCGAAACCCCAGTCGCTTGTTTGTATCGTCCAATCCTGGAGGCCGATAGCAAGGTCGGTTTTTCCATAAACGGGAATAATTTTGTTTTTGGCAATTTTCAAATTGCCTATGGGAATGTTTAAATCGGCAGGGGTGGAGTTGTGGAGGTTTGTATGCAAATGGGTATCAAGGTTTAATGTGTCTGATTCGACAAATGAACCGGCAGGTGTAGCGGTGGCATCAAAATCGTACACTTTAAACGAAAGGGGCTTTTTGTCTTGCCCGTAAACTTTTAGTTTACCGTACAATAATACAGAGATTCCTTTTGATGTAATTGAATACACATCGGGATTATCTGTTCCGTCGCTTTGGAATGCATATAGTTGTGGAGCTTCATTCAGGGTAAATTTGCCGGTTTGAAACGAAACGGGGTTCAGGTACATTTTTCCCTTTATGGTTCCTGTTGAAGAACCGTTAAAACCGCCAAAGCCCCCTTTTCCATGTCCCAGCGAGGTGTTGTAACTGACATTCATTATTGTTAGCCCGTTGTTGTTGCGCGTATATGCATTTAACCCTAGTGCTTTCAGATTAAACCGGTTTAAATCCGAAACAAATTCCCCGTTTTCGGGATAGGCAGCAGGGGTGCCGCCGGTTTGTTCAGGGATGACAGAGACTTTCGAAAAGGGAATCTGTTGGCCGGCATCTACCGTGGTAAAATCGGGATTGGATGGCAGGTTGTAAAGATATCCCCATATATAGGTTTTTCCGTTAGATTCTGTTAGTGAATCAACCGCCATTTCAAAGCCAAGCAGATGGGTAATATCCATACCGTTATAACTTTGTAAAGTAAAGTTCATACTGTTGTTACCGGCCGCAATCATTTTGCTTTTGGTTTGGCCGATATATTGTGATGCCGGTTTAGAAGCTGTGAACTCCAGATTACGATTGTAAGGCAGGCCGTCTAGCTTATAGTGTCCCTGTGCATCAGATTTGACCGTAAACTCACTGCTTCCCGTTCCGTTGTTCCATTTAATTACGACATCTTTAACAGCCTGCCCGTTATTGTCGTAAACAAATCCTTCCAGATTTGATCCCTTTTCCAAAATAACAGTATATTTAACATAGGATGAGGAGACAGGTATGTTCATCGAAAGATGTTTTGTTTGAAAACTCATCCCCGTTGGGGATAAAACGGTAACCGTAAAGTTATCTGTTGATGAGGAGCTGTTAAACCGATAGTCAATTTTGCCGTTGGTATCGGTGAGCAACGTATCGCTAACACCTTCAATAACAACACGGGCTCCGGCAAGAGGAGTAACCATAAATCCCCATCTTCCCACGGGTGATTTAACCGTAAGTTCAAGTTTTCTGGATTCCTTTTTTAATATTATGGGTTTGGGAAATTTGATAAATTTTCCCTGGACGGTAAAGTTGGTGTCCCAGTCGGCATACTCTTCGTTGTCGGCATCTACAATCATATGGATGGTGTTTTCAGGAACATCAACATGAAATTTTGTAGGGAAATAACTGAAGTTTGGAAAATGCAGAAAATTAATTTCCGGTGTAAATGCAAACTGGTAGCCGCCGTCGAGATAGATGTGAACAGGAATACCTTCACCCTCTTCGTTCACGATGGTTCCATAAACTCCTGAAAGCGGTTCCAGATCAAATTCGTAGTACTCCTTAACACCGGTTCCCATGGGTTTAAACGAAAATACATCGTGTTTACCCAGTTCGTAGCCATATTTTCCGGCTTCCATACGGTAGCTCAAATAGGGGTCGAGATTATTAAATTCGTAATGACCGTTTGATTGAGAGAAGGTCCACTGAAAATCTGCCTGATTTCCCTGATTGTCGTATCCGTAAAGATAGACAAGAGCATTTTCAACAGGAATTTTATTTTTAGCATCTTGCACGATACCTGTTACTTTTGGGTTGAGGGCTTGCACAATAACAGACTCGCTGACAGTTGGGACAGGCCAGTTATTATCGTGAACCGTACTAAACAGGTTGTCGGGGGCGTCAGGAAGGTCGATACTGTACGACTCTGCTGTAGAGTAGTTGGCTTCACCCGTTTCGGTGGGCTTTATATAATAGGTCATGCGCCGGGTAGCTTGCCCGGAGGTATTACCAGACTCTTTTCTTTCAAATTGAACAATTTTAGAAAAACGCAATATTCCCTCTCCGTTGGTAACAGCTTCGCCAATGATAGAGGAGATGGGGATAAATTGTGAGTTGGCCGGTAAAGGGTCAGAAATACCTTCGTCGTTTGGGAAACAAGATGGTAGTACCGTATTGTCGCGAACCAGCTTACCATACATTCCCGGTAATGGAATGTCACCTGTCGTGCTTCCATCACCTCTTCGGGTGTACTGGCCTGTCACCAATACATCAATATTATAGGTTCTTACCAATGATTCCAGGTTGTTGCAGGTTGTCGTTGTTGAATTACTGTCAGGAATTATAGGCTCGGATGGATGACCGAAAATATCATTGTCGTGCAAAATGACACGCAGTACTCTGTAAAGGTCTCCGGTTCCTAAAGTGGATGTCGATGTTGATGTGCTGGTATGAATACCACCGCCGGCAGTGGCATCCATGTGTGAGGTGGTCGTTATCAGCTTGGCGGTTACATTTTTATGTAAAAGACCATAAAATGATCCGGGAGGGATAACCAGTAGCGTTTGAAAGTTGCCATTTGCATCAGTAACACCACTGGCAACGTTAATTGATCCGTCTCTCGCGATGTTAACGCCATCGTTGCCATTGAGATAACCAGAGTTATACTTTATATCTTCCGGTGGAATGGGTTGTCCGTTTTCTCCCACAAAATCGTAACTGATTCGCGTATTGGGGTCAAAGTCGTTCATCCCCATATCGTAAATACTGATGTATTCACCATCTTGTTTTTTCAAAACAAACATCTCCACCAGGTCAAACGGCTCGTAAGCCACCGGGCCTGTTTTATTGTCTTCTACGTAACGATAATGGATTCTTCCGTTTATCGAAACTGTCATTCCGTTTAAAAAGCCCGGTACGTTAGAACTGTCACTGCTGTATGCGGTGGTGTCAGACGTAGTACTGCTTTCAATGTTTTTATAGCTAAACCAGCAAACTTCGCTATTGCCGTTATTATTAAAAAGCACCTGGTTATTGGGGTCATATGCCTGAACCATAAATGCGTATGAGCGGCCTGGAATTAACGGAGGGTCAGCCGGGCCAATAAGAATTTGAGGGATGGCAATATCTTTTTCGAGAAAAAATGGGGGGGCTGCAGAAGCCATGGCATCGTTGGGATCGCGGGTGCCGGGCATCATTTCTGTCAAAATAAAACGGTATCTGATGTTGGGGCCTCCGCCCACCGCGGCAGTCCATGATATCAACACGTTTTGTGGTTCAGTCGAAGCAATCGAATCGCCACAAACAGGGTTTAAAATTACTGGTGGATCAACGTATTGAATAATAATCATGTTTGAGCATCCCATATCTTCGTTAGAGAGCAGGTTGCCATTATTGAAATCATACACGGAAAAGCAGAACTGGTAATTTCCTTCGGGAAGCCCACCCATGGTTAGAAGCTCCGATTGCGAAGTGCCTTGGTAAATAAGATGGTTGGCAGAAAAAATATTACCTATATTATCTTGTGTCAAATGAAAAGGTATTCCGGGATAGAGGGTGATGGGAAGGGGAGGATGATAGGAGGGGTCGGTTCGTATTTCAACTCCATTGTCACCGGTCAATCGACCCTGGGCGTAAACATCCAGCGGTTGCGATGAGGTGTTTAAAAAGGTAACCTGAATTTTGTTAGGGTTGTCGATGTAATAAGAAAAGCTGGTGGAATAAGGTGGAAATACCGTGGCGGTAACGGTAACCGATTCCTGTGCTTTTAATAACATGACAATTGCTAAAAAAGCAAATGTAAGTAACTGTTTGCCGAGTAAGTTTGTTTTGTTAGAAATTGAATACATAGCTAAAATCTCCTATTTGTTCTGTAGATGATAAATTATTGTTTGTAACGTTATTGTTTGAAATCATGTTTGCCTTTAGTAAAAGGCTGTGGTGCTTTCCTAACTTTGCACGAGCAGTAAGCGAAGGTGTAAACACCAACATGGTTTGCTGAGCGTTAACGCTTTGGGTTAGGTTGGCAGCAAGGCCCAGCGAGAGTTTGTTTTTCATAAAACCTTTACTGATTCCTAGGGTTCCTCCGGTGTTGGTGCTGTTACCGGCTGTCATGTTAACTTTGTTGTAATTTAAAGTAGTATTTACCGAAAGTTCAACCGGAATAAAAGTAATGCCATAGGTTAACATGTTATTAATAGTTGTGAAACTGTTGTTGTAGCCAGCTGTTGGGTTTTTGTCGTTTAGCTTCATATTGCTAAATACCAGTGATACAAATTGGCTGATGGTGTTTTTTGAATTGAAAAATTGAAAATGAGGCATCACCATAAAGGTGCCATTGGATTGATACAACTTCACCGAATCAGCAATTTGAATCCTGCCCGGTTGCTGATTTATGCTGTAGTTGGAGTAATTGATAGTGATACCAAAAATGCGAACGGGATCGTAGGAAACCATGGCAGAACCAATCATTTTATTTGTGGTCGCATTTCGGGCAGTATTGAGGTTGTTGCGCTCAAGGCCGATGCTTCCTGAAAATCGCAATTTTCGTTTGAAAGTGCTAAAGGATGTTTTGAAGGTCAGGTTCTCAACATCATTATTAATAAAGTAAGTACCCATTGATTTATATCCCGGGTCAATCCGGCGATAAGCAAGTCCCAGCTTCAATCCTTTTCTGTTTCGGTATTCCAATAGCCCGCGCAAGGCCATGTAACCCATCGTTGATAGGTTAACGGGTATTATTTTTGTTATAAATTCGGGAGCGTTAATAGATACGGTCGAGTTTTGATTGGTGGTGTAAATACTGTAAGCGCCTTCCAGTTCGAGATGAATGTTTTTGGTAAAGGCTATACGACTGTTAATGCCGGTTACCAGGTTGGTGGCCGGGAAGTTGCCGGTTTCGATGGCCGAAGGATCCAGCGAGGCCGAGTCATCTGCAGCACGCATAATAATTAAGTCAAAAAAAGTTTTTTTAGTGCCAACACCAATTTTTACACTCATTACTTTTCGGGTAAAAGAGGTGATGGTATCGTTAAGCGGGTTGTTGACATTGGTAGCCTGGTTGGTAAATTTTCGAAGCCTTCCGTAAACAGCCCCAAACCTGAATTTACCGGGGTTTAATTCAATACCGGCTCCAAAAATGGTATGCCCTCCCAGCACATACTTTGAGAAGTTAATATTTCGGTATCCCAAATGAAGGGTTATCCATTTATATTTGGGAGAAAGCCCGAATTGATTAAAAGGTTGCCTGAAACTTTTGTTCCGGTCGCTGTATGTAAAAGAAAATGGTAATACCAGCCCTTTCAGATTTACTACCAGATTTCCGTTTAAAATGTAAGAAAAGGGAGTTTTTCGCGGTGTAATACCCTGTGAATTATAAAAAATACCGGTGGCAGAAATGCTGCCATGCACCGAGGATTTGTTTTCTTTGAAATGAGTTAAATCCTGGGCGTTGACTTTTGCAGCCATTAAAAGTAGAATGGCACTAACAAAAAAACCGTTTAAAACCTTGTTTGTCAATGTTGTTCTAACCGGGAGGGGTTAAAAGTTGTTATTACGTGGAAATGTAAATTTTTTGGTAGAGTAAAAGTATACAAAAATTAAATACAAAAGGTCTAAACTTGTTATTTTTTAACGGTCATAAAACAGGCGAGTTTATATAAAATTTTGATATATCGGTTAGCGTTGTTACGAAGTCTGGTAAATTAAAACTTTAAACCTGCATTCAGGTAGATGGCCGGAAAGTTATTGTTGGAATAGTAACGGAAGTTAAGAGAGGTTAACAGGTGTTTGACTGGTTTGTACTGAACTCCGAAAATATAGTAGTTATTTATTAATTTGTCCGGTTCAAACTGTTGGAATAAATAGTCGTAACGGACGAGTGCTGTCAATCGGGGTAGCAGTGTTATAAAACTATATACTGAAAATCCATACTTATTAATACCTGAAATATAGCTGTAATCTTTTACGTAGTTTGCTTCAGCACCCATCCCAAACTGTTTGGTTTTGTATCCCGTAAAAAAAGATGTGATTTTTTTTGAATTAATGCATAATCCTGTATCGGGTGCCGATTCCATACCGGTGTAGAGTTTAAGGGTGAGATTTTTAACCGGACTATATTGTACATTAACCGAATATAGGAACCTGCTTAATCGATCCTGATAGCGGAATGGTCCTTCACCGTTTACAACGGAGATTTGTAACAAAAGTTTGTCTTCCAGTTTGTAATCAGCCTGTACTCCAAAATCGGCCGGCATGCCAAAGCGGTATTTTTCCTGAAAGGTAACATCCACATACCTGAAACCCCAGAACTTATCTTGAAAAGTCAGGTATTGTGTGTTGAGGAGTTGTCCGAAACGTAAGGCAAATCGATTGTTAATAGTCCATTTGATTTCTGCCATTTTCAAATAGGCCGTGTATTTACTTCCTTCAAAATAATCCAGCGGAATAACGTTACCGGCAGAATCGCTTAAACCGGTAAAATGGGTGGTTCGGGTTACATCAAGCATGATTATTCCCGACAGGTTATTCCCGAAAGTGTGTTTATACCCTAATATGCCCTGCTTAAATACGAACGCTGATTGTGGTTGATAGTGATCGTTTAGCCCAACATAAAAATCGGTATAAATCTGCCCGAAGATATAAGAGGAACTGCTGTCGGATTCAACTTGCGTACTGCTTTGCGCAATAATGGTAAACGGTAAAAATAGAAGAAACCAGAATATCTGCTTCATACTGTAAATTTTGCGGCAAAGGAAATAAATTGTTTGTAGTTTCGGGTTATTAACCTGAATAAATATCCTATTTAGAATTTAAAATTTTAGAAGTAATCAAATCGGATATTGTATATCGTATTTGAAAATTGTAAATTTCCCAATAGCCAAACTATTTACGATTTGCAATAGGTACAACAGTACACAAGCGAAAGGTTATGGTGAGTGGAGTCGAATCATGAAGCGCTGGGAAGTGAAGCCAATGACCTCAGTATCAGTAATCATTTAACTCCTTTTTGATAAATCGTTACATTGAACTATTTAAATCTGTATTTAATTGGAAAATGGATGCTGCTTATTTGATGAAGTTATTAATTTTACACTATTTTTTTGAATTTAACTTTTAATGTAATCGTTATGGCAAATCTTGAAACCAGTTGGATGGGCTTGAAACTTAAGAATCCCATTATCGCGGCAAGCTCCGGGCTTACAAATTCTGTTGAAAATATTGTTGAACTGGAGCGAAACGGTGTGGGCGCTGTGGTGCTTAAGTCGTTGTTTGAAGAGCAAATTGCCAACGCAGTTAATCAAACCATGGAGCAGGGCGGGTTTTCCAATTATTATTCCGAAGCCGAAGACTATATTCGTAACTACACGCAGGGCAATGACTTGTCGGTTTACCTTGAACTTATCAGGACGGCAAAGCAGATTGTTAAAATTCCGGTGATTGCTTCCATTAATTGCGTGTCAGATAGCGATGACTGGATATCATTCGCTAAAAAAACAGAAAACGCAGGAGCAGACGCTCTTGAATTGAATATCTTTATTCTTCCATCGGATACTACCAAGCGGGGAGAGGAGAATGAAAAGCTCTATTTTGATATTGTTGAAAAAGTTACCAAAGAAATTGCTATTCCGGTAGCTTTAAAAATCAGTTGTTACTTTTCAGGATTGGCTCAATTTATTACCAAACTTTCGTGGACTAACATTAAGGGTATTGTGCTGTTTAACCGATCCTTCTCGCCTGATATCGACATCGATAAAATGGAGGTTAAAAGTTCTTTTGTCTTTAGCGACCCTGCTTCATTGGCGCTTTCGTTGCGTTGGATAGCTATGATGTCGCCCCATGTAAAGTGCGACCTGGCGGCATCTACGGGTGTTCACGATGGTGAAGCCGTCATTAAACAACTGCTGGCCGGCGCACAGGTAGTTCAAATTGCATCGGTACTCTATAAAAAGGGGTTTGCCGAGATTGGCGAAATGACCAGGAAGCTGGAAGCATGGATGGAAAAAAAGAACTTTAATTCGCTGGATGATTTCAGAGGCAAACTGAATACTTCGGAGTATGATAATCCTGCTGCTTACGAAAGAGTTCAGTTTATGAAACATTTTTCAGGAATCGAATAGGGAAATTGGTTAATTTCCTGTTTTCTTTTCGGAATGGCCTTTCCTTGATATTAAAATATTTGCTTTCTGATTTTCAGTATCTTATTATTAATAATAAAATTCAACTTTAAACAAGTTCAATATGACAATCGAGACCTCTTAGGATTACACTACTACAAATGTAGCAGAGTGCTTTTTTGATTCGGTTTTGTGTTTGAATATTGCCGGTGATATTATTTTCCCTCATCACTACTATTTGCCTATTTTTGCACGGTATGAACTTTAAACTTACATCGGAATTTAAACCCACAGGTGATCAACCGGAAGCCATCAAACAACTTTTGGAAGGGATTAACCGTGCTGATAAGGCACAGGTGTTGCTGGGTGTTACCGGATCGGGCAAGACGTTTACCGTGGCCAATGTAATAGCACGGCTAAACAGGCCTACGTTGGTATTGAGCCATAATAAAACGCTGGCTGCTCAGCTTTATGGTGAGTTTAAACAGTTTTTCCCGGAAAACCGGGTGGAGTATTTTGTTTCATACTACGATTACTACCAACCCGAGGCTTACCTGCCCGTTACCAACACCTATATTGAAAAGGATTTGTCAATCAACGAGGAGCTTGAAAAATTGCGTCTTAGTGCTACTTCAGCACTGCTTTCGGGTAGGAGGGATGTGATTGTTGTTTCCTCCGTCTCGTGCATTTATGGTATTGGCAATCCTGATGACTTTACCAATGGTGTGGTCTATTTGAAAACGGGTCAGGTGTTAAGTCGCAACAAATTGCTGCTCGATTTAGTCAATGCCCTCTATTCCAGAAACGATATTGAGCTAAACCGTGGAAACTTTCGCGTTAAGGGGGATACTGTTGATATTTTTCCCGTTTATGCCGATGATGCCTACAGGATTATCTTTTGGGGTGATGAAGTCGAAAGCATTGAGGTTATTGATCCGGTTTCCGGAAAGAGGATAGAGGCCTTACCCGATATTGCCCTTTATCCGGCCAATATTTTTGTTACCTCAAAAGACAAGATTAAAAGTGCTGTTTCTGAAATTCAGCTCGATTTGATGAAACAAACGGAGTATTACCGTTCTATTGGAAAAAGTTTGGAAGCCAAAAGGCTCGAAGACCGTGTGGTGTACGATATTGAGATGATGCGGGAGCTGGGGTATTGTTCGGGTATCGAAAACTATTCCCGCTATTTTGACGGTCGTGAAGCCGGTTCAAGGCCTTTCTGCCTGCTCGATTATTTTCCTAATGATTATTTAACCATTATTGATGAGAGCCATGTAACCGTTTCGCAGGTACGTGCCATGTACGGTGGCGACCGGTCAAGAAAGCAGAATCTTGTGGAATTTGGTTTCAGGCTTCCCTCGGCCATGGACAACAGGCCTCTGAAGTTTGATGAGTTTGAAAGCCTTACAGGGCAGGTAATTTACGTGAGTGCTACGCCTGCCGACTACGAATTGCAACAATCGGAGGGTGTGGTGGTGGAACAGCTGATACGGCCTACGGGATTGCTCGATCCTGTTATTGAAGTAAGGCCTGCTCATAACCAGGTGGATGACTTGCTGGATGAAGTAGACAAAACCGTGAAGGAAGGCCATCGGGTTTTGGTAACCACTTTAACTAAACGAATGGCGGAGGAGCTGACGAAGTACCTTGTCAGACTAAACATTAAAACCAACTACATTCATTCCGATGTCGATACTCTTGACCGTGTGGAGATTATGCGCGATCTAAGACTGGGTAAATACGATGTGCTGGTGGGGGTGAATCTGTTGCGTGAAGGACTTGACCTGCCGGAAGTAGCGCTGGTAGCCATTTTAGATGCTGACAAGGAAGGGTTTCTGCGCTCGGAGCGCTCCCTTACGCAAACAGCAGGGCGTGCAGCCCGTAATATCAACAGCAAGGTCATTTTTTATGCTGATAAAATAACCGAGTCGATGCGGCGCACCATGGAAGAGACTACCCGGCGTCGCGAAAAACAGATGGCTTATAACGAAAAACACGGCATAACGCCAAAACAGATTATTAAGTCAACGGACGCGATTATGGGACAAACGGCAGTGGCCGACAACAAACCTGCCGGGCCGAAACCTTATGTTGAACGTGATTTTGCCACCGTGGCAGCCGACCCTGTTGTTCAGTACATGAGTGCACAGGATATTAAAGATGCCATTGCCAAAAACAAAAAGGATATGCAGGCCGCTGTTAAGATTCTTGACTTTATTGATGCTGCCCGCCTTCGTGATGAAATTAAGGAATTGGAGAAATTACTGAAACGAAAAGTCTAAATGAACAGTCGTCCCCCGACTTAAAGTCGGAGGACGACTATTAACTGATAAAACTAAATCTCCTTTCCGGCATCTTTCCTTTTCCCCTTTTTTTTACGAACCGAGTAACCAAAACGCCCTATCTTTTCACCCAGTGTGTAGTAGCTGCCATGCAGATAGGTAATCGGGTTGGTTTGACGCAAATCGAACTTATTGGTGTTTTTATCCAGATATCTTTCGTCGGCATTTACCGCGACGACTTCCGCCAAAAAGAGGTGATGGGTTCCCAGCTCGATAACCTGCTTCACTTTGCATTCGATGTTGACCGGTGATTCGGCTATTAACGGGGTGCTGATTTTTGAAGCGGGAACAGGCGTTAGCTTCATCTCTTTGAACTTGTTTACATCACGCCCCGATTTAACCCCGCACCAGTCGGCGGCATAGGCCAAATTTTCAGTGGTAAGGTTGATGACAAACTCGCCGGCTTCTTTTATTATTTTAAAGGAGTGCCGCTTTTCGCGTATGGATATAGATACCATGGGTGGGTCGGTGTTGATGGTTCCTGCCCATGATATGGTGATAATATTATACTCCGTTGGTTGGGTGCCGCAGCTTACCATTACTGCCGGGAGCGGGTAAAGCATGTTGCCGGCTTTCCATTCAATTTTTGACATAGTATTGATTTTGTTTTCAAGCCAAAAGTAGTAACTCTTTTTCTTACTTTTGCATCTTAAAATTTAAATGATTAAACCCATGAGAAAACTGATTGAGTGCGTGCCTAATTTTAGCGAAGGACGCGATATGAATATTATTAAGCAGATTACTGATGAGATTGAAAAAATAGAAGGTGTTAAGCTGTTGGATGTTGATCCTGGTGCCGCTACTAACAGAACGGTTGTAACCATGGTGGGAACACCCGATGAAGTTATTGAAGCTGCTTTTCAGGCCGTTAAAAAGGCCGGTGAGATTATCGATATGCGTCATCATAAAGGTGAACACCCCCGTTTTGGTGCCACTGATGTTTGTCCGTTGGTTCCCGTGGCAGGAATAACCATGGAAGAGACGGTTGAATATGCTCACAAACTGGCTGAGCGAATTGGCAATGAGTTGGAGATACCCGTTTACTGCTACGAAAATGCTGCTTCTACTGATGAGAGGCAAAATCTGGCTAACAATCGAAAAGGTGAATATGAAGGGTTAAAGGAAAAATTGTCTGATCCTCATTGGAAACCCGATTTTGGCCCCGCCGAATTTAACGAAAAAGTGGCCGGAACAGGCGCTACTGCTGTGGGTGCCCGCGATTTTCTGGTAGCCTTTAACGTGAATCTTAATACAACTTCTACGCGTCGTGCTAACGCCATTGCTTTTGATGTTCGCGAACGTGGACGGGTAAAACGCATTGGAAATCCAGTTACCGGTAAAATAGTGAAAGATGAAAAGGGTAATCCGGTAAATATCCCCGGCTCGTTAAAAGCCACTAAAGCCATTGGTTGGTTTATTGAAGAGTATGGTGTTGCCCAGATATCGATGAACCTGACCAATATTTCTATTACTCCTGTTCACGTGGCTTTTGATGAAGTTTGTAAAAAAGCTGATGCCCGCGGTATTCGTGTTACTGGTTCCGAGTTGGTTGGATTGATACCGTTGGAAGCTATGCTGGAGGCAGGCCGCTATTTTCTGCGTAAACAAAAACGTTCGGTAGGGGTTGATCGCGATGAACTGCTTAAAATTGCTATTAAGTCGATGGGGCTTGACGATTTAAAGCCTTTTAATCCCAAAGAGAAAATTATTGAATTTTTGTTAGAAGATGGCAACGAAAAGAAACTTGTCGATATGACGGTGGAGGGGTTTGCCAATGAAACGGCTTCCGAGTCACCGGCTCCGGGTGGTGGGTCTATCTCGGCTTACGTTGGGGCATTGGGTGTTTCGCTGGGAACCATGGTGGCCAACCTGTCAGCTCACAAACGGGGTTGGGACGACCGCTGGGAAGAGTTTAGCGAAGTGGCTGCCAGGGGACAAAAATTTAAAGATGAGTTGCTGAGGTTGGTTGACGAAGATACCAACGCCTTCAATAAAATTATGGATGCTTTCGGCTTGCCAAAGAAAACCGATGAAGAAAAAGCTGCCCGTGCCAGAGCCATCGAAGAGGCCTCAAAATATGCCATGGAAGTTCCGTTTAAAGTAATGCAAACATCTTACGAATCGATTAACGTAATGCGTGCCATGGCTGAAAACGGTAACCCGAATTCGGTTTCGGATGCCGGTGTTGGTGCTTTGTGTGCGTTAACTGCCGTTGAAGGAGCTTACCTTAATGTTAAGATTAATGCCGCCGGAATTAAGGATACCGAATTTACCGCTTCATTATTAAAAAAAGCCGAACAGGTAATGAATCAGACCCGCGAGTGTCGTAACGCTATTATGGAAGTGGTAGAACAGAAAATCAGTGAATTATAAATAACCTGACTGCCTTGTTTATGAGGTTTTGGTAATTGATATATTTGATATTGGAATTTATTTGGTATTTGTAATTTGATTATTGTTATTAATACAAAGTTATGGATCAATTAACTGTCATTCTGCTCTATTTTACCTCGTTTTTTACCTTGATGAATCCATTGGGCATTATGCCGGTATATCTTACCATGACCTCTTCGCTGACAAGGAAGCAGCGAAATCAAACGGCAGTTAAGGCGGTTGTTACAGCTACTTTTACCCTGCTTATATTCGCTTTTGCCGGTAAGTATCTTTTCGACTTTTTCGGTATTTCGGTAGCGGGCTTAAAAGTCGTTGGAGGAGTTATCTTTTTTATTGTCGGTTACGATATGCTTAATGCCCGCCTTTCGCGTATAAAAATTGATGAGGATGAAGTGGAGAAATATGTAGATGACATCTCTATCACCCCGTTGGGAATTCCCATGATTGCCGGTCCCGGCGCAATTACCAACGCCATTGTGTTAATGGGCGATGCCTCCGATTACTCATCAAAGTTGATGGTGGTAGTTGCCATTTTATTGGTTACATTGGTAATTTTGGTTTCGTTGCTGGGTGCCTCCGGTATTATGAAGTTTGTGGGTGAGCAGGGAATTAAGATTTTAACCAAGCTCATGGGGCTGATTGTAATGGTAATTGCCGTGGAGTTTTTCTTTTCGGGCATTACCCCTTATGTGCAAACAATGCTTAAGCTTTAGCAGTGGATCTGTTAGTACTTTGTCCTGTTACTTATGGGGGATTCGCGGGGGGAGAGGAGAGTGAACCGCGAAGGCGCGAAGGCGCTGAGGAAGAATTAACCGCGAAGGCGCGAAATGGCGCGTGGTCACGCTGATGCGACGGCAGGAGCATTGTATCGAAGCGTGATGTTAGCGAAGTTGCGAAAGGGCG
>QMPP01000020.1 GCA_003650425.1 Bacteroidota bacterium | reverse complement strand
CTGGACTGGGAAACCCTTATATTCAAAAAAACAGACCTGCTCGTGGAGGAGGGTTTGAATGGTAAAATACTTTTCGCGGATGACAAACTATCGGCTGCAACGCCAAATGAAACCATCGACTGCGAAAACAAGATTGTAACCAAATCATTTGTCATAGGCCACCATCATGTTTATTCGGCTTTGTCGAGAGGAATGGGAGCTCCCAAAAAGAATCCTGAAAACTTTGTCGAAATATTAAAATATATCTGGTGGACGTTGGATAAATCGTTGGATAGAGAAATGATTGAGGCCAGTGCTTTGTCAACAGCCATTGCCTGTGCTAAAGCCGGATCAACTTTTGTAATCGACCATCATGCATCACCCAATGCGGTTTCAGGTTCACTCGAAATTATTGCCAAAGCCTTCGATAAGGTTGGCGTTAGTCATCTGCTCTGCTACGAAATTTCCGATCGCGACGGGTTAGATATTGCAGACCAGGGTTTATTGGAAACGGAGGAGTATCTTAAAAACCATCAGGGACTGATAGGGTTGCATGCGTCGTTTACTGTTGGCGACCGTACTTTGCAAAAGGCAGCAGCGCTGATGCAAAAATACAACTCCGGATTTCACATTCACGTGGCAGAAGATACCTATGATGAGGCGTTTACCCAAAAGAAGTATGGGAAAAACATCATGCAACGTTTGAAAGAAACAGGTGCTTTAAACAGTTCTCAAACTATTTTGGGTCATTGTCTCCATCTTTCGGATAAAGAAATAAAAATGGTTCGCCATTCAAAAGCGTGGGTCGTACAAAATACTGAAAGCAACCTGAACAACCATGTAGGTTTTTTTGACGGAAGCAATCTTGGCAATCGTATTATGTTTGGCACCGATGGCATGCATAGCAACATGATCCGTAGTGCACAACAAGCATTTTTTGTTGGACAAACATTTGATAACATTGATTTTGTATCCGCTTATCAAAGGTTCAGAAATGCACATAATTACCTACGTGAAAATAGTTTTAAAGGGGATGGTGAAAACAACCTCGTGGTGCTTGATTATAAAAGTCCCACACCCGTAACCAGCGACAATTTCCTCGGGCATTTTATTTTCGGACTACAGTCATCGGATGTTCAACATCTGATAGCTAACGGCAAACTTATCATAAAAGACAAAGTTGTAAAAACCATTAATGAAGAGGAAGTGCTGACATTTTCAAGAGATCAGGCAACACGTCTTTGGAAAAAAATGCAACAATAAATTATCAAAATAAAAGTTTATTATTGCCGGGTCATTAATAATCATAACAGAAATCTAATAAATAAATAATAGTAATGGAAAAATTAGCAGTAGTGGCTTTTGGCGGCAACGCTTTGTTGAGAGCCGGAGAAAAAGGAACAATTGAAGAACAATCTGCCAACGCAGCAGAAGCCGGCAAAAAGGTGTTAACGTTGTCGAACAGATATAATTTAGTATTAACGCATGGAAACGGTCCTCAGGTAGGAAACATCTTGCTTCAGGTAGATGCAGGTTCAAAGATGTATGGACTCCCGGAAATGCCCATGGATGTTGCAGGTGCCTATTCGCAGGGATTTATCGGGTATATTTTGGAACAGCAACTGCGCAACGAGTTAATGAAACAGAACAAATCACGTGATATCATCACCATTATCACGCAGGTGTTGGTAGATAAAAACGATCCCGCATTTGAAAATCCGGTTAAACCTATCGGACCTTACTATACAAAAGAAGAAGCAAAATCCATTATGGAAAAATCCGATGCCATTTTTAAAGAAGATGCGCGTGGCAGAGGATGGCGAAAAGTGGTAGCCTCACCGGAGCCACTAGTGATTTACAATCAGAAAACAATTGAAAAGATAGCCCGGGAAGGTCACATTGTCATCACCGTGGGTGGCGGTGGAATACCTTGTTATTTTGAAGAAGAAAACCGATTAAAAGGGATTGAGGCAGTAATTGATAAAGACCTTGCCTCTTCGCGTTTAGCCATTGGCATCAGGGCTGATAAGTTTTTTATCCTTACCGATATTCCCAAGGTTTACATTAACTTTAACACACCACAACAAAAAGCCATCGACAAGATGACCATTCTACAGGCGCAGAAATACCTCAGAGAAGGACAGTTTGGCGAAGGCAGTATGGCTCCAAAAATCAGGGCAGCCATCAATTTTGTAAAAAATTCAGGAAAAGATGCCATCATTACGGAAATTGACAAACTGGGTATCGATGGTGGCGGCACACGCATCACGATGATTTAGCAAGGTGCTTTGCTTTGCAAAGCCTTGTAAAGTTAGAGTTTTCCTTTCGGGTGGCTTCGCACCCGAAAGGTAGAAAAAGATCATCTGAACCATTGACACCATACATACTGTTGCACCTTTGATCTATCTCACGGTTTGCAACCGTGAGGCACTACATTCCCACCTCAAATATCTGCCCACAGGCTTACTACGACCTGAAAGAAAACAGACGACCATGAGATTTAAGAGTGCAGAATAGTGATTTTTTGATTTTAGAAGTATTGTTGATTGAACGCTCATCCTCATCAGTCACACCGGCACTATTTATCGGGTATAAAGAGTAGCAGTATGATTTTCCTTGCAGCTTGTTATCAGCATCCCCTACGGGGAATGGCTAACATATGAAGTTACAATTCATTTTTCTCCTACGGAGAAAAGTTCAAATGAGCATAATAGAAAAGCTGATTCAGTTATTGCTCCGATATCTTACCGCGTAGCGGTTAAAGAATTGTATCTTACAGACTACCATCACACCTTCCCCATAGGGGATACCGAAAAACAATGTACAGCAACACATCCTCGTTTGCAACGAGGATAACTTTATCTATTGAATTTACTCCTTAATCTTCGTCACAGGTGAGGATAAGACAGAGACAATTTAATAAAGTACCCTTTTTTGATTTTTTTTCAAGATGGTGCTTAAAACAGCTTCCGGATCTTCAAATTTCTGGGTAAGCATCATGGCGGCTATGATGTAAGGCTTAAAACCGGCTTCGAGATAGGTGGGAATACGATATTGCTCGAACACATCCTTACTAACTTCACCTGCATCACACGACACATCTGTAATATCGGCAGGAAGACAATGCATGTATAAAGCATCCTGATTTTTCGTCAGTTTTACTTTTTCCTCGTCATATTCCCAATCTTTGAATTTGGCATTCTCAGCAAGACAGGTTTTTTCCAGATTTTCCAGCCCTTTCGTGTTACCCTGTTGTAATAGCTCGGTTCTTTGCTTCATCACGTGAAAAGGAGCCCAGCTTTTGGGATAAACAATATCAGCATCTCTAACGGCTTCTGTCATCGAATGACCAATTTTGAAACTACCACCACTAACTTTTGCATTGTTTTTGGCAATATCAATAATTTCAGGAATTAGCTCATACCCTTCAGGATAAGCCAATTCTACATCCATACCAAAACGCGACATGAGACCAATAATTCCCTGGGGAACAGACAATGGCTTACCATAACTCGGCGAATAGGCCCAACTCATCACAATTTTTTTACCACGAAGTGCTTCCAAAGAACCAAAGTGTTCTTTCAGCGATAGCAGGTCAGCCATCGACTGTGTGGGGTGATCCTGGTCGCTCTGCAAGTTAACAATTCCAGGACGAACAGGCAACACGCCATTTTTGTAACCATCATCCAAAGCTTCACCAACTTCAAGCATATATTTATGACCTTCACCGATATACATATCATCACGAATACCGATAAAATCACTTAAAAATGAAATCATGTTGGCGGTTTCACGAACCGTTTCACCATGTGCTATCTGAGATTTTTTTTCATCTAAATCCTGAATGTACAATCCCAGAAGGTTGGCAGCCGAAGCAAATGAAAACCTTGTACGGGTTGAATTATCACGAAAATTAGAAATGGCAAGTCCCGAGTCAAACACTTTTGGAGAGATGTTGTTATCACGCAAATTCTTTAAAATAGCAGCCACCTCCAGCACCATTTTTAACTCATCTTCACTTTTTTCCCAAGTCAACAGGAAATCTTTTTGGTAAAGCTTGGTTTTAAGATCTTTTAATCTCTCTATTTTTTGTTTCAAATCCATAAGGTAACTATATTTTATTTATTATCAGCAAATTTATAGGCATAGCCGGCATAAAAAGCGGTAGCTATCTCCAGGTGATCAATCGGCACTTTCTCGTTAGGAGCATGAGCCATTACTTCGTTACCGGGACCAAATCCGATGGTTGGTATTCCATAAATGCCATTAATTACCACGCCGTTGGTTGAAAAGGTCCATTTATCAACCAGAGGCGCTTTTCCAAACAAATCGGTATAAGCACTAACACCGGTTTGAACTACAGGATGATCTTCCGGCATTTTCCAGGTAGGATAGTATTTTTCCATTCCATATTCAAGCCCTGTGTAGGCTTTAACGTGATACTGCAACACCTCCACTTTTGCATTCATATCTTTAACAATTTCTTCAATCTCCTTAACAGCCGATTCTTTGGTTTCGCCCCAGGTTAAACGGCGGTCAAGATGAAATTTTGCAAAGTCGGCCACAGCACATAGTGAAGGACTGCCGGTAACCATTTCAGAAATGGTAACGCTACCTCTTCCCAAAAACTCATCATAAGCCAGCTTTTCGTTTAACTTTTCTATTTCAAGTGCTGCCCTCGAAGCCATATATATGGCATTTACACCTCTTTCGGGTGCCGAACCATGAGCAGATAAACCGTTGAAGCTAACCTCAATCTCCATCCTTCCACGATGACCCCGATAGATATTCAGATTAGTAGGCTCGGTGCTAATGGCAAAATCGGGTCGGATTTTATCTTCTTCCACGATGTATTTCCAGGGTAAACCATCGGAATCTTCTTCCATAACACTTCCCACAAAGTAAAGGGTAACATCTTTATCAAATCCCATTTCCTTAAGAATACGACCGGCTGTAACAAAAGAAGCAGGGCCTCCTTCTTGGTCAACACTACCACGTCCCAACACATAACCATCTTTGATTTCACCACTCAGTGGGTCAAAATCCCAGTTTTCCATATTCCCGAAATCAACCGTATCCATGTGGCCGTCGTAAGCCAAAATTCGTTTTCCGTTTCCAATACGTCCAATTACGTTGCCTAAGCCATCAATAAACACTTCGTCGAATCCTGCTTCTTCCATTTGGTGTTTTAACTCCAGTTGCACCTCTTTTTCCTGTGTGCTAAGTGATTTTATCTGCACCAGTTTCGACAAGTTATGAGCGGTATAATCCCGATATTTTTCAGAAAGCTCCCTGATTTTTTTGAATGTATTTTCCATGGTATTAAATTTTTTAAAATTAATAATATGCGTAAGTTTCATGCTTTATCTACCCTCCTATCTCTTAGCATTAAAACAGATTCCGGTTGCATTAAAATAAGCCCTAAATCTTGTCTGCAAAGATAGCTCTTATTCTCTATATGATTAAATTTTTGGAAGTTAAAAAAGTAATATATTATAATGATAGTAATTAAATCTATAAATATAGTAATTAACAGATTATATATCTATTATTACCCGGAAATAGTATGTATATATGAATTTATCCTGTACAAAGCATAAAATAATAATATGGTTTTTCAAATCTGAATAATAACAACTTCGTAGTATAATTTTAACCGTTGTGTTAATTATTATCGGTTTTTTTTAAGTTTGCACTTCATTTTGGGCATATAAGGCTGTAATAACTGCCTATTATATTTTCATGTCATTGATAATCAAACATTTTTAAATGGATAATATTTTTAGTATCAAAGCTGTTTCAATTTATTTAGTAGGCTTTTTGGCTTTTTTTACGTTTTGTGACTCAAAACAAAATATCAAAGCAGAGAAACAACTCAATGCGCTGGAGCGAATAACCATCCAAAAGAAGCACATAAACACTTACAAAGACATCGAACCCGTTACCGATAGTCTTGTAAAACCCATCGACTACCTTAATGTTATTTCACTAAAAAGCCTTCCTGTAAAAGAGAAAAAGAAGTACTTTATCGACCTGATACTCCCTGCTATTTTGATTGCCAAGGAAGAGTATAAAGAGCGATTGGAATGGGTTAATCATGCCGCTTCGTTAGATACGTTATCCCCCGGTGACCAGCAAATTTTGACTGATCTTTTGAAAACATATCGGGCTAAAAGTGTTGAAGATTTACAGTTACGATTAATCACTCATCCAACAAGCATTGTGTTAGCACAGGCCTCAATTGAGTCGGGATGGGGAACCTCGAGATTTTTTGTAGATGCCGACAATGTGTTTGGAGTTTGGTCGTTTAACGATTCCGACCCCCGTATTCCATCGCTCAGTACGCGTAACGGAAAACACATGTACCTTTATAAATACAGCTCTCTATCTGAGTCGATTGATGACTATTTTAAATTGCTGGCAACACGTTCGCCCTTTCGGGCGTTTCGTAATGCACGGGCTAAAACTAATAATCCTTATAAATTGGTTGAGTACCTGACTGATTACAGCGAATTGGGCGAGGAGTATGTAGCAGCACTAAAAACTCAAATCAGGCACAACAATTTTACCCGTTACGATTATTACCAGACTGACCCAACCTATTTTAATAATAAATAGTTTGTCATAACGTTTTGCTTTTATTCAGCTTGATAAGCGGGAATAGCAATAGCAGCAGCAGCGAAACGGTGGCAATGCCTGCTCCCGGTCCAAACTTATCGGCCACCATGCCAATTAAAGGAGCAATGACAGCTGCAAACACCGATTTAACTTGTGATGTGAGCGACAAAACTGTTGCCATGGCATCATCATGCGAAAGTTCTGCAATCATGGAAACGCCAATTGGCTTTCGCAGATTCTCCACCATCATAATAAGCACAAACCCTATTATGACCGGCGAATACCATCCCGTAAGGAAGATAAGTCCACTCAACACGCCGGATCCAAACCCGATTAACAAGGTTAGATTCATAGGGGATGTGTAATTTTTAAAAATATTTTTGAAATCACCCGAGCGGCGACTCATCCACGCTGTAAGCAGGTAAATAACAAAGTAAAACAGCCCCACAAAGAGCGCCGTTTTTTTATCATTGTTCAGATAGGCAAAAGCAGGAATCGATAACGCAAACATTTTGATAACCGGCTGAACATAATCCTTAACCGCCTTAAAGTAACCTGTATAAATGGATGTATTGATCAGGGACTTTAAAAAATGTGGCTGCTTAAACGACAGGACAAAACCTTGTTCAACCTGAATAAATTTTTGTCTGATTCCGGAAACATCAAGATTTTTAATGGTACCATCCAGCCACTTCGGATAGGATGCTATTAAAAGCATATCAAGCAAGTACGGCAACACAGAGGCTAAAAAGATAACCCGATAACTACCCGAGTAAAATACGATAGCCCCCGCCACCAACGCCGATAATGCCGAACCTCGTTGCGACCAAGAACGGGTATGGCCGTAGTAATCGGTTTTTTGAGATGACCAGCCTTTTTGTTGCAAATAATGAAAAATCATGGCTTTATGTACTCCCGATCTGAACGCATCGGCCAGAGCAAAAAGTACCATTGCTATTGCCATCGAAATAAACGAGTTGGAAAAGTAAAAAGTAAAAAACGACAATAAGTACACAAAAAAAGAAAGCAATAAGGTACGACGGCGTCCCAACGCATCGGCAACAGCTCCGCTGGGAATTTCGGTTAATACAATAGTAATCGACCGAATAGAGTACAAAAAACCAATCTCAACATAGGTAAGTTCCTTCTCGAGGAAAAAGAGAATAAGAAAGCTTTCGAAAAACCTTAGATTTTTTAAAAAGCCATAAAAGCTAAATTTATAATACTGCAGATTTTTATGATACGATTGATCCAAAGTGATGGCTTTTACAGGAGATAAAATTAATCAATTTCCAATGAGTTAATTGGTCTATTTTTGTCAGGCAACTCCGATTATCAATTAAATTGTCACTTTGACAGCACCCGTCTCACCGAGTCGATTACCGTGCCGTCAACCCACTTGATAACGGCAATAATTTCATCGCTCAATTCGGCTTTTTCGGGCACCCCGCAAATCTCTTCTGCTTCTTCTTTAAGCTGCTGAATGGTTTTGATGGGTAGTCCCGAGTGCTTTGTCTTTTGGATTAAGTCTTCTCGCAACGGATTGATGGCGATTCCGCGTTCGGTAACAATTACGTCAATCATTTCACCGGGTGCACACAAGGTGGTTACTTTATCTCTAATAACGGGAATCCTGTCGCGAAATAGCGGGATGGGAAGAATAGTTGTTTTTGCAAACAACGTATTTTGCCACCCTCCTATCCCATGTAAGAGGTAGCCATCGGAATGTGTTACCACGTTGGCATTAAAGTTTATATCCACTTCGGTGGCACCCAACACCACGATATCCAGCATGGAAGCAAAATTTCCTTTACCATGATAGTTATACGATGTAAAAGGCGAAGTCCAAACATGGTTTGGGTTTTCGCGCATGGAGCGCACCCCGTCCAGATCGAAAGTCTGTCCGTCAAGGATATAACCTACCAATCCCTCTTCCAACATTTCCACAGGATACTTGTTACTTCCGGCACGGATAAACCTTGCTGTCCAACCATTTTTCCGTAAGATATCTCCAAAGAAGTTTCCAATGGAAAGGGCTGTTCCACCCGCTCCGGCCTGATAGCTGAAACCATCATAAATCAGCCCGGCCTTTTCACAAAACTGTGCTGTAAGTTCGGCGATTAAAAGCCGATCAGGACTTTTAGTAATTTTGGTCGTTCCCGAGATAATTTTTTCAGGTATCCCTACTTTTTCTACTTTCACCACGAAATCAACATAGTTTCCATTTATCTGCCACGGGATGGCCGGAAATGGCACTACATTGTCGGTAACTACCACTACCCTGTCGGCATACTGCGAATCGCCTAAGGCAAACCCTAACAGACCACAAGCCGCCTTGCCGTTAACACCATTGGCATTCCCAAACGGGTCGGCGGTAGGCGCTGCAATAACAGCAATATCAATATGCACTTCGCCATCCTGAATAGCTTGGTAACGCCCACCATGTGAGCGAAGTACACCTAACCCTTTCATTTTACCTTCGGAGGCAAATTTACCGAGAGGGCCATTCATGCTGCCTTCAATCCTATTGATCGTACCGTCTTCGAGGTAGGGTATCAAATGTTCATGACAAGGAAATGAAGCAGAGGGAAACCAGCGCAGGTCTTTTACTCCAAGCTCTTTGGCAATATCAAAAACCATGTTTGCAATAAGGTCGCCATTACGAAAATGGTGGTGTGTCGAAATGGTCACGCCATCCTTCAACCCACATTTAATCAGGGCCTCTTTTAAATCAGACACCATTTTATTACCATCATCGGGATAATCGGCACAAGTTGCGATGGGAGGGCCATATTTTCTACCTGTGGGTCGATATTTTCCAACGCCCATAAATGGAATATGCTCTTCTCCGTTAATGATGGTTGGCACTTCGCGGCCAACAGCATTTTTAACCAGTTTATCGTATTTTTTCATTATTCTCAATTTGTGTAGTTTATAACATCATTGTTGTAACAGAAAATTAATTCTTCTCCCAATCTTTTTCCAGCTTACCGGTGTTAATGGCCAATTCGATGGTTGTAACGGCTCGTTTTACCACCGGGGGATCAATCATTTTTGAACCCAACGAAACAACCCCTATCCCTTTGGATTCAGCTTCTTTAAAGGCAAGGTAAATCTTTTTTGCTTTTTCTATTTCGGCCACTTCGGGAGCAAAATTTTCATGAATCACATTTATTTGCCGCGGATGAATGCAACCCATACCATCAAACCCCAACGATTTAGAGGTCTTAACATTGGCTGCCAGCGCTTCCATATCGGCTACATCTGAAAATACCGAATCGATGGGCTGAATTCCGGCAGCGCGACAAGCGTTCACTACCATGCTACGGGCAAAAAAGGATTCCGACCCTTCGTTGGTACGGCGCGTTCCCAAATCAGCCGTATAATCCTCCAGACCAATGGCCATGGCAACAATATTGTCAGCCGAACAAGCAATATTATAAGCCTCCATCACCCCTTTAGCACTTTCAATAATAGGCATCAACCAAATGGGTATTGTTATTTTATACTCTTTTTTTAAAGCATCAATTACCTTATTAATAGCACTAATATCCTCTACACTTTCGCATTTAGGAACCAAAATAAGGTTTGGAAAATGAGGTACTACATAAGCCAAATCTTCAAGACCCCGTGCTCCCTGATTGATACGAACCATACGCTCGGCACCATAAAAATGTAACGTTCTCAATGCGTTACGCACTAAAAAACGGGCTTCAAACTTTTTGTCGGATGCCACGGCATCTTCTAAATCTAAAATCAAACCGTTGGGGTGATGAATCCCTGCATTAATCATTAGCTTGGGTGCGTTTCCCGGAAGATATAGTCGTGAAAAACGAAAAGCTGTCTTTTTGCTGGGTAATTTGTTCTCTTCACGATGCGGCAGTAAAAATTCTTTATCAGTATTCAGTACTTTTTTAATGGCAGCTTCTACCCTCGCGGCCATCACAAACTCCAAGGCGCCTCCATCTTCGATAAAAACACGGGCATGTTCAACTTCAAAAAACCGAAGCAGGTCACTAACAAGTTTTCTGTTGGAGGTGCCGTAATAGGCAGCTACTTTGCTATTTATTTCGATCTGGATGCCACCTTTTTCCAGCTGCTCGAATTCAACGAAACAATCTGATTTAAGGTTCTTTCCCCTGTTTCCTGCCATTCCTGTATTATTCTTCATAATCTGCTGTTTTTAGGGAGACAAAGGTAGCATCTGTTTTCAATTAATAAAGCAATCAGGTTAAAAAGTGTTCACTTTTGAAAAGAAAACTATTTCAGTAAAAAAAATATTTAGGTAAAAACAGGCTCAGGCGGTGCTGCATTTCATAACTTTGTATATATTTGAATGGTATTAAAGGTTTAACATATTTACATCCTGCTTATGAAAACGATAGAGATACTTTTTTGGATTTTAATGTTTTTGGTATTTTACGCCTATCTTGGTTACGGAATATTACTTTTTTTTCTGGTACGTATAAAACGAATCTTCAAAGGAAAACCTGCCATAGCCAACCCAAATTATGAACCGGAAGTTACCCTCTTTGTGGCTGCCTACAACGAAAAGGATTATGTTGACGATAAGGTTAATAACTCTTTCAGTCTCGATTATCCTCAAAATAAAGTTAAACAGGTGTGGGTTACCGATGGCTCTGATGATGGTACGCCGGATTTACTGAAAAAGTATGCTAATAAAGGAGTGGAAGTATATCACACGCCTGAAAGAGGTGGGAAAATAGGGGCCATGAACCGGGGAATGGACTTTGTTAAAACCCCCATTGTTATTTTCTCAGATGGAAACACCATGCTAGGCAAAGAGTCTATCAGACGGATAGTAAACCTCTTTTCCAACCCTACCGTGGGCTGTGTTTCGGGTGAGAAGCGTATTTACGATAAATCAGGTGCTGCAGCTACCGAAGGTATTTATTGGAAATATGAATCAACCTTAAAAAAATGGGATGCCGAACTCTATTCAGTAGTGGGAGCTGCCGGAGAGCTGTTCGCCGTTCGTACCAAGCTGTTTCAAAAGGTTGAAAAAGATACCTTACTCGATGACTTTATCATTTCGTTGCGCATTGCCATGCAGGGATACACCATACAATACGACCCTGAGGCTTATGCCATTGAAGCACCTTCTGCCAACGTTAAAGAAGAGCTGAAACGTAAAGTACGCATCGCGGCTGGTGGCATCCAATCGATTATAAGGTTGAAACCTTTGCTAAACCTTTTTAAATACGGAACACTTAGTTTTCAGTACATTTCGCACAGGGTATTGCGTTGGACGATTGCCCCTATTTCGCTGCCGATTATTTTTCTGCTTAACCTCTGGCTGGCTTATGTAAATGGTTTCAATAATTTCGACAACCTCTATACCCTTCTTTTTTACGGACAAATTTTGTTTTACGCCATGGCCTTGCTGGGCTGGTATCTTGAAAATAAAAAAATTAAAGTGAAACTGCTTTATATTCCCTACTACTTTTTGGTGATGAATTATGCCGTGTGGATGGGCATCAAGCGCTATTTTAAAGGACAACAAAGTGTAAATTGGGAACGAGCAAAAAGAGGTTAAATATGATTTCAAAAATAAATTATCAATTAGGTATTTTAGGTATCCTGTTATTCTTTTTCGTGGGAAACCATGCAAAGGCACAACAACAAGTTTGTGACGTGGAGATTCCTCCCTCAACATTTGTTATTGATGGATCTCATGGCGGTATCCACCCGGGCAATGTGATATGTATAAAGGGTTCATCAAAAGATTTCTTACTCATAAGAAATGTAAACGGAACAGCTCAAAATCCCATCCAGTTGATAAATTACGATGGCGCTGTAATCATTAACACAGATAATTACTATGGTATTAAAATCTCACATTCTTCGTACCTAAAGGTTAGTGGAACCGGTACAGACAGCATTCAATACGGATTTCAGGTGCAACGGGTTGGAGGCGGAACAGGTCTGGCGGTTGGCGACCTGAGTACCGATGTGGAGATTGAAAACATAGAAATTGCCAACACACCCATTGCCGGCGTTTATGCTAAAACCGACCCCACCTGTAACGACTTCTCGTCCACACGCGATAAGTTTACCATGTACAACTTCAAGCTTCACGATTGCTACGTACACGATGTGGCTGACGAAGGCTTGTATATTGGCAGCTCAAAATATTCGGGACAGCATCTGACGGGCGATTGCGACACATTAGTCTATCCTCATGTATTAATTGGCACCAGGGTTTACAATAATATTGTGGAAAACACCGGCTGGGACGGCATTCAGGTTAGCTCGGCCGAGCAGGATTGCAAGGTGTATAACAATGTAATCCGCCACGACTCTTATGCCGAACACAACGGGCAAATGAGTGGTATTATCATTGGAGGAGGCAGTCGTGCCGATGTGTACAACAACAAAATTTACGATGGTAAAGGCGATGGCATTGATGTTTTCGGCCTTGGCTCGATGAGGGTCTTTAACAATTTGATTGTTAGATCCGGAAGAACCTATATGCCCAACGACCCGATTGCCTTTAAGCATGGCATTTATGTGGGAAAAGCTGTTACCATTGCTGACGAAGAGAACAAAATATATAACAACACCATTGTTAGCCCTAAGTCATTTGGCATTACTTACGCCAACGACGAAAGTAATATGGGATACCTTATTAATAACGTGGTTGTAAATCCTGGCTATACCGATGCCGGTGAAAGTGCCTTTTACAACATTAATGTTGATGACTCGCAAGTTAATCTTTCAAACAATTTCAGCAGCATTAGTACCGACGATGCAAAGTTTTTGGATGTTCTAACTGATAATTACGATTTAAAACCCACTTCCCCCCTAATTGATAATGGCAAAGAGATGACTGATGAAGGACTGGTATTCGATATTGATAGCAGGGTCAGGCCATTCCACAACTATACCGATATGGGAACTTATGAATGTCAGGATCCCACCATTTCGGTAGAAGAGGTTCATAATGATAATTTCCTATTATTTCCTATTCCTGCCAATAACGTGATTTACGTTAAAGCATCCAACAACCATCCAATAGTAAAACTGCAAATATTCAGTATTCATGGCACCCTTGTCAGGCAAACCAATCATACTTCCACTATAGATGTATCAGACCTTCCCAACGGGATATATCGTATCATGGTATCCTACAAAGAGGGCGTAGAATTTTTTCCGATAGTTGTAATGCATGAATAGTAACATTAAAAATATCATCCCGCGGAAGCTTGGCTACCTGCTTAAAAATATCCGCTTGATGGTAAGAGGATACCTTTATAAAGGAGATAGATATTATTGTCCTATTTGTCAACATAGTTTCAAAACCATGCTTCCCGGTGGATTTAACCTGCCCGTGACAAAAGAGAAAGAGATTATTGGTGGTGGTTATCGTCAAAATAACATCTGTCCTCGTTGCCAGAGTACAGACCGTGACCGGCTTGTATATCTTTACCTTAAGGAAAAAACCACCTTTTTTACCGAGCCACAACAGGTGTTGCATGTGGCACCGGAGCAATCTTTGTTTCGGGTATTTTCAAAGCTTCCAAACCTCACCTATATAGTAGGAACCAAATATCAGGAGGGGTTTTATTACAGCGATGAACTGCCGGTAATCGATTTAAGGGCACTTTTGTACAAAAATAATACTTTTGATTTTGTGATTGCCAACCACGTGTTGGAACACATTAAAGAGGAAGAAAGGGTACTACACGAAATTTTCAGGGTCTTAAAACCAGGCGGAAGTGCTATTGTTCAGGTTCCTATCGCCAACAAACTTAACAAAACTTTTGAAGATCCCGGCATTCTGACAAAAAACGACCGAGAAAAATTCTACGGCCAGTTTGACCATGTCAGACTCTACGGAAAGGATTATCCTGACCATTTATCTGCTGCTGGTTTTGTGGTAACCAAAATCAAACCGGGCGAAAAGCATTGGCAGATGTCAGAGATAAATAAATTCGCGTTAAATGCTGATGAACATTTGTATATTGCCAAAAAAACAGCTATAAAACCATGATGCTATTCAGGAAATATGGACTTTTACTGTTGTTGACCGTGGCTTTCTTGTCAGGCAAGCAAGGCTATACCAGCACCCCAAACCGTGATTCCTGTCTTCTGATTTTAGACAATACCATTCAGGCTGTTCTTTCAGAATCACCGGATAAGTATAGCTCCGGGCAGATAGACGAACTTATCACTTTAACGCACTGTTTTAACCAGCTTAGCTTACCTGCCGTATCCATCGTCCTTCTCACCGATGAGCGCTTTGCGCCGGATATGACAAGGGTTTCCCCTCATCAAAAAGTAATGCTCTATCAAATAATGGCTCAGGCCTGTAAGCAGAATCAAGATTTTGACCATGCCGAAGAGTACTATAAAAAACTGATAAGCTATTATACTGATAATGATAACGAAGACAGTATATTAACCCACAGCTTTAACCTGACTGATCTGTTATTAGAAGATAACAAACCAGAAAAGGCTTCCCTCTACTTTTTACTTATTCATAAAATAATTGATGGTCAGCCTACTGCCTTCAACAACCGTAGCCGGCTGCTATATCGTGAAGCCAAAGCTGCCAGCTTACAAGGACAATACTCAAAAGCCATCGCACTACACCAGCTTGCCATCCGCTTACCTGAACCGTTTACAAAGCAGATTAACTTACAGCACCGACTGGCATTGACTTCACTATATCTAATTGAAAACAAAACCGATTCTGCCGAGCTGTTACTAAATTCGATTGGCAGCGATTCCGCACTCCTCTTACCGGAATGGTATCTTACAAAATCAACTTTATTTCGGGTAAAAAAGGATTTCAAGCCCTCTTCGCATTACTTCACCCTGTTTATTAACGAAACCAATAAGCAAAACGATGCGATAGACCAATACAGAAAAAAAATACTTGCTACGAACAGTGGCTTTATCAACCTTATTGCCACCATCAAGCCTGTAAAAAAAGAGGGTTTTTTCAGTTGGGGATTATTGCTCCTCGTTATTCTCTTTCTTCTTGTTATTTTAACTATTTTGATATTCATCATCTCATCGCAACGGAAGCAACTTAATAAAAGAAAAGATAATCTGCTAAAAGCCGAATCAGTAAGAAAAAAGTTACTGCAAGATGGCGAAGCGCTTTTAGACAGAGAAAAGGATGGGGTTACAACTCGTTTAAAGCGCATTGAAAAAGAGAAGTCAGAAAAAAATCAAGCCATCAAAAAGCTAAAGGAGCAAATAGAACAAACCCAACAGATTAAGAAAAAGCGGGATAAAGCAAATCTCGAAATCAATTTTCAAGTCCGGTCACTTTTATCGAGTGTGATTGGGTTGTCAAGTATTTTTAAGACGGAGTTTGCCAAAACTAAAAACACGCAGCTTTATAAGTATGTCGATATTATTGACGAAAACGCCTCACTGCTCCTAAATATCATCGATGCTTACCACGAGTACACCAGCATAGATTCAGGCAAAATAGCTTGTAACGTTACCAGGGTAAATGTTATTCCGCTCATTGGGAGTATTGTTTCTGACCTTGAGGAGGTGGCAAAGCAAAGAGCAGCTAAATTGGTGTTTAACAGCAAGAAAATCCCACTACTTCTATCCGACGAAGCCATCTTAAAAAAAATTCTTACGCTGGCAACCAAAGTAGGGCTTAACAACACCAACCGGGGTTTTGTTATCATTGACATCGACCTAATAAAAAAGAACAAATTTTGCACTATAAAAATTCAAAACACCGGTCACGGATTTGATCCGGCCTATATAACGGATATCCTGAAACCTTTTAACCGTGAGGGTTTAAATTATATTCCCGGCTTTATCGGTACCGGCATGGAATACCCGCTTATTGCCCGGCTGGCAGAATTGATGAAAGGAGAGATTACCATTGAATCGGCCATTGAACAGGGTATCACTTTCACGCTTACACTTCCCGCTACCGATGTTTACGAAACGACTCCCCTGGCAAAACCCGACGGCAAAAAGACTGAAAGTCAAGTCGTCAACCCCTGGAAAGGGCTTAAAGTTTTGGTGGTAGAGGATGATGTTATGAATCGGCTGTTATTTACTAAGATTTTAAAAGGAGCCTCCACCCTCGTTATTGCTGAAAATGGAGAAAAAGCACTAGAAATAGTGGGCGATTTTTTTAGAGAGGATGAAGTTTTTGACTTGGTTTTAATGGACATCAACCTGCCCCAACCATGGGATGGTGTAAAACTGAAAGATAAAATCAAGGAGCTGTTTATGCCTTACAAATCGATTCCGTTTATTGCTCAAACAGCTTACGCCATGCAGGGAGACAGGGAAGAGTTTATATCGAAAGGATTTGATGAATACATCTCCAAACCCATTATGAAAAAAGAGTTGATACGGGTAACCAATATCGCGTTAAAAAAGAAAGCTACTTTGTAATATCTTGTAGTGTAAGTTCAATAATCAAAGGGGAATAGGGAGGAATATTAAAGGCTCTTTTTTCAACTCCTTTATAAGCCAGACTTGATGGAATAATCAATTTTGCTTTACCCGATTTGCGCATCATCGGCAAGGCCTCTTCCCAAGCGGGAATGACAGTTCCTGAGCCAAGCACAAATTTAAATGGCCGTCCGTTGTCGAGAGTAGAAAAAAGTTTTTCATCTTTCAAATTATAAAGGGTATAGTGAACAGATAACGTATTACCTATTTCGGGATGAGCTCCTATCCCCTCCTTTTCTGAAATAAAATACAACCCACTGGCAGTAGGTTCAACCGTAATGTTGTGCTGTTTAATGTAAGCTGCAATTTTTGCCGGTTCAGCATTTTTAAGAGCTTCTTTTTCCTTCTCATTTTTCTGTGCTTGTGCTTTCCGCATCTTTTTCACCTCTTCTTTAGTCTTTAGTTTGTCAAGTTTTATTTCGTAGATAATAGTCGAAAAAGGGGGAACAGCTCCTCCTTTACCATCCTGTCCGATACCGATATTGGAAGGCACTATCAACCGTGCTTTTTCACCTTCGTGCATCAAGCCTAATCCCTGCATCAACCCGGGGGTATCAAAGGCCTTTCCGTACTCGATAAAGAGTGGATCCTTGTCGAAATTATTGTACAAATTGTAGTCAACACCAATGGCTTTTACCTTCATAAAAACCTGGCACATATCACCTTTTCGAGGTTGTCGTCCGTATCCTTTTTGAAGAGTGGTATAAATTAATCCCGATTCTAAGGGCTTGGTAGTGATATTGTTTTCTTTTACATAGTCAGCGAGGAGTTTAAACTGCTTTACCTTTTCACGTTGTAGCTTTTGGTTTTCCGATTTTTTATATTGACCCTGGGTTTGTATTTTCAATAACTTAATATCAAAATACATGAGTTCACCCGGTGTAACATAATCGGGAAGTTTTTTCAGGTTGGCCGTTTTATAGAAAAACGAATCGGCTACCACGGCAAAAGTAAACGAATCGCCCGGCGACATTAATTTGATTCCATTATAGATATCTCCTTGAAACATGGGCTTTATCACCGGAAAAACAAATTTGTTGTCAAGTTCCTTACTATCAAAAAGTACCGAATCTTTTAGGTAATAACGCATCTTTGCCGTTACAAAGTTATTAAATCGTACCCTGGAAGTATCATCACTATGGGTATAAGCTTTATACCAAACATTATTTGGGCCTTTGGTAAAGCCTTCAAATTTGCCACTCTGCTTGCATGAAACAACGAGTAGTCCAATAACGATAACGGAAAACAACAATTTTTTTAACATAATGCCATTTTTAAAGAAACCAACAATCAAAACGGGCTGCAAGACGAATCAAGCAGCCCATTTAAGATACTTTTCTTGTAAAATAATTATTTACCGCTGGTAAAGTCGATTAGCTCAACATCAAATACCAAAGGAGAATAAGGTGGAATAACACCACCGGCTCCTCTTTCGCCGTAAGCCAGCTTGGAAGGAATAATAAGTTTTGCTTTAGAACCTTTGTTTAAGGCTGCAATACCTTCGTCCCATCCTTTAATAACACGGCCTACGCCAATTTCAAACTCGAAAGGCTTGCCTCTGTCAACCGAGCTATCAAATTTAGTTCCATCCAACAGGTATCCTGTGTAATGAACGGTAACTTTATCACCTTTTTGCGGTTTGGGACCATTTCCTTTTTCGGTAACAACAATAAACAACGAGTCAGCGGTAGGTGCCACGGTAATGTTGTTATCGGTTAAATACTTTTGCAGTTTTCCTGCTTCTTCAGCTTTGTTTTTCATCATCTCTTCTTGTTGAATTTTTTGAGCCTCCTGGGCTTCTTTCATTTTTACTTCTTTTGAGGTAATCTTTACCAATTTGACATCAAAAAAGATGGATTTTACATCTTTCAGGTTTTCAGGTACAGTTTTAAAGCGGAACAGTTTATGGAATACTGAATCGGCATTACATTCAAAAGTAGCACTATCACCTTCATGCATTAACGCCAAACCTTCATAAATATCAGCCTGATGTACCGATTTAATCATAGGCAATTCCATAGGCTTTGGCAGTTTAGTACTGTTAAACAATGTTGAATCGGGTGTGCGATAAATCATTTCAACGGTAACATAATCACCTTCAGCGGGAGTATTTCCCTCTTTGTTTTGCTCGTAGAACTTATACTTAAGTCCGTCTTTAGTTGTTTGCCATTTACCTGTTGCTTTGTTACAAGAGGTGAAAATGGTTGCAGTCATCATTAAAGCTGCAAACCATAAAATCAGATTGTTTTTCATTTTATAAACATTTTATTTGTTGGGTGAATGGGTAACACTTCAGTCACGTCATCCAAAATTAATTTACATCTAATACTTCTAAGAAATAAATAACAATAGCTCTGGGCGGAATTTTATCGCCATCACCATTCAAGCCATAAGCCAAAAATGAGGGTATAATTACATTGACTTTGTCGCCTTTATGAAGATGCATGAGCACCTCTTCAAGTCCGGTTTCAACGTCGCTATGTCCTACTTCAAATACCTTTGGCCCCAGTTTTACTGATGAGTAAATCATCTGCCCATTAATTAAAAAGGTATTGTACTTTAGCGCTACGCGGTCGCCTTGTTTAATAGCACGACCCTTGCCATGTTTAATAATTTCGTACCGTAAGCCCGAACCTGTTGTTTCCATATTCCAATGGTGTCGAACCACATAATCGTCAATCTCCTGGTTTTCCACTTTTAAAAGATAGCGATTCACCTTTTCCAGTGATTTTTGAGGACTTTTTTGAACCTCTTTCGGTTTCTTGGCAACATAACCTGTAGGCTTGTTGTTGTTGCAGGAAACCAAAAATAGCCCCACCGACACCATAACAGTTAGAATAAAAACTCGCATGTTAATATGATAATTTATAATTTAACGTCTCTTTTAATGGCTCCAAAGTTGCTTTAATAGTCTCAATAGTCTTGGGAATATCTGAATATATTTGTCCCCCGGCGGCATTTTTGTGGCCTCCCCCGTTAAAATTATTTCTGGAAAGCAGATTAACGTTGAAATCGCCTTTAGAGCGAAACGAAAGTTTAATTTTTTTCTCTTTTTCGGTAATCAGCACCGCGAGGTTAACATTGTCCATGGAGAGTGGATAATTTACCACCCCTTCGGTATCACCCACCTGATAATTAAATCGTTTTAAATCCTCCTTAGTAAGATAAATTACAGCCGTATGGAGATGAGGCCACACCAGCATACGTTCCGAGATGGCATACCCCAATAATCGAAGCCGATTTTCGCTAAAGGTATCGTAAACCAGGCGGTGAACCTGTTCGGCATCTACTCCTTTCTCTATTAGTTCGGCCACAATATGGTAGGTTTCGGGGTAGTTGGCCGCGTAGCTGAAAGAGCCGGTATCGGTCATAATTGCCACATAAAGGGCTACTGCAATCTCTTTACTTAAAAGGGCTTTATCGCCCATTAATTCAATAAACCGGAAAACCAGTTGACCGGTGGAAGTAGTCTCTGTAGTATGATGATAGTAGTCGAACCCCTCTTCAGGATCGATATGATGATCGATAAGAAATTTTTTTCCGGAAGCTACTTTTAAAAGGTTTGACATTGGGCCTACCCTCTTAATACTGTTGTAATCCAGCGAAAAAATCATATCGGCTTCCGCAAGTACTTTTTTTACCGTGGTGGCGTTTTTCTCGAAAATAACCAAATCGGAAGTCCCGGGTATCCACCCGTAAAATTCGGGATATTTATTGGGGACAATGGCAGTAACATCATGCCCTTTAGCCCTAAGGTAATGCATCATAGCAATAGTAGATCCCATGGCATCACCATCGGGATTTATATGGGTTGTAAGGGCTATTTTCTTTTTTTTGGAAAAGAAATCAGCAAGTTCATCTTTCTGCTGGTTTGTTAACATAAACTTTTTTAACTAAAACGGTGGGCAAAGTTAACCAAATTGAGCTATTTACTATTAAAGCACTAAAGTATTACCGTTAAAAGTTGTTAAGCATTGAATGCTAAACAGGTGATTCGACTTCGCTCAGATTGACACAATGTACGACTTTTTAGACAGCCTCAATAAATCAGTATAATTTAGGGATAAAGAGACAATCAAAACCGGATACACTTCATTCTCTCCAATGCTTCCAGCACGACGCTGCGGGGCGTACCGAGATTCATACGCATAAAACTGCTGCCGCCGGAGCCAAATATACGACCGGGGTTTAAACCCAACGATGCTTCTTCTACCATTTTCTTTTGCATTTTTTTATCGGAAATACCTGTTTTGCTGTAATCAATCCATGCCAAAAAAGTGGCTTCAGGTTTTACCAATGTCAATTGAGGCAGCTCGCTTTTAAAAAATTGATCGACAAGATTAAAGTTTCTGAGCAGATACGCTCTTAACGCATCCAGCCAGGCATCACCATGTCGGTATCCTGCTTCGGAAGCTATCATTCCAAAGATATTTCCATGAATAAGATGAAAGGTATCCATCGACTTTTTAAACTTCTCGCGCAGGCTTGTGTTTTTAATTACAATCTGCGAAGTAAACAGCCCTGCCACGTTAAAGGTTTTGCTGGGTGCCATACAGGTAATGGTAACTTCTGCCAACTCAGGTGATAAAGAAGCCATTGGAATATGTTTATAACCGGGGAGGGTTAAATCGGCATGAATCTCATCCGACAAGATGAGCACATCGTTTTCTAAACATATCTTTCCTATCCTTTTAAGTTCGTCTTCACTCCAGCAACGGCTGACCGGGTTATGCGGTGAGGAAAGCAAGATTAGCCTGGCCTCTTTAGCCTTTTTTGTCAAATCATCAAAATCAATCTTGTAGGTATTGTCAAGGTAGAGCAGCTGATTGGCAAGTTGCTTGCGCCCATTGTTTTTTACGGCATCAAAAAACGGAAAATATACTGGCGGTTGAACAATAACACTATCACCTGGTTCGGTAAAAGCAAAAACAGCAGCATTAATGGCTGTTACAATGCCGGGAGAAAACACAATCCACTCCTTTTGAATTTTCCAGTCATGACGTCGATTAACCCATTCCATAAAAGCATCGAAGTAAGCATCTGTCATAATAGAGTAACCATAAATGGGATGAGCAGCTCTTTCCAATACCGCCTTTCTGATGCACTCGGGTGTTTCAAAATCCATATCCGCCACCCACATGGGCAGCACGTCAGCCTTACCGAATATTTCCTCACGCATATCGTATTTAACACTGGCGGTGTCTGCACGTGCTATTTTTTTATCAAAATTGTACATAAGCTGCTTTTTAAAACTACAATGGGTAAAAATAAAAAAAAGCCCACTCCAAAACTGAAGCAGGCCTAAAAACTAATTACAAAACGGACTTAATTTGAGTTAATACTAATTTTAGTGTGCGTTTTCATATTATCGGTAACCGGGCATCTTCTTTCGGTTTCTTCCAACCATTTGTCACGTTGTTCTTTAGTAGGCTTCCCGTCAAATTTAGTTTCGACATAAACGTTAACATCTTCAAAGCCTGCTCTTTTACTGGTTGTATAGCCCATAAAATGAGCCGCATCCATATTACCTTCAATACTTATTTTCATCTCGATTAACTCAAGATCCTGTTCTTTGGCAACGGTATGGCCAGTCATATTTAAACAGCCTGCCAAGGCCATTAGCAGAACCTGAATAGGCGATGGCCCCTCGTTGGTTCCTCCCATGTTGGCAGGTTCGTCTATCGTTAAATTGAAATTTCCGGCTCGGAGGTTAATCTTCGTGGAAGATTCGCTAATTCCTTCTATTTTTACATTAACCGGTATGGCTACATTTTTTGTTGAATTCATGGATGTTTATTATTTAACTATTAAAGTACAAAGATACAGTATTTAATAAATCATTATTAAATATGCTTTATGATATTTGTTATACTTTTTCACTAATATTAATGATGAAAGGTGCAACAATACTACCCTTGTTTTAGTGGGTGTTGAAGAATCTATTTATTTTGTATGTGCGCATAAATAATAAATAGGGTATCACCTTAAAACTGTATAGGTTAGTTTATCCGAAATTATTAGGGATGGCAAGAAGGTTAATTATTTCGATATGACTATTGATGATAAGATTATAAAAATCGTACCTTTCCAGTAGCATGGTTGTACATGGCACCCACAATGTCAATTTCACCCTTATTGTACAAATCCAATAAAACCGGGCTTTGACTTTTAATATCCTCTATCGAAAGTTTGACATTCTCCTCAGCTATCCTGTTAACAAAATCGAGGTTTTCCGAATTTCGTGGCTCACCATCAATTACCGGGGTATGCGCGATGGCCAGTTTAATAGGTTTTAAAGCCGCCGTTAAATTACCAAGTTTAACATCGTCGATAGCCCCTTTTACTGCTCCACAGGATGTGTGTCCCAATACCAAAATAAGCTTAGAGCCTGACACAGCGCAGGCATACTCCATTCCTCCCAAAATATCCTGATTAATAATACTTCCGCCAATACGTCCAACGAAAATATCACCGATACCCTGATCAAAAATAATGGATGCCAATACTCTTGAGTCGATACAACTCAGGATAAAAGCAAACGGATGCTGAGAATCCCGTGTCTCACGAATATGCCAATCGTGATCGCGTTCTACCACATCCTTTGACAGAAACCGCTTGTTTCCCTCTTTTAACAATTCCAATGCCTGAGCAGGAGTAATGTTATTCAATATCGCTTCATTTTTTACGCTTCTACCTATATCCATGATTATTCTTTAGATTCTTAAATGTCATTCATTATTCAAAATTCTACATCTTCTTTTCCAAAAATGATTCAATCTCTTCGGATGAATCAAAACAAAGTTTTTCGCTCACTAAATCGGGAACAATATCAATTTTTTCAAACATAATCTTTGGTTGACCTTTCAACCCCCAAAATAAAACCTGCACCTTACGGTTTAACATATCCGTAACCGCCTCTTCCATGGCATACAGTCCGCTTTGATCGACATAAGAGACCCGATCCATCCTGAAAATTACAAAAGATACATCCTCAGGTATTAATTCTATCTGGTTTTTAAAACTTGCCACCATACCAAAAAACAGAGGCCCTTCAATATGTTTGATAAAAACCTTATCTCCCAGTTTTTCTACCAAACCCTTTTCATCATCCCATACGCCATCTTTTTTAAAATCTTTTAAGGGTTTAAGATGACTTTCACCTTCTACAATATCAGCTGTTTCTTTCATAAATACAAAGGCTGCCAGCACCATTCCTGCTCCTACGGCTACCAAAAGATCGACAAACACCGTTAATAAAAGTACGATAATCATGATTACGGCTTCAGCCCGGGGAATTGAACGGATATGACGCAATCCTTTATAATCAATAATGCCTACACCTACCGTTATTAAAATACCTGCCAGCACAGCGTTAGGAATATGTCCTACCAGCCGCCCCAGTCCCAGCAAAATACCTGCTAACAAGAGTCCGGCCACAACCCCTGACAACCGGCCACGGCCACCCGATTTAATGTTAATAACCGTACGCATGGTAGCTCCGGCACCTGGCAAACCACCAATAAAACCGGCAACCATATTACCCAAACCCTGGCCGATTAACTCACGGTTACTATCGTGTTTTGTTTTGGTTACATTATCGGCTATCACCGAAGTAAGCAACGAATCGATACTACCCAATGCTGCCAGTGTAAAAGAGTATTCGATAATACGAACCAGTACCTTTGGATTAGTCAGCACTTTAAGAAAATCAAAACTGATTACGGGCAGCCCCGTGGGTAAATCACCTTTTGAATTAATTTTCAAGAAGGCATCATCCGGTATAAAATAGTAAGCTATTAAGGAGATCAACAAGAGTGCTGCCAAAGTAGCTGGAATTTTTTTTGTTACAAATGGCAGGGCGTAGATAATCAGTACTGTAGCAATGGCAATGCCTACCGAGTAAACATTAACCAACTCAGGAATACGATGAATATTGGAAATAGTACCCAACGCACCTCCGGCCGGGCTCTCCGCACCAAAAAAAGGAAAAATCTGAGTTACAATAATAATCACCCCAATCCCGCTCATAAAGCCGGAAATTACAGGGTAAGGAATATATTTAATAAACTTACCCAGTTTTAAAAGCCCCAGAGCTGCCTGAATAATTCCTGTCAAAATAAACGAAGCAATAATCACCGGCATAGCCTGCTGAATACCCCCTAACTCCTTTACAGCTTCCATTATTAAAACGGCAGCCACCACTGTCATGGGTGCTGTAGGGCCACTGATTTGGGTTTTAGTACCCCCGAACAAAGCAGCCACTATTCCCAATGCAATGGCTCCATATAGGCCGGCCACGGCTCCAAGCTCTGTTTGTTCACCAAAGGCCAAAGCCAACGGCAAAGCAACTATCCCGGCAGTTATACCGCCTAAAAAATCCCCTTTAATATTTGAAAAAAAAACCTGATTATTATTCATGTTTCGTTTGCTTTTAGACCTTATTTAGAATGGGTAAAAATACAATATTTTTTCAGGATACACATAAAGAATAGTACATCTTTTTGTTTTAAACTATTACACAGCTTATTAGCAGGAATAACCATGCATATTACTGATTAAACGGTTCATATAAACCCATCTCTGTCGAGCTTAAGTATGATGATACAACTTCCATTTTTTTTACATCAATAATGGAATCATCTCTTTTCCAGATATAAAACTTTATATTGCCAGCGGTTGGTATGGATGGCAAATCTCTGATTCGGAGTGATACCGAAACAACATAGGTTGAATCGGGAGAGATAAAATTTTTAAACACGGATCCACTCCAAAAAACCGAATTTCCTGTTGAATCGCGCCAATCAAAAACCAAAATGGCATCCGGTATAGTTGTTTCGCTTTTTATTACCGCATCAGCACACAAAACAGTGTTAGGTGTAAGCACAAGGGAGTCGGAATTTAATTTAATAGCTTGTCCATACCTGTTTTTCTTTTGAATACGGAACGAGCCCAAAGAGGCCAGTATTGATTCCTCTTCGTTGTAATTATAACGAGTAGGAAGTTTATT